>DATFFS010000029.1:0-16769 GCA_035249945.1 Gemmatimonadota bacterium
CGGTTTCGCGTCAGTCTGGTCGTCGTTTCGCCGATGACCCGGTAGTTTCCCTCCTGAAGATCGTGCGCCCATAGCTCAGCTGGATAGAGCGACAGCCTCCGGAGCTGTAGGTCAGAGGTTCGAATCCTCTTGGGCGCACCACCTTAAATTCATTTAGCACATTGATTTAGAGGTAATCCTCCGGCTCTCTCAACTGAGCGCCGGATGACGGGGTGTCAATCGTGGTGACAAACCGTAGAGCGGATCTCGGAGAGCTGCAAGAATGGTGAATGCGAATAGACCAGGAGTATGGGGACGGGCTTGGGCCCGTACTCCCATGGCTGATATTTGGAATGTACTCGCAACTCTCGTCGGAGCAGTCACTGTAGGATTTCTACAGGGTCGGTTGACTTGGGTGAGCCTGGCCTGGGTGCTCGTCGCGGGAATCGGCGGATTCGTTTTTACGGCGTCACTGAGATTTCTAGGGAACCTGATCGCCGAGGCGTACAATGGCCTTAGTGAGGGGATTGAACGAGTCCAAGGTAGAATCGAGTCGCTAGATGCGCGAATTTCTTCAACGCACTCCGCCCCCAAATCCAAGGAAGACTACCGGCGTGAAAGGATCGCACGACTCAAGCAGTTTGCCCGCGACTTCGATTGGGAAAACGATAACATACTTGAAGCGCCAGAATGGTCAGAGATTCGGAGTATCATTAGTGCTAGTGTGGTGGAGGAGTTTGAGGCAGGAATAAGTATTCAGCCTGTGTTTGCGGTCGGCAGACCTACTACAGAGAAGTCGAAGATCCTGGATGCGCTGGCGGATGTCGAGCGACTCTGGATGCTCATCTAGCTTTCATCCCAAGACCCCGGAATCGGTGCGCCAGCGTCCTCCGGGAGAGCGATGCTGGCCTCTTCCATGTCTACAATCAAAGCGTGCAGGTGGGCGCGTCCCCCCTTCCACTTATCAATCCGGAGGACATATCCCCTAATGTCCACTCCAGCCCTCAATCGCGGAGCCAACCTTTCGGCATTCCCCCGACTTACATAGCCCACCATGTGCTGACCGTGTCGATCCCAAATCGAGATCGCGTTGGCATCGTGGGGATTCTCGGGTTCCGCCACCAGGGTTAGGGCTTGCCCCGGATCGTAGGCACCTCGCTGGAGGGCCGGTCCGTAGTTCGATACTCCCTTGGCTTGAAAGATGTAGAGGCCACCGCTACCACGCGGAAACCCTGCAGGCTCCCCGTCCGCCGAACGAATGACTTGAAATCCGACAGTCTCGCCATCCTCGAACGGCACCAAGACATGGTCATTGATCTCGGACAATTCGTTCCCCTCTATCTGGTAGCTGGACCTGATCCGACTTGACACGATAGGGGATAGGTCTACAAATTGTAAACAACGCTGGGCGTGAGCTCGGCCCAAACCGTACCCGCTGAATGAGCGGCTGAATCTCAGGGAACCCCCTGGGGTCGGCCGCTTTTTGCGTTTACAGGGAGGATGTTCCCGATGGAGAAAGTCCCTACCGAAGTCCTAGCCTCGGATTTGAGAGTCCGGTCTTTTCTTTCTGTCCATTCTCCAAAAGAGCGGACTGCAGAGTCCGGTCATTTCTCTCGAATGACTGGAAGCCCACTTCCGCTCTTTCTGGATCTGCGGGCTCATCGCTGGAAGCTCTCGCGTTCGATGAAGGTCCAGGTGAGTTCCTGGAACTGGAGGTCGATCTCGCGCGTGGGGCCGTTCCGGTTCTTCCGGAGGTGGAGGTGGGTGAGGCCGCGCACCTCCGGTGTCCGCTCCGACGCTGTCAGCCCGATCTCCGGGCGCTCCAGAAGGCAGATCGAGGAGATCCTCCGCGCCTACGTCTTCGATCCGGACGTCCCGCACGGCGAGCTCCTGTTTCCGTCGCCCAAGGTGAGCGGGGAAGAGCTGATTACCGATACGCGCCGGGACATGGACGCCATAGGTAAGCGAGCGGGATGGAAGACGGGAGAAATCCGAACGAAGATGTTCCGGCACTCGTACTGCGCGGCGCGGCTCCAGACCCTCGATCGTGACGCGCCTGTCTCACCGTGGACGGTGGCAAAGGAAATGGGGCATGGCGGTCGCTCGCTCGTGGATCGAGTGTACGGGCACTTGGGAGAAGTCCGGCATAGGGCGGAGCTAGTGGAGTACCGAATCGAGCAGCACTCCGCCCAAGTGAAGGAACGGCTGGAGGCCCTGTCCCGCTCATAAGTCGGGATCGCTTCACTTTACAAATGCCGCAGTACCGTTTTATCCTGCCAAGAGGACCGGGAGAAATCCGGCCCGACTTATTCTCTTCCTCACAGCGGAGATTTAATAGTGTCAACCGCGAAACTATTTGTCTGGGTAGGGGCGGGGACGCTTGTTGTAATCGGCGGATGTACCGCGCTTCTTCTCGGGCCTTGCGCCAGCACTATCGAACGATGGGAAGCCGAGTCGGACGCGCGCGCTGATTCGGTGGCCCGAGCTCGCGCTGAGGCGGATTCAGCCGAGGCCCGAGAAGAGCGGGCGGAGGCCTTGGCCGACTCGCTGGAGGAAGCGGCGGGAGATGAAGCGGGGGCCGTAACGGCGTGTAGGCAGTTTGTCGAGGCCAGGCTGGTGTCTCCCGCAAGTGCGGACTTCCCGTGGGGGTTCGAGGCCGACAACGTTGGGCCAGTCTGGGAATATCTCTCCTATGTCGATTCCGAGAACCGCTTCGGAGCGAAACTGCGGACCAACTTCCGTTGTTTAGTTGAACACACTGGCCGGGGGGAGTACCGTCTGATCGACCTGCAGATGGCCGAGAGATAGCTCTTTCAGTCCCGATCCCGCTTCTTAAGCGGTGGTTTGCCGGCGCTCTCCAGCTTTTCATTGAGTCGGGCTCGGCGGGATTCGGATCTCGGGCGGCTGACGTAGTAGAAGTCGAATAGCCGCGCCAGAACTTCAAGCGACCACTCCAGCTCGTCCTCCTCTACATCGAGTAGCCGCTCCGGTTCTTTGCTCTTTAGGGGATGCGCCGCAAAGTTCCCAACATTACGAATTGCATCTACATCGTCTCCCAGATACCCCGGAAGGTCGGGCAGAACCTCCTCAATCTGTTGAGCAAGATCTGCATTCTCACGCACTTTTCCCGCATGAATGAGCGTTGATTGTAGACAGCGGCGTGCGAGAGCGGCGGCGGCCCGAGGGCTTAGATCGCGAACAGTTACGGCTTCCAAATAATCCGTTGCGATATGCGCGGGGACTTCTTCGGGAATCGAAATGGACGGTCTGTTGGGCCACAGCACAGGCTGAATCCTGGTCTGGAGCTTCTCACCGAGAACGGGCCCCGGAAGGTCAGCGGAAATCACGATTTGGGAGCAGCTCGGACACTCCACAACGCTAAGCTTTAGATTGGATTCTTCCCCATACTTGTACACAAGGCTATGAAATCCATAGTCCGAGTATTCCACCCTAGGCTCCCCATGCATCGGTATCAGATGCTCGGTTAATCCTGGCGTGAACTGGACAGCGGTGCCGCAGTGGGGACACTTCCCCCGGTCGCCTTTTTCTATCATCGCCATGGGGAGGGAATACTACTCCAAGCGTCCGGCGCGGTGCCAACGGTGGTGCCAAAACACCCGACGCGGATCGACGCTAGCCGACGATCCGATCTCGTAACCCCTTAAAAATCAACGCCCGCTGACGCAGACTCCAGCGTTCAAGCCGCCTCCGGAGCTGTAGGTCAGAGGTTCGAATCCTCTTGGGCGCACCACCTACGGCGCGCCGGCAGCTCAGCGGGCGTGGAAGAGCGTCGTAAGCATGTAGGTCGCCGACGCAACCAGCGCGGCCGCCGGGATCGTCAGGATCCACGCCCAGACGATGCGCCCGGCGAGCCCCCACTTCACGGCGGACGCCCCACGCGTGGAGCCGACCCCCACGATCGCGCCGGTGATGGTGTGGGTGGTCGATACCGGCACGCCCATGTGTGTCGCCAGGAACAGCGTGAAGGCGCCGCCCGTCTCGGCGCAGAAGCCGCCGTACGGCTTGAGCTCGGTGATCTTCATCCCCATCGTGCGGACGATGCGCCAGCCGCCGAACGCGGTGCCGATCGCCATCGCGCTGTGCGCTCCCAGGATGATCCACAGAGTGCTCGGATCCGTGAGGGAGAGCTCGGTGCCGGGGGCCAGCGAGCCGGCCGCGATCAGCAGCGCGACGATGATGCCCATCGTCTTCTGGGCGTCGTTCCCGCCGTGTCCCAGCGAATACAGCGCCGCGGAGACGAACTGGCCTTTTCGGAAGAGGCTGTCCACGGCGGCCGGCCGCCAGCTCCGGAAGATCCACGCTACCGCTATCATGAGGCCCACCGCGGCCACCAGGCCGATGAGTGGCGCCAGGGGGATGAAACCGACCGTCAGGAGGATGAGGTCCCAGTTGAGGATGTCGAAGCCGGCGTGCGCGACCCCGGCGCCGGCGAAACCCCCGATGAGGGCGTGAGACGAGCTCGTCGGAATGCCCCACCACCAGGTCAAGAGGTCCCAGATGATCGCTCCGATGAGACCCGCCAGCACCACCCAGACGTAGGTGTCGTCGTCTGCCTGGACGTCGACGATCTTCGAGATCGTGTCCGCTACGCGCGGCGCGAAGATGAACATGGCGACGAAGTTGAAAAACGCGGCCCAGAGAACAGCGTAGCGGGGGCGCAGGACCCGGGTGGATACGATCGTGGCGATCGAGTTGGCTGCGTCATGGAAGCCGTTGATGACGTCGAAGATGAACGCCACCGCGACCGTCAGGATGACGACGATCCAGATGAAATCCATCAGACGTTCTCGAGGACGATGCCTTCGATGATGTTCGCCACGTCTTCGCAGCGATCGGTCGCGATCTCGAGGTTCTCGTAGATCTCCTTCCATTTGATGATCGCGATGGGATCCTTCTCCTCGTCGAATAGCCTTGCGACGGCCCTGCGCAGCAGCTCGTCACCTCTGTTCTCGAGGCGATTGACCTCGATGCAATGCTCTCTGATCGCCTCGGCGTGCTTCATGTCGCGCAGGCCCTTGACCGCCCCTTCGACGTGCTCGGCGGACTCGAGGAGAACGGCTGCCAGCTCCTGCGCGGCGGTGCTCACGTGATCGATGTTGTAGAGGACGAACTGTTCGCTGACCGTTTCCACGTAATCCATGATGTCGTCCATCCTGGAGATCAGCATGTGGATATGATCCCGATCGATCGGCGTGATAAAGGTCCGATGCAGTGCTTCGACGCAATCGTGGGTGATGGAATCGGCCTCGTGCTCGATGTCCTTTATCCGGCGGGCCCCGGCCTCGAAGTCCTTGCTCTCGTTCGTAAGATCCAGCAGCTCCTTACAGCCGCGAACCGTGGTGGCCGCATGGCGCTCGAAGAATTCGAAGAAGCTGGTTTCGCGCGGCATGAACCTCTTGAGCATGGACCCTCGGGGAGTGGGGACGGTGGATTTCAGGCGAAAAGACGGTCGGATGACGAAAATGTGACGGGCGCAGCATAGCCGAAGCTTCGGGCTAAGTCTAGGGCCGGGACGCCCGGCGCGTGGGGCTTCTCGATATATTGTCCTCGTGGCCGCCCGACTGCTCCTGCTGGCTATCCTGTCGCCGTTCCTGTACGTCCTCTCCGCGATGGCCTGGTTTCCCGCCGTCTGCTGGCATTCGGTCGTACCGCCACGGGCGTCCGGACTGATGGGGTACCGGGTCGCGGAGGCCGCGGCGCGCGGAACCGAGCTGCATCCCCGCCACGAGTGGCATCCGATCGCGGAGATGCCGGAGACCCTCTTCCGCGCCGTCCTGGTCGCGGAGGACACTCGCTTCTACGAGCACGAGGGCTTCGATTTCGAGCAGATTCGCGAGGCGTGGCGAGGCAACCGCAGCGGCCGGCGGCTGCGCGGGGCGAGCACGATCAGCCAGCAGACGGCGAAGAACGTCTATCTCGACCCTTCGCGGAATTTCCTTCGCAAGGGCCGCGAGGCGATCCTGACCGGCTGGCTCGAGCTGTGGCTCACGAAAGATCGGATCCTCGAGATGTATCTCAACGTGGTCGAGCTGGGTCCGGGCATCTTCGGCGTGGGGGCCGCGTCGGGCGAGTATTTCGAGCGCTCGCCCGGAGCGCTCACCCGAGAGCAGTCGGCGCTGTTGGCCGCGACGTTGCCGGCGCCACTGTCCCGCAACCCCGCCGAACCCAGTGGCGCGTTGCGCGGGCGCCAGCGAATGATCCTCGCTCGTATGGGACGCTGGTACGAAGGCCCTTCCCTGGCCGAGGAGGAGACGGCTCGAGAGATGGAGGAACCGGAGGTGCCTCCCGAGCGGATCCCTTCGGAGCCGATCGAGTTCGATCAGCCCGCGACCGAAATGGCTGACACCATCGAGCAGCCGGACTCGGCAACCCTGGACAGGGAGGCGCCGGCAGGCGATGATCGGGCGCCGCTGGACGCGCCCGCGATCGACCCCGCCGACTCGGCAACCCCGCAGCGCTAGGAGCGGCATGACGCTACCGTCGGGACCACGCGCCCTCGTGGTTGCCACGTTCGTTGCCCTCAGCGTGGGGTTCGTCGCGGGCTACGCGCTGGCGCCGCGAAATGCTTCCCCGACGGACACGGCACGCCCGCCCCACGCGATCGGCCCCGAAGAGTACGCGCAGCTGGGAATGCGGTCGCTGGAAAGCGGGGATTTCGCATCCGCCGAGCGCTACCTGCGTCGGGCGGCGGACATGGCGCCCGACAATGCGGGCGTGCACGCCGACCTGGCGGTCGCGCTCATGTACCAGCGACGGTGGGAGGAGGCGCACGGGGAGCTGGAGATCGCGGCGCGTCTCTCGCCGGAGACGCCGGAGGTATATTTGCTCCAGGGAGTCGTGTATCGGGACGGCATGGGCGATACCGATCAGGCGCGCGTGGCGTGGGAGCGATTTCTGGCGATGGTCCCCGCCGGAACGGCGCAGGCGGACACCGTCGAGCAATGGCTGGAAGGACTCGGAACCAACGAGCGGGAGGTGCCTCGATGAAGATCCGTGCTCTGTGTGATGCGAAGCTCGTCGCGCTCCTCGCGGTCGTGTCGGCCTGCGGAGGCTCCCAGGCCGAAGGAGAGTCCACGGCGGCCGCCGGAGTAGACACCCTCCCGCTCTCCGTGCCCGCTCCGGAGGTTCGGGACGGTCTGCTGATCGTGTCGCCGGAGCGTGTCTGGGAGTGGCGGGAGAGCGGTACCGAGTTCGTCCTGGTCGACGCGCGTGACGCGGTCCAGTACTCGCGGGAACACATCCCCGGAGCGATCAACCTGCCGTACGTCGAGATTCGTGCGGGAGGACTGCTTCCTCCACGCGATCAACGCATCGTCGTGTATTGCTCGTCCGAGACCTGCCCGATCTCGCAGTATGCGTATGAGGCGCTCGACCAGCTCGGCTACGAAGAGATCTACGACATGCGCGCCGGCCTCCAGGGCTGGAAGGACGCGGGTCTCCCCACCGTTTTCGGAGCCGATTCGAGCTCCGCATCCCGCTAGCCGCACCCACCGCACGGCATCGCAGTTCCCCATTAACGGAAGTCGGCTTCCATTCCTTTGACTCCCGTTTTCCGGACATGGTAGGGTGGGGCTCCTTTTGGCCTCGAGATCGTGCAAAGCCATGTCGGAAAGGGTGTGAACATGAATCACTTCGGCATCAAGGCGGGCATCGTTCTTGCCATCGCCATGCTCCTATGCTCGTGCAGCGAGAAGCACCCCGTGGGTCCCGGCGGCCAGCCGGAGCTCTTCTTCAACTGGCTTCCGGCATTGCTGGCCGATCAGTCGTCCGCGCAGCCGTGCCACGAGCTCATGGAATTCCTGGACGCGGCCAGCGTGGTGGATCCGTGGGCCAGCAAGGACAGGCAGCAGCTCCAGTCGATCGTGGATCGCCTGGGCAACTGTCCGGCGCAGTATCGGCAGAGCGCGCCGGGTTACGAGGCCGGCGACGAGCCGATTCTCGATGCGATCGTCGTCTACGTGCAGGAAACGAGGTCGTTCCTCGCGGGCAATACCCAATTCGCACCGAATTCCCAGAAGTCTCCCACTCTTCAGCAGGACAGGGGTTGAGATGAACCGACGCCGTTGGATACTGATCCATGCGGTCACGGCGCTGCTGCTCATGGTCGTGCCGCGTGGTCTTCACGCGCAGTCATCGCCCGGCGGCGACGGAAGGACGTTGACTCCCGCGCAGGGCGAGACGATCGAGGCGTGCTACCACGTTCCCGGCGGCGTCATCTACAGGATACGTGAGGCCGGTCTTCCGAGCGCGTGCGTTCCAGGCTCCGATCACATCTACTTCACGTGGGGCTCGGAGGCCGGTGGTGCCGCCGGTCCATCCGGTCCTCCGGGGCCGAGCGGTCCATCCGGTCCTCCGGGTCCCTCCACAGGTGTGCCCGGCGAGCAGGGGCCGATCGGCCCGCAGGGAATCGCCGGTCCGGCGGGTCCGAGCGGTCCGCAGGGCCCCGCAGGAAACGATGGCGCTGACGGCGCGCAGGGGCCGGCGGGTCCGAGCGGTCCCGCAGGACCTGCTGGAAGTGATGGGGCGCCGGGTTCTCCGGGTCCGAGCGGTCCGCAGGGGCCGGCAGGAGACGACGGCGCCGATGGCGTGCAGGGTCCGGCGGGTCCGAGCGGCCCGCAGGGTCCGGCAGGAAGCGACGGCACCGACGGCGCACAGGGTCCGGCGGGTCCGAGCGGTCCCGCAGGCCCTGCTGGAAGTGATGGGGCGCCGGGTTCTCCGGGTCCGAGCGGTCCGCAGGGTCCGGCAGGAGACGACGGTGCCGACGGCTCGCAGGGACCGGCGGGTCCGAGCGGACCCCAGGGTCCCGCAGGAAGCGACGGCGCCGACGGCGCGCAGGGACCGGCGGGCCCGAGCGGTCCGCAGGGTCCCGAGGGTGATCCGGGTCCGAGCGGCCCGCAGGGCCCGGCAGGAAATGACGGCGCCGATGGGGCGCAGGGTCCGGCGGGTCCGAGTGGCCCGCAGGGTCCGAGCGGTTCGCAGGGTCCGGCGGGAAATGACGGCGCCGATGGCGCCCAGGGTCCGGTAGGTCCCACCGGCCCGCAGGGTCCGCAGGGTGATCCCGGCGTTCCAGGCGTCGCGGGCCCGAGTGGCGCCCAGGGTCCGAGCGGCCCCGCCGGCGCGACCGGCCCGAGCGGTCCGCAAGGCCCGTCCGGCTCACAAGGCCCCTCGGGTCCCTCTGGTCCCGTCGGTCCGCTGAGCACGCAGGGCGTCGTGACGACGTCCGCGTCTCCCGCGATCGGCGGTCCCGCCGCGGGACAGATCACGGACACGGTCACATGTCCGGCCGGGGAAGTCGCCCTGAGCGGCGGCTGGGACCTGCTCCTGACCGACAACAACGACTACGCCAAGGTCATCATGCTGTCCTCGAAGCCGGCTTCCTCGGGACTCCCGGGCACGCTGAGCGGTGACACGTGGCAGGTGACGCTGAACATCACTGCGAGCCTGGGGGGCAGCGACACCGCCTCGCTGACGGCCGTGGCGCTCTGTAGCAGCTAGCCGATCGGGGGAACGGCAGTGCGCTATTCGGAAGGGGCAGGGGCCACCCTCTGCCCCTTCTCCTTGCGGACCGCGAACGCGAAAGAGACAGGATGAGCGCCAGCGAGAGGCACGAAAGCAGCGGAACGCCGCGCGGCTGGTGGGCGCGCGCGGTTCCGATCCTGGTGCTCGCGCTCGCGGTCGCGGCCACGTACTCGAACACGCTCCGCAACGGGTTCCACCTCGACGACCTGTACCGGATCCGGGACAACCCCGAGATCCGGCGCGTATCTCCGGTCCTGCGTCACTTCACGGATCCGGGAACGATCTCGGGCAGCCGCGGGGTCTCGGAGTCGGCGCTCAACCAGATCGGCCAGTACCGCCCGCTCCTCCCGCTGTCTCTGTCGCTGAACTACGCGCTCGGCGGGCTCGATCTGCCGGGCTACCACGTCGTCAACATCGCGATCCATCTCGCGGGCTGCGTGCTGGTGTTCCTGCTCGTCGCGCGGATGCTGTCCCTCGCACGCCCGCGCGGACTCCCGGCCGGGGCCCATGCACGCGGCGCCGCGCTCCTGGTCGCGCTCGTCTACGCGGTGCATCCGCTATCCGGCTATCCCGTGAACTACATCCTGGCGCGCGACCTGCTTCTCATGCAGGCGTTCCTCCTGGGCTCGCTCCTGGTCTACGCTCGCGGCGGCGATCGACCGGGTCCCTGGCGCTGGGCCCTGGCGCTCTCGCTCCTCGAGCTCGCGCTTCTCTCCAAGGTCACGGCCGCGATCGCGCCACTCCTGATCCTGCTCTGGGAATGGACCATCGGCGGGAAGAGCCTCCGCACCGCTCGCCCCTGGCGGCGCGCGCTTCCGTACGCCGCGGTCGTGACGGGGCATCTCGCGGCGGCGTGGCTGCTGCTCGATTTCGGCGATCTGTCTCGCGTCCAGTCCAGCGCTCCGTGGTCCTGGACGTACGCGTTCTCCCAGGCGGACATCCATCTGAGCGAGTATCTCCAGAACTTCTTCTGGCCCGAGGCGATCCGCATGGCGCCCTATGCCACCCTGCGGACGGCCCTGCTCGATCCGCGCGTGCTGCTCGGGCTGGGTGCGATCGCCGCCAGCCTCGTCCTGGCGCTATGGGTCCGGCGCGCGGCGCCGGTGGCGGCATTCGGGATCCTGGGCTACTGGGCGTTCATGCTGCCGGAGTCCTCGGTGATCCCGATCAGCCATCTCGCGGTCCACTATCGCGCGTTTCCGTCGAGCTGGCTCCTGTACCTGGTGGCGGGACTGCTGGCTGTGCGGTTCCTCCGCCCGCGAGTGGCGGCGGCGATCGGGTCGGTGGTGGTGCTCGCGCTGGCCGTCACGTCGTTTTCGATGAATCGGATCTACCGCACCGAGACGAGCCTGTGGGCCCACAGCGTGGAGCACGGTGGTGAGGCCCTGGCGCACATGAACTACGCGATGAGCCTCCCGGATCGCGCCGACCCGCGGGTCCGAGAGCATCTCGAGCGCGCGGTCGAGATGAGTCCCAACTACGTCCTCGCGCACATCAACCTCGGGCTCCTCGCGCTCGACCAGGGTGAGACCGAGGAGGGCCTGGCCCGGCTGCGCGGCGTGGCGCGGATGGCGCCCGACTGGCCGGAGGCGCACCACTGGCTCTCGGTCGCGCTCGACCGGGTCGACGCGCTGGATGAAGCCGTGGTGGCGGCGGAGGAGGCGGCGGCGCTCGATCCGGGGAACATCCAGTATCGATACCGCCTCGCCCTCGCCCGCTCGCGCGCCGGGTTCTTCGACGGCGCGCTCGCCGCCGCGCGGTCGGTGCTCGAGCTCGATCCCGCGCACGCCGACGCGCGCTTCGTGGAGGCGCACGCCCTGCTGATGCTCGGGGAATCAGAGGAGTCCACCCGCGCCTACTCGATCTACCTGACCGCCCGCCCCGACCACATCGATGCTCGCTTCGACCTGGCGTATGCCCGGGTCTCGATGGGGAAGTGCGGGCAGGCCGTCGACGATCTCGCCCGGATCCTTCGAGACCGTCCCGAGCATGCCGCGGCGCGACGGTATCTCGAGCTCTGCGAGGACGAGGCGCGCGGAGGCCCGGCGGCGGTCGATCGAGCGCTGGAGCTGCACTACGAGGCGGCGTTCGCCGCGTACCGCGCCGGCGAGTACCGCCGTTCGCTGGAGTTCCTGCGTCTGGTCGAGGCGATACGGCACGACTACGCGGAGGCCCTCTTCCTGCAGGGATTCGATCTGCAGATGCTCGGCAGGGTGGAGGAGTCGATCGCCGCGTACGAGGCGTATCTCGCGTCGCATCCCGACGCGGCGCAGGTCCACTTCAACGTCGGATACGCTCTGGCCGGCCTGGGACGTTGCGATCAGGCGCTCGAGCACCTCGATCGGACGCTCGAGCTTCAGCCCGACTATGCGGAGGCGCGAAGGATTCGCGCCGATTGCGGGATTCAACGATCGGCGCGCACTGCGCCGGCAATCCAAAGCGAGGAAGCCACATGAGGATCATGCTGACGCTGGCGATCGTGGGAGCTCTGTGGTCGCCGGCCGCGGCGCAGGACAGCGCGCCCGACCCGGCCCCGGAATACCCGCGCTGGTTCGTAACCGGCTATGCCGGAAGCTTCGCGATCGCGGACGACGAGCTCGACGGTGTCGGGATGACGACGGAGGCATCGGCCCTGCTGGGCGCGCGCCTCGCATACCGCTTCACGCCGCGCTGGGCGATCGAGGCCAGCTACGGCCACGCCTCGCTCGACGCCACGTCGGAAGGGTTCGGCGAGGTGGACGGCCGGCTTCACCTCTATCACGCAGACCTGGTCTTCCTCGCGCCTGATTCCGCGGCCGTCCAGGTGGCCCTGTCGGCGGGCGCCGGAGGCATGCACTACTCCTACGACGAATTCGAGCGGCGAGGGATCCTGCTCCAGGGGGAGTCCTGGGCCAGCGAGCTGGTCATCGCGCTCGGCGGCGGCGTGATCGTGAACCTCGGCCGGCACGCGGGCCTGCGGGTGGACGTCCGCGACGCCATCCAGTTCTGCAGCGCGGAGGCCGAGCCGATCGACGAGACCAGCGATTTCTCCCATTGCCCGCTCGACGACAAGGTCCTTCACAACCCGGCGTTCTCCGGCGGAGTCCTGTTCCGCTTTTAGCGTTCCGCGTCTGTCCCGCAGGATCCTGCGAAGGGGTCCCGCTCCGAGCCGTTCGGCGAGGGCGGGACCCCTTTCGCGTATGCCCCGAAATTCTCTCCCCGAAGGGAACGGATGCTCCGCTCCGGTCGTCAGAGTCGGAACGGGCGCACCCCTCGATCGGCAACGCCCTTCCACTACGGCGGAAGCAGGGCGGCGAATCCCCGCTCCCTTGACAACGGACGCGGTTGTCCCCTTCGTGCGGGGGCACGCCCTCTGCTACCTGCTCGGGAGCCATGCGAAACAGGCCTCGCTCTCCCGGATTCCACCACTCGATCGCCGTCCTGGCCGTGGCAGCCCTCGTCGGCTGCTCGGGGGCCGGAGCCGGACCCGTGGGTCCCGAGCCGGCGTCTTCGGTGGCGGAGTCTCGCGTGGAGATCGGGGGTCGGGTCATCGACCAGGTCAGCGGAGCGCCGATCGCCGGCGTCCGCGTGTCGGCGGGCGGGGTTTCGACCTCGACGGGCGCCGACGGGCGCTTCCTGCTAGAGGCCGCCGGTGCCACGCACGTCACCCTCTCCGGCTCGGGATACTACGACCGGGTCGCATCGCTCGCCGGCTCGGCGGGACGGTTCGCGCTCGTTCCCAGAACCTTCGACATGACGGCCTTCAACGACGTCGCGCGCGACCATTCGACGGGCACGCTGCGGTGGCTGTCCTCACCGGCGGTCTACGTCGACGTGCGGCCCCACGCCTTCGCGGTAGGCGCCGTCCCGGCCGAGTGGGTGGAGCAGGTCGCCGCGCTGGCGCCTCGGTTCGTCTCGGAATGGACCGGCGGGGCGCTTTTGGCGAGCTCGGTGACGGTGGGGTCGAGCCCGCCCGCTCCCGGCACCCCGGGGACCCTGGTCATCGTGTTCGATGAGGATCCGGCGCACTACCCGAACGCGACCGCGGCCGGGACCGCGACACCGTCGCGCGACGCCGAAGGCGTGATCGCGAGCGCGACGGTCCGGCTTCGTTTCTCCCGCCTCACCGGCGCCTCGGCGGGGATTTCGCGGCAGGCCGTGTTGGGCCATGAGCTCGGCCACGCGCTGGGACTCGCGCACATGGACGGCGCGACGGCGAGCATGATGGCCGGCATCATCCGCACACCGGAGCTGACGGCATTCGATCGCGCGGCGGGCGCGCTTCTGTACTCCCGCCTTCCGGGCACCCGGGCGGACGACCGAGAGAGCTAGCGAAGCGCCGGCGAGCCGCTGGCGAATCGCTGTGCGCGGGTGTTCGAGGGCTCTATATTCGGGTCCTCCATGTCCCCGCCAAGACGATACTACATCGAAACCTACGGCTGTCAGATGAACGTGGCGGACGCCGAGCTCATGGGCGGCGTCCTCAAGCGTGAAGGCCACGTGCGTGTGGACGATCCGGCGGAGGCCGAGGTCGTGATCGTCAACACGTGCGCCATCCGCGACCACGCCGAGCAGCGGGTCATCGGGCGCGTGGGACAGCTCAACATGCACAAGCTGGAGCGGCCGGGCGTCCGCCTGGGAGTGGCGGGGTGCGTGGCCAAGGAGCTCGGCAGGGAGCTGCTGGAGCTCGCGCACGTCGACTTCGTCGTGGGCCCCGACAGCTATCGCCACCTGCCCGAGGTGCTTGATCGCGTCGACGACGGCGAGCGGGTGGTCCTCGACCGGTTCAGCCGCAGCGAGAACTACGAGGATCTCGAGCCCTTCCGCATCGAGCGCTGCGCCGCATGGGTCACGATCATGCGCGGCTGCGACAAGTTCTGCTCGTATTGCATCGTTCCCTTCACCCGCGGCCGCGAAAAGTGCCGCTCGCCCGAGGGTATCCTGGAGGAAGTGCGCCGCGCGGTGGACGAGGGCGCCCG
Source organism: Gemmatimonadota bacterium (assembly GCA_035249945.1). Taxonomy (GTDB): domain Bacteria; phylum Gemmatimonadota; class Gemmatimonadetes; order JACCXV01; family JAHWKZ01; genus JAICNR01. The sequence continues at coordinate 14,478 of DATFFS010000029.1, forward strand.
CGAGGTCACGCTGCTGGGGCAGAACGTCAACTCCTACCGGTCCGGTGACTGGGATTTCCCGGACCTCCTGGCGGCGGTCGCGGAGGTCGAAGGGCTGCGCAGAGTTCGCTTCACCACCAGCCATCCATGGGACTTCACGGCACGACTCGTGGACGCGATCGCAGCCCATCCGGCGATTTGCGAGCACGTCCACCTGCCGGTGCAGTCCGGCTCGGACCGCATCCTGGCAGCCATGCGCCGGGAGCACACCGCGGCGTGGTACAAGGAGAGAGTCGAGATGCTGCGGGAAGCGGTTCCGGGATGCGCTCTCTCGACCGACGTCATCGTCGGATTCCCGGGAGAGACCGATGCCGATTTCCAGGCCACCTTCGATCTCATGGCCGAGGTCCGCTACAACTTCGCCTACGTGTTCGTCTACTCTCCGCGCCCGCACACGCCGGCGGCCACGATCCTGGACGGAGTCGTCCCTCACGCGGTGGCGGTCGAGCGGCTCGAGGCCCTGAACGCGCTCCAGCGCGGGATCGGGGTTGCCTACCTCATGGAGAAGGTCGGCACGGTCCAGGACGTTCTGATCCAGGGGGCCGCCAAACGCGGCCGGGACCTGGTGTCCGGATGGACGGAGCAACGCGAAACGGTCGTCCTGCCGGGCGACACGACGCTCGTCGGGGAGATCGTGCCGGTCCGCGTCACCGGCCTGTCGGGCATCACGCTCCATGGCGAGCTCGAGCGCCCGGACTCGGGCGAGCGCGGGGGGCTGCTCGAGCTGTCCGTGCTGGACGCGAACGCTTGAGACCGGCGAGGATCGTCGCGATCGCCGGGGCGTTCGTCGCCGTCGCGCTCCTGGTCCTGTTCGCGCTCGTCAACCGCGGTCAGCCGATCGCGCTCGATTTCGGATTCTGGTCGTGGCAGGGTGACGCGATCTACGCGATCTACGCCGGCGCCTGCGTGGGACTGATCGCGATGTTCGCGGTCTCGCTTCCCAGCGACCTCGCCATTCGCCGCGAACACCGCCGTCTCCTGCGGCGGGAACATACCTCCGTCGAACGCGCTTCGGATCCCGGAGCTCCGGACCGCGCATGAACCTCCTGCTGCTCTCGCGGCAGCAATGGCTCTACTCGACGCGCCGGTTCCGCGAGAGCGCCGGAGCCCGTGGGCACGAGCTGTCGATCGCCGACCCGCTGGAGTGCGGCCTGGGTATCGGTTCCGCAGGAATGCGCATCTTCTTCCGCGACCGGGACGTGCCCTCGATCGACGTCGCGGTTCCCCGGATCGGAGCGTCGCTGCCCGGACAGGGAGTCGCGGTGGTCAGCCATCTCGAGGCCATGGGCATTCCGCTGGTCAATGGCGCGGCCGCCATCCGACGCGCGCGCGACAAGCTCGTCGCTCTCCAGACCCTCGCGGCGGGGGGCATCGCCGTTCCACGAACGGTGCTCGCCCGCGGGCCGGACCAGGTCGATCAGGCGCTCGAGATGGTCGGCGGGCCGCCGGTGGTCCTCAAGCTCCTGCAGGGTACCCAGGGCGTGGGCGTGATCCTGGCCGAGACCCGCGCCGCGGCCGCCTCCACGCTGGATGCGCTCTGGGGACTGCGGCAGGACGTGATCGTCCAGGAATACGTGGGAGACTCGGCCGGCCGGGACATCCGCGCGCTGGTCGTCGGCGGGAGGATCGTCGCGGCCATGCGCCGGCAGGCGCCGGCGGGGGAGTGGCGGTCGAACATCCATCGCGGCGGCTCGGGAGCGCGCGTGGAGCTGGACCCGCACTACGCGGAGCTGGCGGTCGCGGCCGCGAGCGCGATCGGCCTGGACGTCGCAGGCGTCGACCTGCTCGAGGCGCGGGACGGGCCCCGGGTGAACGAGGTCAACGCCTCGCCGGGCTTCGAGGGCCTGGAGCGCGTGTGCGGCGTCGACGCCGCGGGCGCGATCCTGGACCTGGCCGAGGCGATCGCTGCCGGGCTTGAACCTCGCCCCGCGCCCGCCCGTTTAGCTTCCGGGCCCCTGCTCGAGGAGACCGAATTCCGCTGACCCGCTCGTCCAGCCTCCGCTCGGCCGTCGTGGCCGCCGCGCTACTCCTGGGAGTGCTGCGCGGAGCCGCAGGGCAGGAGCGAGGCGCGGAAGAGTTCGCGGCCGGGCAGGCGGAGCTGGCGGCCGGAGACGCCTGGTCGGCTCGCGAGCAGTTCGAGCGCGCCGTGCGCGAGGGCTACCCCGCGGGGCCGGGCTACCGGGCGCTCGCGGAAGCCTACCTCCACCTCGACAATCGTCTCTTCTACGCGCGCGAGGCGATCGAGCTCGCTCT
>DATFFS010000030.1:0-7419 GCA_035249945.1 Gemmatimonadota bacterium
CCTGACACGGACGCAGCGGCTCGGTACCTTGGAGGCGCTCCCGACCAGCTGAACGATCATTCCCGGAGATCGATGACCGAAGACCGCCTCCCACACCGGCTGTCCGTCGTGTGGTTCACGGACCTGGTCGGCTACAGCCGCATGAGCGCGCAGGACGAGGACCGCGCGATCGCCCTCGTCCGCCGCTTCCAGGCCGCGATGCGGGCGGCGGTCCTCGCCGATCGAGGCCGGATCGTCAAGTTCATCGGCGACGCGGCGCTGGTAGAGTCCTCGAGTGCGGAGTCGGCGCTTGTCGCCGCGGCGATGCTGCGCGAGTCCTTGGGCGAGGGGGAAGCGGTCCGGACCGGGGTGCACCTCGGCGACGTGGCCGTGGCGCCGGACGGCGACCTGTACGGCGACGGGGTCAACACCGCGCAGCGAATCCAGACGGAGGCCGAGCCGGGGCAGATCGTCGTCAGCGAGCTGGTGGCGCTCGGTCTCCGAAGCCGTCCCGCGTTCCGATTCGAACCGCTCGGCGTGCGGTCGCTGAAGGGAGTCGAGCCCGTGCGGCTCTTCCTCGTGACGGGGGTAGCGACCGCCCCCGCGGCCGAGGCGCAGCCCGCCGACCGCCGGCCGACGGGCGCTGCAGCCCCGCCCGCTCGCGACCAGAAGCCATCGATCGCGGTCCTTCCCTTCGCGAACCTCAGCGCGGATCCGGAGAACGAGTACTTCTCGGACGGGATCACGGAGGAGATCCTGACCGCGCTGACGAAGCTGGGCGACCTCAAGGTGATCAGCCGGACGTCGATCATGCAGTACAAGGGGACGTCCAAGAGCGTGCGCGAGATCGGCGGCGAGCTCGGGGTCGGCATGGTGCTGGAGGGGAGCGTGCGGCGGGCAGGGAACCGCGTGCGGATCACGGCCCAGCTGATCGACGCCGGCTCGGACGAGCACCTGTGGGCGGAGAACTACGACCGCGACCTGGACGACATCTTCGCGATCCAGAGCGACGTGGCGCAGCGGATCGTCGAGACCCTGAAGGTGCAGCTGACGCCGCGGGAGAGGGCGCGGATCGCCGAGCGGCCGACCGAGGACGTTCAGGCGTACGAGTGGTACCTGAAGGGGCGGCACTTCCTCAGCCGGCGCACCGTGTCGACGCTGCGGCAGGCGATCGAGTGCTTCCGCAAGGCGGTGGCGGCCGATCCCTCGTTCGCCGAGGCATGGGTGGGTCTGGCCGACGGTCTGGTGCTCCTCGCCACCTACAGCGAAACGCCACTTTCCGAGGTGGCCGACGAGGCGCGCGCGGCTGCCGAGAGGGCGCTCGCGTTGAGTCCCGATCTCGGGGAGGCCGAGATATCGCTCGGCTTCCTCGCGAACTCCGAATGGCAGTGGGAGGAGGCCGAGCGGCGATACCGGCGTGGCCTCGATCTGAGGCCGGGCTATGCCACCGGGCACCACCGGCTCGGCAACTACCTCGCGCTTGTGGGCCGGCACGACGAAGCCCTCGCGACCCTGCGACGGGCTCTGAGCCTCGATCCGCTCTCGCTGCCGATGCAGATGGCGCTCGGCACGGCGTTGTGGTTGACCAACCGGCCCGAAGAGGCGCTGGAAGTGTTTCGAAGGGCGATCGAGCTCGATCCGGGCTTTGCACCGACCTACCAGGGCCTTTCGCTCGTCTGGGCTAGCATGGGACGTTTCGAGGAGGCGCTCGAGGCTCTGTTGGAAAGTAGCCGGCTCACCCCGGATTTTGCGTCGCCGGAGGCCGTGGAGGCGGTGCGCGTCGGTTACGCCGAGGGCGGGGTGCGGGGATTTTGGGAAGCACTTCTTCGATGCAATATCCAGGAGGCAGATCCGAGCGCCTACATCGATATGGCAGCCGCTTGCGCCCAGCTTGGGCGGGAGGACGAGGCGTTCGAGCACCTCGAACGCTTTGTCGCGTCACGCTATCCGACCGCGCCGATGAGTCTCGCGAACCCCCTGTTGGCGCCCCTGCGCTCGGATCCGCGCTTCACCGAGATCAAGTGTAAGCTCGGGCTCGGCTGACAGAGGCTCGGGGCTACGTTCTCTCCAGGGTTTTTTCGTCCGGATCCAGGCGCTCCTGACGCGGTCGGAGCTTTACCGGCACGTTCCGGAGATTGACCCGGATCCGCGTCCACGTGGACGATCGCCCGCGCATGGAGTCGACGAGGACGTCGGCGGGCTCCAGGTGGGCCGCGGCTTCGGGGTGACGCGCCTTCCACCGCTCCAGGCCGGCCAGCGCGTCCCTCTTGCGCTTGGCGCGGCCTATCTCGATCAGCGGGTACTTCGACTCCCGCTTGCCCTTCGAAGTCCCGGTCTTCTTCTCTCGCGTCTTTGGCTTCGACGCGTTGGCCTTCGTCGCGCGCGCCCGCGAGGGCTGGACGCGCGGCGGCTCGCCCGCCTGCTTCCGGTAGTGCGGCGGCCAGGGCGCGTCGCCCTGCCCCTCGCGCTCGTGGCGCGCGGAGAGCTCGAGTAAGGAGTCCAGCGAGCCGGGAGTCTCGTCGATTCCCGCGTGGCGGTCGCCGATCTCCCGGAAGCGCGCAGGCATCGTCACGAGTGTGAAGTCGGCGGGGTCGACGTCTGCCACCTCGCCCCAGTCGAGTGGCGCCGAAACACGCGCGTCCGGGGTGGGGCGCACCGAATAGGCCGACGCGACCGTGCGGTCCTTCGCATTCTGGTTGTAGTCGACGAAGACGCCGTGGCGCTCCTCCTTCCACCACTTGCTCGTGGCCAGCTTGGGTACGCGGCGCTCGACTTCCCGCGCCAGGGCGAGAGCGGCGCGACGCACCTCTCCGAAGTCCCAGTTCCGCTCGATCCGCACCAGAACGTGCATGCCGCGGCCGCCGGAGGTCTTCGGCCAGCCGGTGAGGCCGAAATCCGTCGACACGGCCTCGACCACCTGCGCCACCTTTCGAACCTGCGCCCACTTGACGCCGGGCACGGGGTCGAGATCGACTCGCAGCTCGTCCGGGTGGTCCAGGTCCTCGGCGCGAACGGGATGCGGGTGGAGCTCGAGGCAGGCCAGGTTGGCGAGCCACGCGAGCGCCGCCGCGTCGCGTGGGACGACCTCCTCCGCGCTTCGACCCGAGGGGAAGCGCAGCGACACGACTTCGATCCAGGGCGGGCGCTTCTGCGGGGCGCGCTTTTGATAGAAGAACTCGCCGCCGATGCCGTTCGGGTAGCGGACCATCACGTTGGGCCGGCCGCCGGCGCCGCGCAGCGCTCCCTCGGCGACGTCGAGGTAGTAGCGCACGAGGTCGAGCTTGGTGTGCTTCGGCTTGGGAAAGAGGACCTTGCTCGGATTCGAGATCGAGATCTCGCGGCCCTGCACGACGATCGACTCGTGCTCGCCGCCGTCATCCCTCGAGGCCGAGCCGCGGGTTTGACGGCTGGTCATTCGTGCCAGATCCCTGCTCTTACTGCGGGGTCAATCGTCGGCTTGCCGGTCTCATTGCGTAAGAGACCACGAGGAGACCCAGTAGGATCGGCGGCAGCACCAGGGTCTGTACCGGTTCCCCCGATGCCATTGCAGATATGAAGGCCATGATCAACGCGAACGCTACGCCCGCGTAGGCCCATTCCTTCAGCAGCGCCAATCCCGGCAAGAGCAAGACGATGGCGGCCACCGGCTTCGCGATCCCCAGCACGATTCGCAGGTGTTGCGGATACCCGGCTCTGGCGAAGCCCGATACGACCTGTTCGCTGCCGGTCAGGTAACTGAGGGAAGCCAGCAGCATCAAGGCCACGATGGCCGTGCTCGCCCAGTACGCGATCGTTCGCTTCATCGCATCCTCCTTTCGTTGAAAGGCGGTTCAGCCGGCTCTACCGCGTCATGAACGTGTCTACTTCGGCGATGAAGCGCGCCGGCTGATCCCATTGGATGAAGTGACGGCTGTCGTCGATCCTCACGAGCGTCGCGTTCGCCGCATTGGCGAAGAGGCCGGCCATCGAGGCGTCGAACTGGTCCGGAGGGAGCGGCACGGTCGGCGGCTGCACGTAGAGCACGGTCACCGGGGCAGTGATGCGCGAGAGCTCGGGCCGCAGATCTGTAACGATTAGCTCGTGGAATGCGTTGGCGACCGTCCGTCGATCGCTCTCTCGCGCGTATCGCATGAGTGCCGGCTCCATCTGCGCGTTCAGGGTCATGCCCTCGAACAACTCCGCGATGAAGCCGGTCCCGGGTGGTTCCTCGAGGATCCGGGCGCGCGTCTGATCGGCGATGCCGCGGAGTCCTTCCGGCGTTTCTCCCGCCGGACCGAACAGCGCACCCATGAAGGGCATCATGTCGACGACCATGAGCCGTCCAACGGCATCGGGATGACGCGCGGCCAGCATCATGCCGATCGTTCCGCCCATTGAATGGCCGATGACGGCGGGACGAGCGAGAGCCGACTCCCGGATGTAGCGCGCGATCTCTTCGGCGACCGGCGCCGATACAGGCCCTTCTGCGTTGGCGCCCGGCGCGACACCGGCAAAGCCGTTCACCTGGACCAGATGAAGGCGGTAGCGGTCGTCCAGCGATTCGACCACGCCACCCCAGGCATCCTCGCGATGCCCCGTCAGTCCGGGAATCAGGATCACGTCCGAGCCCGACCCGCGGGCGTCGACGCTGATGCGATCGGAGACGAACTCACGGTCCGTGGTCGTGGCACAGGCCGAGAGAAGAAAGACCGCGATCGCTGCCAACCTCGGAAAGCGCCGGTACATGCGAACCTCCGATTCCAAGGAACGGGACATCTCAGTCGGTCCTGCACAAGATCGTGCCTTTCCTGGAGGCGCGCTCGCCGGGAGATCGACGTGGATATAACGGGGCGGGTATCTTGAAGAACTGGGATCGCCAGAGATCTCCAACCAACCCACCCCGGGATGCGCAGCGGCTCCGATGATGGGAACCTACGATGCCAGTTGCCACTGCGGCCGCGTGCGGATCGAGGCCGACGTCGACCTCGCGCAGCCGAGCTTCCGCTGCAACTGCTCGATCTGCCGGCGGACACGGATGTGGGTCGCGGTCGCGATGCCGGATGGGTTCCGCCTCCTGGCGGGCGAGGACGAGCTGACCCGCTACGTCTTCGGCCCCGAGAAGAACGAGCACTTCTTCTGCCGCCACTGCGGCGTGCGGGTGTTCGGCGTCGGGAACGAGACGCCGATCGGCAAGATGTACGGCATCAACGTGGGCTGCCTGGAGGGCGTGTCGGAGGAGGATCTCTCGAAGATCCCGATCACGTACGTCGACGGCATGCACGACCGCTGGGACGCATCGCCCGAATTCCACGCCCACCTGTGAGCGCGGTCGTGAATCCATCGGCCTGGCTGGTGAGGTCCCACTTGATCAGTGCCCCGCTCGTGCTTCCGATTCTTCTCGTCTCGCTGACGTGGACGGCCCGTCTGGGGGCGCAGTCTGCGCCGGCCCCGGAGTATCTCTATCTCTGGACCGCGTCCGAGGACTCGACCCAGCCCGACTTCCTGGCGGTCCTCGACGTCACCGAGGACTCGACCCGCTACGGACGGCTCGTCACGACCCTGCCGGTGCCAGGTCTCGGGAACCTGCCCCACCACACCGAGCACGAGCTGCCGACCGACCGGCAGCTCTTCGCCAACGGCTTCGACGCCGGGCAGACCTTCATCTTCGACCTGTCCGATCCGGCGCGCCCGCGTCTGGCGGGGCAGCTCGGCGACGTGGAGGGGTACAGCCATCCGCACTCGTTCCTGCGGCTCCCGAACGGGAACGTGCTCGCGACCTTTCAGATGCGGCACGGAGCGAGTGGAATGAGGCCAGGGGGGCTCGTCGAGCTGACGCCAGCCGGCGAGCCGGTGCGATCGAGCTCGGCCGACGTCCCCGGCCTCGACCCGGCGACCCGCGTCTACAGCGCCGGCGTCGTGCCGGCGCTCGACCGGATCGTCACGACGACGACCGACATGGACGGCGACAGCCCCGCCTCGCGGCAAGTCCAGATCTGGCGGCTCTCCGACCTCATGCCGCTCCACACGATCACCCTCCCCGACGGGCCCGCCGGAGGCGAGTCCATGTACACGGCCGAACCCAGAATCTTGGCCGATGGCCGAACGGTGTTGGTCTCCACGTTCAACTGCGGCCTCTATCTGATGGAAGGGCTGGAGACCGAGGCGCCGGGCGCGCGCCTGGTCGCGTCGTTCCCAAACAAGCCGGGGACGTCCTGCGCGATCCCGGTGGTCGTGGGGGATTACTATCTGGTGACGGTCCCGGCGTGGAGCGCGGTCGTGAGCCTCGACATCTCCGATCCGGCCGCCCCGCGGGAGGTGTCCCGGGTAACGCTCGGTGCGGACGATGTGCCCCACTGGATCTCGGTCTCGGCGGACGGGCGCCGGGTGGCGATCACCGGCTACGACGGTATGCAACATCGCGTGCTGATCGCGCGATTCGATCGCGAGGGCGGGCAGCTCACGCTGGACGAGCGCTTCCGGGAAGAGGGGGCTGCCGAGTCGGGATTCCGGATGGATGACCAGACGTGGCCCCACGGGGGCCAGGCCAAGGGGATCCCTCACGGAGCGGTGTTCAGCCGCCCGTAAGGGGCCTCGAGGATCGCCGCCGCTTCCGTCGCGATCACATGGTCTTCGCATGCTCGACGAGCTGGTCGAGCGCCTTCGCCCATCCGTCGTGGAATCCCATCTCCTCGTGCTTCGCGCGCGTCTCCTCGTCCTTGTGGATGGCGATCGCCGTGTACTTGGTCCCGTTGCCGTGAGGCTCCATCGCGACCACCGCGGTCATGAAGGGCTCGGGATTCGGCCGCCAGCCCGCCCCCAGAGCGTCGGTCCAGACGAGTCGCTCGTTCTCGACGACCTCGAGGAAGCATGCCACGTTGTTGTGCTCCTCGCCCTCGGGCGAGCGCATCACGGTGCGGAAGATCCCGCCCGGGCGGAGGTCGATCTCGCAGTCGACCGTCGACCATGGCAGCGGCGTGAACCACTTCACGACGTGCTCGGGCCGGGTCCACGCGGCCCAGACCTTCCCGGGTGGGACGTCGACGACGCGCTCGAGCACCAGGTCGAGCCTGGGATCGGGAGTGAAGCTCGTATCCATCGTGGGTCTCCTTCATGTGGTGGAGTGGTCGTCCATCTCGTGGAGGTAGTTGTCGAGCTGGTCCAGTCGCCGTTCCCAGGTCGATCGCTGCTCCGCCAGCCAGCCCTCGGCGGCCGCGAGCGGGCGCGGGGACAGCCGCCAGGTGCGGACCCGGCCGATCTTCCGCGATCGCACGAGCCCGCAGGCCTCGAGGATCTCCATGTGCTCGAGGAACGAGGGGAGCGCCACACGGAACGGGCGCGCCAGCTCGGTGGTGGCCGCGGGTCCCCGCCCCAGCCGCTCGACGACGGCGCGTCGGGTGGGATGGGCCAGGGCGCGGAAGACCGGATCCAGCTCGAAATAGTTAGGCATTACCCTAAGTATAG
>DATFFS010000031.1:0-1830 GCA_035249945.1 Gemmatimonadota bacterium
CGAGTACTTCAGCGACGGAATCACCGAGGAGATCCTGAACGCGCTCGTCAAGGTGAGCGACCTCAAGGTCGCTTCCCGCACGTCGTCGTTCGCCTTCAAGGGGCATCATGGCGACGTGCAGGAAATCGCGGAGAAGCTCAAGGTCGCGACCGTGCTGGAGGGAAGCGTTCGGAAGGCCGGGAACCGCGTCCGCATCACGGGTCAGCTCATAGGGGCCGCGGACGGATACCATCTGTGGTCGGAAACCTACGATCGCCAGCTCGAAGACATCTTCGCGATCCAGGACGACATTGCGCAGTCGATCGTCACCGCGCTCAAGGCCACGCTGGCGGTCGACGAGGGCGAGAAGCTCGTCACCGACACGACGGACAACTTGGAGGCATACACCCTGTACCTGAAGGCGCGGTTCCAATACCACAAGTACACGGAGGCGAGTCTCCGCCGGAGCCTGGAGCTCTACACGGAGGCCCTCGCCGAGAGTGCGAACTACGCCCGTGCGTGGGCCGGCATCGGCGACACGTGGATGCGATTGGCGGACGACTGGGTGGTTCCAGCGAAGGCCTACAGCGCGGGGAAGGAGGCGGCAGACCGTGCGCTGGAGCTCGATCCGGATCTCGCCGAAGCCCACACGTGCCTGGGCAAGATCTACACCTGGCACGACTGGAGTTTCCCGCGCGCCGAGCTATCGCTTCGACGGGCGGTGGCATCGAACCCCAACTATGCAGATGCGCATTGGGTGCTCGGCACACTGTTGCCCGCGGTCGGGCGATTGGAGGAAGGGCTCAGAGAGATGCGGACCACTCTGAAGCTGGACCCGCTATCGCCGGAATACAGCACGTGGACCGCCCGATTTCTCCTCTACCAGCGGCGGCCGGGAGACGCGATCGAAGAGTCGCATCGAACCCTCGAGCTCGACGCTGAGTATCCGCGCGCGCACATGACGATCGGCCTCGCCCGCCTCATGGAAGGCGACTCGGCGGCGGGGCTGGAGTACCTGCGGCGGAGCGCCGAAGTGAGCAGCTCGCCGTCCTTCCGGGCGTTCCACGCCTACGGCCTCGCCGCGGCGGGACAGGAAACGGAGGCCCGTCGCGCGCTCGAGGAGCTCCAGTCCAAGGGCCGGGAGAGCTACGTGCGGGCGGAGTTCCTGGCGGCCGCCTACGGCGTGCTCGGCGATCGCGACGAGGCGTTCCGGCATCTCGACCGCGCCTTCGAGCAGCACTCCGCTGGCCTCATCTACCTGCACCTCGATCCGCTGTACGATGCCCTGCGTGACGATCCCCGATTGAGCGCGCTCGTGGAGAAGATCGGCCTGCAGTAGGAGCGCCGCGCTACGGCCGGCGGTACACGTAGACCGACGCACCGGCGCCCGGGAATTCCCGCACCGAAACTTCACGGAAGCCGGCCCGGGCCAGTCCGGGAGCGACGAAGCTCGCTGGATACTTGGTCGTGTCCGAGGTCCCGATCACGGTGAGGATGGAGCGCGGCGGGTCTGCGTCGAGCGTCTCGTGGAGAACGGCGCCGAACCGGGCCGCGTCCTCGGCGAAGCGGTCGCCGGCGTGCAGCGATCGCATCGCGGAGGGCGCATCGTAGCGGCCGAGCACGCGCCGGGCGCTCAACCGCAGCAGCTCGGGCACCGGTGCGCCGTGGATCGTGTGGGCGAGCCGTCGTTCGCGACGCGGGTCCATGGCCGCGCCCCCGGCCGTCACCGGCAGCAGGTTCTCGACGGCCGCCAGATGCCAGTCGATCACCGGAGGCGCTGGCGAGGTCCCCATCGTGCCGATCACGAGCACCGGCCCGTTCTCATGGCTGAGCCCCGACACGTACGCCAGG
>DATFFS010000032.1:0-11038 GCA_035249945.1 Gemmatimonadota bacterium
CAGGAGCGAGCCGGGATCGGCGCGCAGCCGCTCGAGGAGGTCGTAGAGCGCGTAGCGGATCTGTCCCACGTCGATCTCGGCCAGCGGATCCCGCGCGCGGAAGATGCGCCGCGCGAGGCCGAGGGCGGTGTGGTAGATCGCTTCCGCGGGAGCCCGCGCGGGAACGGGCTCGTCGGCCCGGGGCTCGGGCGCGGCGGGGCCCGGCGGAGACTCGGTATCGCCCGCCGCACCGAATCCCGCCTCCACCTCGTGGCCTGCCATCTCGGGCTGGCCTGCTATCTCCGGGAGGCCCGCGCTCTCCTCACTGCCGGCCGCCTCCTCGCGTCCGATCTCCTCCGTCGGGGCGACCGCGGCGATCTCGAGCTCCTCCGCGGGCTCGGGGACGGGCTCGTGCTCGGCGACGTGGGGCGGCGCGATCTCCGCCGCCGACGCCAGGAAGTCCTCGCCGAGCGGGATCGGCTCGACTGCCGCGCGGCGCTTCTCGGCGAGGCGGGCGCGGTCTTCGCGGACGCCGTCCCTGAGCGCGAGGATGCTCCGCGGGAACGCCATGCCGGCGGCGACCAGCCACGCCACGCCGGGCTCGCCCTCGTAGAGGGCGGGCTGGAGCTCGCACGGGGCGGCTTCCTCCCACGCGTCCCGCACCAGCCGCTCGAAGTGTCCGCGGCCGCCGCTCTCGAGCCAGGCCCGCGGGGCCCGGACCAGCGGCAGCACCGCCTGCGCCTCCGACCATTCGAAGCCCGCCGGCTGCCAGGACGCGGGCTCCTCCACCAGGCGCTCGAACCACGGCTGCGCGTCGCGCGCGCTGTCCTCAGCGGACAGGTCGAGCTCGCGCCAGGCGACGAAGCCCGGCGTCGACAGGAATCGGACGAGCGACTCGGATCCCAGGCCCCGAACGGCCTCTCCCAGCTCCTCGCCCGCCAGACCGACCAGCTCGCGGAGGCGCGAGGCGACGACCCGCGGATCGCCGGAGTCGAGGGCCGAGTCCGAAGGGGGCTGGACGAGCAGCACACCGCAGGTCCCCCCCTCGAGGAGCGCGTTGACCGCGACCAGCGCGCGCGCCCTGCGGTCCGGGCTCGAGCGGGTCTCGGGCAGCCGGGCGATCGCCAGCCGGCTGACCCCCGGCGCAGCCTTCACCATGCGCTTCATGAGCGCCGCCATCATGACGCCGGCCCCCGCCGAGACGTCGGCGGCCACCATCATGAGGTCGCAGTCGGCGTCGGCGGCGAGCCCGGCCTGGAGATCGGTGTCGGAGGACAGCGCGCGAGCCAGGGACGCCCAGCGCCCCGCCGTCCGGCTCTCGACCTGCAGGTGGTGGACGCGCTCGGGATCGAGGCCGGTGCGGCGCACGGACGCCGAACTGTCGATCGCGCGGGCCTCCAGCCCGCTGTCGCCCAGCAGCTCGGCGATCCGCGTGCCCCATTCCCCCAGTCCCGTCACGCGAACCCGCAGCTCGGCCAGAGGGGGCTCCGGCATGGACGGGTCCTGACGATCGATGGGTGTCATCGGATGGTCCTTTCTTCGGATGGCGAGCGGGACTCCGCGCGTCGGGCGAGAAGCTTACGCGCTCGCTCGCCGGTCGGCCACGTCCTGCGGGTGGTAGTCGTGGAAAGCGCCCGCCTGCGGCACGGTGACGGGCCCGACCCCCGCGGCGCGCAGCTTCGCCGCCAGTGACTGGGCCTGCGGCTCCTCGCCGTGCACGAGGAAGACGTGCTCGACGGTCCGGCGGCAGGAGCTCGCGAACGCGACCAGCTCGCCCGCGTCCGCATGGCTCGAGAACGCGCCCACGTCCACCACCTCCGCCTCGACGGGAACGTCGATCCCGAAGATCCGCACCTCGGGTCGATGCTCGACCAGCTGGCGCCCGAGTGTGTTGCGGGCCTGGAAGCCGACGATCAGGACCGTGTTCCGCTCGTCCTCGATGTTGTTCCTCAGATGATGGACGATCCTTCCCGCCTCGCACATCCCCGATGCCGAGATGATGATCGCGGGGCCCTCCAGGTAGTTCAGCGCCTTCGACTCCTCCACGTCGGCGACGTAGCGCAGCGTGCGGAACCCGAACGGATCGGAGCGCTCCCAGAACGCGCGAGCCTCGGCGTCGAAGTGCTGGGGATGGAGCTTGAAGACCGCGGTGATGTCGGCGGTCATGGGGCTGTCGACGTAGATCGGGATCGGCGGGATCGCACCGTCGAGGAGCAGGCGGTGGAGCAGATACACGACCGTCTGGGCGCGCTCGAGCGCGAAGGCGGGGATCAGGATCTTGCCGCCGCGGGCCACGGTGCGGTTCACGACCTCCGCCAGGCTCGTGCGCATGCTGGACACCGCCGGGTGCAGGCGGTCTCCATAGGTCGATTCCATGATCAGGACGTTGACGTCCTCGACCATGCCGGGGTCGCGCAGGAGCGGCATCGATCGGCGGCCCAGATCTCCGGTGAAGCAGATGCGGGTCCGGCGGCCGGTGTCGCAGTCGAGCACGACGATGGCGGAGCCCAGCACGTGCCCGGCCTCGCGCAGCTCCAGCCGCAGCCCCGGGCCCAGCGACAGCGGCGCGCCGTAGTCGATCCCCACGAATCGGCGCAGCGAATCGATCGCCTCCACTTCCGTGTAGAGCGGCTGGAGCTCCGGCTCCCCGCGGCGCCGCACCTTGCGGTTGTGCCAGTCCGCGTCGCGCTCGTGGATCCGTCCCGAGTCGCGCAGCATGATCGCGCACAGGTCGCGGGTCGCGTGGGTGGCGTAGATCGGCCCCCGGAATCCCTGCGCGACCAGCGACGGGATGTTCCCGGAGTGGTCGATGTGGGCGTGGGAGAGGACCATCGCGTCGATCCCGCGGGGGTCGAACGGGAAGTAGCGGTTCCGCTCCTCGGCCTCCCGGCGCCGGCCCTGGAACAGACCGCACTCGAGGAGGATCCTCTTGCCGGCGACCTCGAGCACGTGCATGGAGCCCGTCACCGTGCGGGCGCCGCCGAAGAAGAAGATGCGGATGGGAGGTCCGGCGCCGTCGGCGGGCCGGAGCGTCAGGCCGGGAGGGCGGAGGGGCGTCGAGGCGATGAGGCGACCCGGCACCGAAGAGGGTTCAGGAGGGCCCGGCACCGCCGCGGAGATGGCCGGCCGGATGGTCGGCCGAAGGATAGCGAAGCGCGCGCGCTTTCACAATGCGGCGCGCGGTCTTCGCCAGTGCCTTTCCCGCCGCCCCGACGGCGAGGATTCCGCCCAGCACTGCGATGATCATGGGAGCCGAGGGAAAGTCATAGCGGTAGGAGAGCCCGATCCCGAGATACACCGCCGCCGCCGCCGACGCCATCGCGACGAGGAACACGCCCCCCAGCCTCCGCGTCAGGACGAGGCCCAGCGATGCGGGGATCACGAGGAAGGCGAACATGAGGAGGATCCCGATCGCCTTGATGGCCAGGGCGACGGCCACGCCCAGCAGAACGTAGAACGCGAGGTTCCAGCGTCCCGCGCGGTATCCCTGCGTGGCTGCCATCGTGGGATCGAACGACAGGTACAGGAACTCCTTGAAGAGCGCGACGTGGGCGACGAGGATTCCGGCGAAGGCGAGCGCCAGCCAGCGCGCCTCCGCCGCGGTCATCGCCAGGAGATTTCCCTGTACGAGGTGGACGACCTCCTCGTTGCCGCGCGCGGTATGCGCGACGAGCAGAACGGCCGCCGCGCCCGATAGGGTGAACAGCACCCCCAGGGTCGCGTCCTGAGGCCACCGCTTTCCGAACGACGGGTGCCCGAAGAAAAGGACCGCCAGGAACGTCAGGCCCACCGACCATGCATTCGGGTTCCATCCGCTCAGGATCCCCAGGGCGATCCCGGCCGACGAGATCTGGGCCATCGTCGCCCCGACGAAGACGATCCGCCGGAGCACCACGTACACGCCGAGATACGCGCAGACGATCCCGATCGCTGTCGTGCCGAGGAGCGCGGTGCGGATGAACTCGTACCCCAGCATGTCGATCATCGCGGCACCACCACGACCGAGGCGCCGGCCACCTTGTCGACGACGACCGGCACCTGATAGATCCGCCTCAGGTGGTCGGCGGTCAGGACGGTCTCCACCGGCCCGAAGTCATAGCGCCCCTCGTCGATCACGAGCAGCCGATCGACGTAGTTGGCGACCTCGTTGAGCTGATGGCTGACGAAGACGACCGTGATCCCGTCCTCGTCGTTGAGCCGGCGCATCAGACCCAGGATCGCGTGCGTGCTCTTCAGGTCCATGCCGTCCGTGGGCTCGTCGAGGACCAGGACGTTGGCGCCGGTCGCGAGGGCGCGCGCGATGAGGGCCCGCTGGCGCTGGCCTCCGGACAGCTCGCCTAAGCGGCGCTCCGAGAGATCCGTGAGCCCGACCGCGGCGAGCGCCGCATCGACGGCCCGCTCGCTTTCCTGTCCGGGACGCCGAAGCAGGCCCGCCTGCGGATAGCGCGCCATCCGGACGATCGCGCGTACGCCGAGAGGGTAGATGTCGTCCAGCGTATGGCGCTGGGGCACGTAGCCGAAGCGCAGGTCCCGATGGAGCGCCGTATCGTAGACGACGCTGCCGCCGACCGGCTTCAGAATCCCGAGCATGGCCTTGAGGATCGTCGACTTGCCGGCGCCGTTGGGTCCCACGATGCCGAGGAAGTCTCCCTCCCCGACCTCGAACGTGAGCCGCTCCACGAATCGCGCTCCGCCGTAGCCGAGCGCGACCTCGTCGAAGCGGATCAGCGGCCGGCGGTCGGCCGTCACCGGTTCCCACCCGCGCCGGCCGCGCGCGCCACCCGATCGACGAGCGAATCCATGAAGTCGAGGTAGTCCTGGCCCGGTTGCGGCTGATTGGGGAGCTCGACCACCCTCGCACCGGTCTCGCGCGCGACCAGGCCTGGGTTCTCGTCCTCGTAGTAGGGCTCCTTGAGGATCAGCTTCACGTCCCGCGCCTCCATCCGGTCCATGAGCTGAGCGAGATGGGATGGAGACGGCGGGATGCCGGGCTTGGGCTCCAGGGTACCGACGATCTCCAACCCGAAGCGCCGGGCGAAGTACTCCCACGACTCGTGATAGGCGGCGACCGCCCGGCCGTTCAGGGGTGCCATCCGCGACCGCCACGTCGCCATCCGGCGCTCCAGCTCGGCGAGGAAATCCCGGCGCCGGTCGTTGTAGACGCCGGCGTTCGCCGGATCCACCCGGGACAGGGCGAGCGCGATGTCAGCGGTCAGCGGCACTGCGTTCAGGGGATCGAGCCAGTAATGGGGATTGCCGAACGGGTGGACGTCGCCGCGCGAGCGGTCGACCCGCCCGGTCGGCACACCCAGCTTCCGCACGTGGGCCGAGGCGTCGACGTAACCGGGCCCTCCGATCTGGATGGCCGCGTTCCTGGATCCCTCGCGAATCAGGGGCTCCCAGCCGACCTCCAGATCCATCCCCGCGGTCACGAATAGCTGCGCCTCTCCGGCGGCGAGGATGTACGAGGGCCTGGCGTCCACGAAGTGGGGGTCCTGGAGCGGGGTGGCGATCGCGGTCACCTCTACCCGGTCGCCGCCCACCGCCTTCACGAGCTCCGCGAAAACGGGCAACGTGGCCACGACGCGGATCTTCTCCTGCGCCGGGGCGGGGGCGGGCCGCAGCAGTCCCGCGGCTCCCGCGAAGAGGAGCCCGGTCAGAACGATGTTCGGTATGCGATGCATGTCCATTCTCCTTCTCGCTCCTCAGAACGCGTGGGGCCGGTGCGGGCCGAGCGCGAACGTGGTCTGGAAGATCAGGCGATCGAGCGCGTCCCCTTCGTCGGGGGTCTGCCGCTCGTATGCCAGGCGGAGCTGGCTGAATTCGGTGGGGAACCATTTCACGAGGAGCTGGCCGCCGCGGAGCGTTCCCTCTTCTTCGAGCGACTCGACCCAGTCGCCGCGCGCGCCCACGTGCCAGCGACGCGACAGCTGCCACTGGGCGTACGCGAAGCCGCCCGACCTCGTTTCGGCGGGCCCGGCTTCGCTCCGCCAGATCGCCTCGGCCTGGACGATCGCCGATCGGTATTTGGCGAACTGGGGCGGCTTCCAGCGCCACGTCACGTCGATCCCGTAGACGTTCGTCCGCGCCCGCGGCTCTTCCCCCTCGACGATCGCGGTCGCCCAGGAGGCGCCGAGCTCGAGGTTGGCGGCAGGCGTCAGGTCGAGCGAGTTCTTGACGTGGGCCAGCCACAGGCGGTCCCCGATGTCGTCCCCGAGGCTTTCGCCGTGATCCTCCTCCTCCTGCGCGTGCTCCTCATCGACGTGCGCGTGCGCCTCCATCTCCTCCGCCCCGACGATCGACAGCTCCTGGTAGAAGCCGAGCGGCGCGCCGATCCAGGATCCCCACAGACCCGTCGAGGAGAACCCCTCCTCGCCGAAGAACGCGCGGTGGACGAGCGGGTAGTCGAACATCTGCAGCTCCGCGCGGTGGGTGAGGTTCACCTTGCCGAACGGGACCAGGAACTTCCCCAGGCGTGCCTGCAGGCTGGCGGGCAGCGCGAGCGTGGTGGCGTAGGCCTCCTCGATCTCGATTCCGTCGCCGTGGAGTCCCAGGAATGCGTCATAACGGAAGTAGGGATCCACCGCGCCCTGGACCCCGAGCTCCACCTCGCGGACCTGGTAGCGCTCTCCGTCCTCCAGCGTGGCCTCGTCCGGGCTCAGGTCGACGAGGAAATCGGCGATCAGTGAGATGTCCGGGTTGAGTGACGCGGCGCTGCCCTCGCCGGCGGCCTCCGCTGCCGGCGCGGCCGAGTCCGCCGCCCCAAGCTCGCCCATGAGACGGGCCTCGATCTCCGCCAGGGTCTCGGTCGTGTCGGCGGCGACGGGCTCCTGGGCCCGCGCGGCTACGATCGACGTCGCGATGGAAAGCAGCGCGACGACGACCGTCGTAATCCGTGGGTTCATCTTCCCCTCGGGGATGAGCGTGTCGAGTGACCGGGCGGAGAACCGCCCGGACGAGGAGGATCTCGACTAGCTCGCCGGGGGAGCGCGCGGAGCGCTGAGGAAGTCGGAGCGGTTCGGCGCCTCGGCGGCGGGCCGGGGAGCGCCCGCGAAGACGGGAGCGGGCGCGTCGGGGAGCGCTGGGACAGGGGGCGTGAGACGAACGATCATGCGTCCGATGTGGCAGGCCATGCAGTGGTCGAGCAGGTGCCCCTGCGCACCGTCGGTCTCAGCAGCCCATCGGAAGTCGTGCTTGTGAAATTTCTCGGGGAGCCAGCCGAGGACGTCGTGACCCCCCCGATGGAATCCCGCCCCCGCGGAGAGGGCGAGCAGGACGGCCACGAGACCGGCGGAGATCGGGCGCGCGAGCCGCGCGCGGAAGAGGCGCGTTCCGTTCATGCCGTTCCTAGTACGCCGCGTGAGCCCGGAGGGTTCATCTCGCGGGTTCCAACCGGCGCAGGAAGCCCCGGATCAGCCGCTCCAGCCGGTGGCGCGTCCGCTCGGCCACCTCGGTGACCTCGTCATGGTGGAGCTTCTGGCGGCTCAGGCCCGCGGCGAAGTTGGTGAGGAGCGAGACGCCGGCGAGCGGCAGCTCGAGCGCCGCGGCCGCGACCGCCTCGCCGACCGTCGACATCCCGACGGCGTCGGCCCCGATGCGCTGGAGAAACCGGATCTCAGCCGGGGTCTCGTAGTTGGGCCCAGAGAGGCCCGCGTAGACGCCCTCCCGCAACCGGATCCGCTCCGCCAGCGCGGTCTGGTGGAGGAGACCGAGCAGGCGGGGATCATAGGTGTCGGTGTGCTCGACCATCATGCGCGCGGCGCGGCCCGTCTGGTGGGAGCCCGCCAGCGGGTTGGCGAACTGCAGGTTGATCTGATCGCGGATCGCCATCAGGGTTCCCGGCGGCCGGCGCCGGTCGAGCGATCCCGCGGCGTTGGTGACGAGCAGCGCGCGCGCGCCGAGCTCCCGCAGCACGCGCACCGGCAGCACGACCTCGCGGGCGGCGTACCCCTCGTAGTAGTGGAACCGGCCCTGCGCCATCCCCACCCGGCGCCCCTCGAGCGAGCCGATGACGAAATTGCCGGCGTGGCCGGGGACGGTGGAGCGCGGGAACCCCGCGATCTCCGCGTAGGGCACCTTGATCGGGTCCTCCAGGTGCTCGGCGAGCACGGAGAGGCCGGATCCGAGGATCATCGCGACCTCGATCCTGCCCGCGCCCGCCTGGTCGAGCCGCTCGAGCGCGGCCGCGACCACTTCCGCGATGACCTGGCCTCCGCGCGCGGAGGCCTGCGTCAAAGGATGGCCCCGGCGACCGTGGCGGTCATGAACGAGGCCAGCGTGCCGGCGATCATGGCCCGCATGCCGATCCGCGACAGATCGCTTCTGCGGGCGGGGGCGATCCCTCCGATCCCGCCGATCTGGATCGCGATCGAGCTGAAGTTGGCGAACCCGCAGAGCGCGTACGTGGCGATGACGACCGATCGCGGACTGAGGGCGGCGCCTTCCTGGAGGCTGGTGGCGAGCTGCAGGTAGGCGACGAACTCGTTGATCACGGTCTTGATGCCGAGGAGCGAGCCGACCTCCACCGCATCGCGCCAGGGGACGCCCATGATCCAGGCGAGCGGCGCGAGCACCCAGCCCAGGATCAATTCCAGCGACAGGTTCTCCCACCCCGCAAGCCCGCCGGCCCATCCGATCACCCCATTCAACAACGCGATGAGCGCGATGAAGGCCAGCAGCATGGCGCCCACGTTCAGCGCCAGCGTCAGACCCTCTCCTGCACCGCGGGCGGCGGCGTCGATGACGTTGACGTCGGGTGAGGGGACGTCCGCCTTGAGCGTCCCCTTCGTCTCCGGCTCCCCGTCCTCGGGATACATGACCTTCGAGATCAGGATCGCCGCCGGCGCGCTCATCACGCTCGCGGCGAGCAGGTGGCCCGCGATGTCCGGGAAGTACGCGACCAGCATCCCCACGTACGCCGCCATCACACCCCCCGCGACGGTCGCGAAGCCGCCCGTCATCACGCAGTGGAGTTCGCTCATCGTCATCTTCTGGACGAATGGCTTGATCATGAGGGGCGCTTCCGTCTGCCCGACGAAGATGTTACCCGAGGCCGAGAGCGTCTCCGCTCCGGATGTGCCCATCGTCCGCTGCATCACCCACGCCATCCCCTTCACGACCCACTGCATGACCTTCAGGTAGTAGAGCACGGTCATGAAGGACGAGAAGAAGATGATGGTCGGCAGCACAGTGAACGCGAAATAGGAGCCGGCCGCGGCATAGCGGGCGGGCTCGACGGGGTCGATGGGGGCGGTGGCGACCGGCTCGCCGATCGGCATCCCGACCGGGATGTTGTTGTCCACCAGGTTGCCGAAGATGAATCGCGCGCCGTCCTGCGTATAGCCGAGGAGCTGGATGAACGCGTCGTTGATGAGCGCGAAGAAGTGCTCGCCTGGCGCGGTGCGCAGGATGATCAGCGCGAAGACTAGCTGGAGCCCGGTGCCCCAGAGAACGATGGCCCACGGGAAGCGCGACCGGTCGACCGACATGAGCCAGGCCAGCAGCACCATCACCGCGATCCCGAGCACCGAGATGAGGCGCTCGTGAAGCGGAGTCGCCAGCGCCTCGCGCGCCTCGGCCACACGCGCTCCGGCCTGGGCGGCCTGGGAAATGCTCGTCTGCCCCGCCGTATCGGCCTGCAACATGGCCGGCGCCGCGACAGAGTCGGCCGGGGGGACCGTATCCTGCGCGGCGGCTGCGGCGGGTTCGCCGCGCGTCGCCATCCAGCCGCTCACGAGGAGCACCCCCGCGAGCGTCCACAGGACGGCGAGGTACCGCGGCGGAGGGGCGGGCATGGTCATGAGCCGCCCCAATATATCACGGGCTACTATTTCCCGCGTTCTCATACCAGCGGAGGCCGCCGGCGATTTCCCCGGCGAGCAGATCGAGGTCCCCGTCGCCGTCCAGGTCGGCAAAGGCGGGCGCGGCGATGCCGGGGAGCGCGATGGTCCCCCCGTCGTCGAAGCGGTCGAGCGCACTTGCGCCCCACAGGACGCGCGTCTCCCCGCTCTCGGACCCGAGTACGAGATCCACGCGCCCGTCGCCGTTGAGGTCGGCGAGCGCGGGAGCGCTGCGCCGCCCTGCGTCGAGGGCCATCAGCGTGTCAGTGACGAGGGAGAACGAGGGCGCGGCCGCCGTCCCGACGTTCTCCCAGACGTTGACCTCGCCCGACGACTCTCCGGCCACCAGATCCAGGTCGCCGTCGCCGTCCAGGTCGCCCAGCGCCGGCGAGGCGTGGCTCCCGCGGGTCAGGTCGACGACCGGCTCCTCGACGCGCGTGAAACGCGGGCTCTCGGCGGTGCCCTCGTTGCGGTACAGGAACACACCCTTGTTCCAGGTCCCCACCAGGAGGTCGAGGTCCCCGTCGGCGTCCAGATCAGCCAGCGTCGGCGCGTAATGAAAGTCGCCCGTGACTTCGGCGAGCGCGCCGGCCTCGCGGAAGGCGGGGCGGCCGGCGGCCCCCACGTTCTCGAGCCGGTAGATCATGGCGGTGCGGTTGTTCGCGGGATCGATCTTGTTGGCCAGCAGGATGTCGAGATCCCCGTCCGCGTCGAGATCGCCTACGGCCGGCACGCTCTCCGCGCCCACGTCGACCTGCTCGATCAGGCGCCGCGTGACGAGCCGCCAGCCGTCGGCGTTCTGCTCGAGCAGGTATAGGTTGTCGGCCGCGGTCGTGATCGGGTTGTACGCCCCTCCCAGGATTCCCACGATGGCATCCAGGTCCCCGTCGGCGTCGACGTCCCCGAAGGTGGGGGCGTTGTAGCCGCTGGTCGCGATCGGATCGCCGACGGGCCACGGAACCGGGGTGGCGGAGAAGCCCGGCTGGTCGCAGGTGCCGTTGTTCTCGAGCAGCAGCAGGCCCGGCTCGAACCAGTCCCCCCAGATCAGGTCTTTGTCCCCGTCGCCGTCGAGATCCGCAAAGACGAGCGTGTTGGCGCCGTGCCGCGAGCTGGGGGTGATCTGGGCCACGATCGAGATGCCCTGGAAGTTGTCGGTCACGAAGGCGAACGTCGGCGCCCCTTCCCCCGACCAGGGCGCGGTCGCTTCGTAGCGGGTGACC
>DATFFS010000033.1:0-49125 GCA_035249945.1 Gemmatimonadota bacterium
GACCGCGTCCTGCGCGAGGCCGGCCGCGCCGCCGCCGACGCCGGCGTGCTAGCTATGCTGCGGATGCCTCGACGGCACGCGGTCGACGTGGCGCGGGACGTCAACCCGCGCCACCTGCGGAAGGTCCTGATCACGACATACGAGGCGGAGCCACGCGGGTTCGAGGAGCTCCTTGCCGTGCCCGGCGTCGGCGCCAAGGCCGTGCGCGCGCTCGCGCTGCTCGCCGAGATCGTGCACGGCTCCCCGGCCAGCGTCCGCGATCCCGCGCGCTTCTCGTTCGCGCACGGCGGGAAGGACGGGCATCCCTACCCCGTCGACCAGCCCACCTACGACGCGTCGATCGAGTGGCTCAGGGAGGCGGTGTCGCGTGCGCGCGTCGGCCGCACCGATCGCGTGGACGCGCTGCGCCGCCTGGCGCGCTGGCAGGCGAACTAGCGGACCAGGGGGCGGCTACCGGTCCTCCGGGGCCAGGCTCTGGAGCCATTCCCGGACCACCTTGGCGCTCTCCGCCACGTCCAGACCGGGATCGTAGGCTTTCTGGAGCTCGATCCCCGCCATCAATGCGACGATGGCCCGCGCCACTGCCTCGGGGTCGGCGTCCTTGCGAATCCGGCCTGCTCTCCGCTCCCTGCGGACGTAAGCCGCGATCGGCTCCCGCAGGGCCGCCAGCCCGCCGGCGACGATCTTCGCAAGCCGCGTCTGGCCGAGCGCCTCGCCCCACAGGCGGACGTCGAGCGCGATCGCGGTGTCGGAGCCCTCGGCCTCGAGCGATCCCAGCACCTCCACAACCATCCGGCCGAGCGCGCCGGCACCTCCGCCCGGAACCAGCTCCGCCAACGCCTCGCCCTTCTGTTCCTGGCCCCAGGCGGCGAGCGCCTGGATCAGCGCCTCCTTTCCGTCGAAATAACGATACAGCGCACCGGCGCTCAATCCCGCCTCGTCGGCGATCTCCTGCATCGTCGCCTCGCGGAACCCGCGGCGGGCGAAACAACGATGGGCGGCGACGAGGATCTCGTGGTGGCGTGCGTCGAAATGGGCCTGCGTCACGCGCGGCATTTCACCCTCTTGTAAACTGAATGGTGATTCATTATACTGAACGCTCATTCAATTTGATTCGTCCGCCCATGCTCTGCAAGTACAGGAGGCACGCATGCGCCGCTGGTCGGCAGTCGCCGCTCTCTCCGCGCTCCTGGTCCTGTCGATGGCCCCGGCCTCCTCCGCGGTCCAGCCGCTGCCGATCGGGGAGCTCGATGGGCGCATCGACGCACTGCGGGAGGCATTCGGCATTCCGGGGCTCGCGATCGCCGTCGTCCGCCACGACTCGATCGTCCTGGCGCGAGGCTACGGGATCCGGCGCGTCGGGGAAGCCGGGCGGATCGACGCGGAGACCCTGTTCGCGATCGGCTCCACCACCAAGGCGTTCACCTCCACCGCGATGGCGATGCTGGTGGGCGAGGGTGCGCTCGCCTGGGACGATCCGGTCGCTTCGCTCCTCCCCGGGTTCGCGCTCGAGGACGCATGGCTCACCCGGGAGATCACGGTCCGCGACATCCTCGCCCACCGAAGCGGCCTGCCGATGGCCAACCTCCTCTGGTTGAGCGGCCTGCACGACACCCGAGAGCTCGTCCGGCGGCTGCGCTTCCTCGAACCCGCCTCCGGTTTTCGCAGCGCGTTCTCCTACCAGAACGTCCTCTACGCCGCCGCAGGCCAGATCGTGGAGCGGACGACGGGCAGCGCGTGGGGCGACTTCGTCGAGCAGAGGATCTTCGACCCGCTCGGGATGGAACGCAGCACGACCAGCCTGGCGGATCTCGAGGTTGCCGGGAACGTCGCGTCCCCGCACGTCTCGATCGACGGGGCCGTCCAGCCTGTGCCATACCGCGACATCGACGCTATCGGCCCCGCCGGTTCGATCCTCTCCTCTGCGGAAGACATGGGCGAATGGCTCCGGTTCCAGTTGTCCGGGGGGCTGGCGAGGGACGGCGAGCTGCTCGACCGCGAGGCCCTGCTCGAAACACGGCGTCCGCAGATCCTGATCCCTCCCGAGGGGCCGGTCGCTACCTTCTATCCCGATGCGCGATCGCTCGCCTACGGCATGGGATGGGTGATCTCCGAGTATCGAGGGCGCACGCTGCTCGATCATGGTGGTGGAATCGACGGGATGACGACGCTGGTCGCGATGGTTCCGGAGGAGGGACTCGGCGTAGCGATCCTCACCAACCATCAGACCGCGACCCCGCCGTACTGGATCCTGTACCCGGTGCTCGATGTCCTCCTGGGGCACGAGCCCGTCGACCGAACCGACGGGTTTCGCGCCATCGCGGATCAGGTCGAGGCGATCCTCCGGGTGGAACCCGCGCGGGTCGACGGGGCCCGGCCCTTGCTCCCGCTGGAATCGTACGCGGGAGCTTACGAGAGCACGCCGCTCGGGTCCGCTCGGGTGACGCTCGAGGACGGCCGTCTCGTCTTTCGCTTCGGCCGGTTCACCGGCCCTCTGGCGGCCTGGCACTTCGACACGTTCCGCGTCGAATGGGAGGATCGCGCGTGGCGCGCGGCGGCCGGCCCCGGGTGGATCACCTTCTGCCTCGATCGTGCGGGGACGGTGGAGAGGCTCGAGCTGATCGCGATTCCCGGAGAAACGCCGTGGACCTTCGAGCGATCGAGCGCCGTCAGCGAATCGGAATCCGCAAACCGGCCGTAACCTGGAGATCGTGTTTGCAGGACCGGCCCATTCCTCGTCCACCCTCACGATGTCGCGGGCTGGCTATATCAGCGTAACGGATATTGCGCGGTTGTCTACCGATAGATGGGTACGATCTGACAGATAGCATGACGGTCAGCCGGTGACCGCCAGGCCGCGGAGCCAGGCCGGCTCGGGATCGAACGCGGCGACCCGCTCCCAGATCTGGCCGCTGTCCTCCGATCGATGAACGCCGCGCTCGTCGGCGGCCCAGAGCTCCCCCGGCTCGCGGCCGGCGGTCAGCAGGGGCGCGATCGTCGCGGGCGGATCGGGCCAGCCCTGCTGCACTCGGCGCCACCGCCCCCTGCCCTCACGGCGATATAGCCGGCCGTCGGACCGGCCCGCCATGTACGCCGAATGGGGATGCGAGGCCGCCGATACGACAACGACATCCGGATCACCGGGGTCGATCGCGACGCTCCGCAGATAGGTGACGTCGAGGCCGTCCTCGGGCGAATCCCACGACGCGCCCCGGTCGTCGCTCTCCCAGTACCCGTCGCCGGCCGAAACGCGGAGAGTCGCCGGCCGGTGGGGATGGATCGCGAGCTCGTGCGTGTCGTAGGGCGCGACCTCCGGGCGATCCTGCCACGTCGCACCGCCGTCGGGCGTCGTCACGAGCGCACCAGCCTCGATCGCGACGTAGAGGCGCCCCGGGCTGGCGGGGTCGCAGGCGATCCAGCGGACGTGGTGCGTCTCGGGCTTCGGCGGAAAGCTCCAGGTCGAGGACGACGCCAGGTCGAGGAGCCCTTCGGCGCGGTCCCACGTCGCGCCCCCGTCCGCCGAGCGGTAGAGCGCGCTCGGCTCGGTCCCGGCATAGACGACGGCGCCGTCCGACCCCCGCTCGTTCGGGCTGGCGACGATCGCCGTGATCTCCTCGCCCTCGAGCCCTACCCCGGCCCATGACGTTCCGCCGTCGTCGCTCCGGAGAATCCCGTCCGACGTCCCGCACCAGAACGTCTCCGCCGAGACGTCGCCGGCCAGACACGTGGGCCGCCGGACGGCTGCTCGCTCGACCGCCCCGGTCCCCGGATCGAGCAGCAGGACCTCCTCGCGCGCGGCCACGAGGATTCGCATCAGTACTCGACCCGTGCCACGTCGGTGCGGGCGAGATCTTCCCCCTTGAAGAGGAGCGGCTCGCCCGACGTCTTCGAAAGCGCATAGGAGAAGCAATCGCCGAAGTTGAGCCCCGCTGGACTCCGCCGCCGGCCCCACTTCCGATACGCCCCTCGCGCCACGTCCGTCAACGCGGCATCGACTGATGCGATCTCGATCTGCGCGCGATGCAGGAGCAGGTCGAGCTCCCGCCCGCCCGGCTCCCCATATCGGGTCTCGATCACAATCGAGGCTTCGAGCAGGGAAGCCGCGGACAGAAGGCGCACGGGGTCCTCCTCGATTGCGATCTCCATCCGTTCCGCTTCGTCCTCGTCGAACAGGATCGCGGTGATTGCGGAGGTGTCGATGACCATTGTCAGTGCGGCAGGCCGCGGTCGTCGTAGCCGAGGATTTCGTCCGGCGCACGGGGGTCGAGCACCGGAAGCGCGGCACAGCGCTCACGGATGGCGCGCAAGTCGTCGCGCAGCGGAATGGACCGGCTGCGGCCGCGGACACGCCGAAGACGTTCGCGCAGCGCGCGGATCACGGTCACCGTGATCGTCTCGCCGGTCGCCTCGGCGAGCTCCCGCGCGAGTTGATCGGCTTCGGGGTTCTTGATATTCAGCGGCATGCCCGATTCGTTCCTCCTTCTGCACGAACAGGATGATTCTATCCCAGCGTCCTCCGCGGAACAAGGGGTTCCACGGGTTCCGGGGTTGTCGGGTTCCGGACCCAAATCTAGATTTCGCGCCCACTTAGACCGTCCGATACGGGACCCCGTCGAAACAGGAGCCGCATGAAGATCCTCGTCTGCATCAAGCAGGTCCCCGAGCGCGACGCGCGGCTCCGGATCGCGCCCGATGGGAAGTCCGTGGACACGGCAGGGGTCGCGACCGAGATCAACGAGAGCGATCAGTACGCGCTCGAGGCGGGCCTGCGCCTCGCCGAGAAGGCCGGCGGCGAGGTCGTGGCGCTCCTCCTGGGCCCGGACGCCGCCGAGGAGGCGATCCGCCGGGCGCTCGCCATGGGGGCGGCCCGGGCGATCCACCTGAACGATGCCGCCTTCCAGGGCGGCGACGCGTCGGCCACCGCGAAGGCGCTCGCCGCCGCCGTCCGGCAGGAGGCTCCCGATCTCGTCCTGGCCGGCCTCCAGTCCGACGACGCCGGCTGGTCACAGACCGGCGTGATCGTCGCCGAGCTTCTCGGCTGGCCGAGCGCCACCCTGATCATGGAGATCGAGCAGCCGGAGGGCGGCCGGATCAAGGTCAAGCGCGAGCTCGAGAGCGGCTGGTTCCAGTGGATCACGCTGCCGCTTCCCGCCGTGCTCACGATCCAGTCCGGCATCTATCCGGTCCGCTACGCGACGCTCAAGGGGATCATGGGCGCCAAGAAGAAGGAGATGAAGAAGGTCGGGCCGGCCGACGTAGGGATCGACGCGCGCCAGGTCGGCGCGGCCGGCCGCAAAGTCGAGCTCAAGCGGCTCTACGTTCCCGAGAAGACCGCCGCGGCCGAGATCCTGCCGGGTGACGCCGCCACAGCGACGGCCTCGCTCGTCGAGCGCCTTCAGAAGCAAGCGAAGGTGCTGTGATGGGCGCGATCTGGGCGGTCACGCAGACAGAGAAGGGGGAGCCCAAGGGGGTCTCGTACGAGACGATCGCCGGCGGGCAGAAGCTCGCGGCAGCGCTCGGGAAGCCGCTCGAGGCGATCGTTCTCGGCGCCGGCGTCGGCGGCGCGGCTGAGAAGGTCGCCGCGCGCAAGGTCGACCGGGTGCGGGTGATCGACGACCCCAAGCTCGATCCGTACGCGCCCGATGCCTACACCGCCGCGCTCCGCCTCGCGGTCGAGGCCGAGAACCCCGACTACGTGCTCTTTCCCCACACCTATCAGGTGCGCGACTGGGTGCCGCGCCTGGCGGCGGCGCTGGACGCGGGGTTCATCAGCGACGTGGTGGACCTCCGCGCCGACGGCGGCGAGCCCGTATTCGTGCGGCAGCCCTACCAGGGGAAGCTGAACGCCGACTGCGCATTCACGGAAGCGGGCCCGCGCCTTGTGAGCTTCCAGGCCGGGGCGTTTCTCGCCGACGACGCCGCGAAGGGGGAGGCGGCCGCCGAGATCATCGCGCAGGCCGCCGATCTCTCCTCCGTCGAGGTCCGAACGGAAGTCCTCGACACCTTCCAGGAGGTGGAAAACAAGGTCGATCTCTCCCGCGCCGAGGTGATCGTGGCCGTCGGGCGCGGCATCGGAAAGCAGGAGAACCTCGGCATCGTCGAGGAGCTGGCCGCCGCGCTCGGCGGCCAGCTCGCCGCGAGCCGGCCGGTCTGCGACAACGAGTGGCTGCCCATGGATCGCCAGATCGGCTCCTCGGGCCAGACGGTGGCGCCCCGCCTCTACCTGGCGGTCGGCATCTCGGGAGCGATTCAGCACCTCGTGGGTATGAAGAACTCCGGCACGATCGTGGCGATCAACAAGGACGCCAACGCCCCCATCTTCTCGGTCGCCGACTACGGCATCGTCGGCGACCTGTTCGAGATCGTGCCCGCCCTGACCGCGAAGGTGAAGGAGGCGCGCGGCGCCTGAGTCGCGAACCATGGAAGACCTGAAGATCTTCGAGGACGTCTCGCTGGAGTGCGACGAGAAGGGCACGATGCCCTTCCGCGGGGGACATTCCCACGGCACGATCGGACTGCTCGACGTCCCGTCGGATGGCCCACTGCCCTTCGACGAGTATCGGCGCCTGAGCGCCGCGGAGGGGGCGGAGGCGATCCGCGCCGCGAAGACCGTGCTCGGCGACCGCCTCGTGATCCTCGTTCACCACTACCAGCGCGACGACGTATACCAGCATGCCGACCTGACCGGCGACTCGTTCAAGCTCTCCCGCCAGTCCGCCAACGTGGGCGCGGAGTATGTCGTCTTCTGCGGCGTCCACTTCATGGCCGAGTCGGCCGACATTCTCTCGCGGCCCGACCAGACCGTGATCCTGCCCGACCTCTCCGCCGGCTGCTCGATGGCCGACATGGCCGACATCGACCAGGTCGAGGAGTGCTGGGATACGCTGGCGGACGCCTTCGGCGGCGACCCCGACGAGCGCGTGATGCCCGTCACGTACATGAACTCCAGCGCGGCGCTCAAGGCGTTCTGCGGCCGGCACGGCGGCATCGTCTGCACGTCGACCAACGCGCGCGCCGTCATGGAGTGGTCGTTCGCCCAGCGCCGCCAGGTCCTGTTCTTCCCCGATCAGCACCTGGGCCGAAACACGGCCCGCGCGATGGCGATCCCACTCGAGCAGATGGCACTGTGGCGGCCGACGGTGAAGGACGGCGGAGTTTCCGCGGCCGATCTCGACGCGGCCCGGGTCATCCTGTGGGAAGGGCACTGCTCGGTGCACGCGATCTTCCAGCCCGAGCACGTCGACAGGATCCGCGCGGCACGGCCGAACGTCCGGATTCTCGTCCATCCGGAGTGTCGCATGGAGGTCGTCGACATGGCCGACGTCGTCGGTTCGACCGAGGTCATCCGCCAGACGATCGAGGAAGCGCCGGCGGGCAGCGAGTGGGCGATCGGCACGGAGATCCACATGGTGAACCGCCTCAAGGAGGCGCACCCCGACAAGTTCGTCACCTTCCTCAGCCCGACCGTCTGCATGTGCGCGACGATGTACCGCATCGACCAGCCGCACCTCGCATGGGCGCTCGAGAACCTGGTCGCAGGCCACGTCGTCAACCGCATCGCGGTCGATCCCGAGGTCGCCCGCTGGGCGAAGCTCGCGCTCGATCGGATGCTCGCGGTTCGTTGAAGGCCCGGTTCGCGTCCGGTTCGGGGAAGCCGATCGCGCTGGCGATCGCGCTGGCGATAGTTGCCGCCGGGTGCGGCGCCAAGCGATTTCTGGGCTTCGGCGGCGACGGCACCCTGCTCGTCCGCCATCACGAGTCCGCTCAGCAGGAGATATGGCTCGACGGCGAGTTCCTCGGCGTGGTCGACTCGGCAGCGGTGGCCTGCTTCCGCGAGACGCGAACCGGCACCCTGAGGGTCGAGGCCCGCGCCGCGACCGCGGCCTCCGCCCCCGGCTCCCTCACCCGCGCCACCTCGGTGGTCCTGCCGCCCGATCAGCCGCGCCTCTGGGACATCGACCACGATCAGGTGTTGGACGGCCGGGCCTTCCTGCGGCTCTGCGGCTAGGTTTCGCGTTCGCAATCGCCTGGCAGCGCGCTGCGACGAAGCGAGGGCTTTCTTGAGGAGGGATCGATGAGCATCGACATCCGGGTTCAGCCCACCCCGAACCCGAACAGTCTGCTGTTCCACGTCGACCGCACGGTCATCGAGGAGCGGATGAAGCAGTTCAACTCCGCCGACGACGCGGCCGGCTCCCCGCTCGCTCAGGCGCTATTCGCCATCGAGGGCGTCGCCTCGGTCTTCTTCATGCCGAACTCGATTACGGTGTCGAGGACTCCGGACGGCGACTGGGACGCCATCGTTCCCGACGCCGAGGAGGCGATCCGAGCCCACTTCACGAACTGACCCACCAGCAAAATCCCCGGCCGAGCGACCGGACGGTACCTTTGCCCGCGTGACCGAACCTTCGGCTCGCCTTTCCCATCGCCTGTCCGTCGTCTGGTTCACCGACCTCGTGGGCTACAGCAGCCTGGCGGCGCGGGATCAGGACGAAGCCGTGGCCCTCGTCCAGCGGTTCCAGGCCATCGTCGAGGCGACAGTGCTGCGCGCGGAGGGGCGCGTCGTCAAGTTCATCGGCGACGCCGCGCTCTTGGAGTCGCCGAGTGCCGAGTCCGCGCTGATCGCTGCGACTGCGCTCCACCGGGAGATGAGCGAGCGTCTACGGACCGGCATCCACCTGGGGGATGTCGCGGTCGCGTCGGACGGCGACCTCTACGGCGACGGTGTCAATGGCGCCCAGCGGATCCAGACCGAGGCCCAACCCGGACAGATCGTGGTCAGCGAAGACGTCTGGCGGCGGTTTCGGAACCGGCCCGCCTTCGTCTTCGAGTCCCTCGGCGAGCGGCATCTCAAGGGAATCGAGCCGATGGAGCTCTTCCGGGTCGTAGGGATCGAGGAACGGCACGAGTCCGCCGCGTCAGCCACCGCGGTACGGTCGGGATCGAGCGTGGCCGAAGCCTCGCGGGGCGCTTCGCGCTCGGTCGCCGTCCTTCCCTTCATGAACATGAGCCCGCAGGCGGACAACGAATACTTTTCGGATGGAGTCACCGAGGAGATCCTGACGCTTCTGACCCGCATCGAGGGCCTCAAAGTGATCAGCCGCACCTCGGTCATGCAGTACAAGGGCACCGTCAAGCCGATGCGCCAAATCGGTGAGGAGCTGGGCGTCACGACGATACTCGAAGGGAGCGTTCGACACGCCGGCCAGCGCGTCCGGATCACGGCCCAGCTAATCGACGCCGCTAGCGACGAGCACGTGTGGGCTGACCGCTACGACCGCGATCTCGAGGACATCTTCCAGATCCAGTCCGACGTCGCGGAGCGCATCGTAGAGGCGCTACGAGTACGGCTGACCAATCGGGAACGCGCGCGGCTCACCGAGCGCCCCACCGAGAGCGTGGAAGCCTACGAGGCGTACCTGAAGGGGCGGCACTTCCTGAGCCGGCGGACGGTGGCGGCAATCGCACAAGCGATCGAGCGCTTCCGGGAGGCGGTGACCACCGACTCCGGGTTCGCCCAGGCGTGGATCGGTCTGGCCGACGGCCTAATCCTGCGGGTCATATACACCGAAGCTCCGGTGAACGAGGTGATCGAGGAGGCCCGTTCCGCGGCCGAGAAGGCGCTGGCGCTCGATTCCCGTTTGGGCGAGGCCCATGTCTCGCTGGGCTTGATCGCCCAAGTGGAAGGGAAATGGGAGGAGGCCGACCGCCGGTACCGCGGCGGAATCGACCTCAGCCCGGGCTACGCCACGGGCTACCACTGGTACGGAACCTTCCTGATGAGCAGGGGCCGGCTCGAAGAAGCTATTGCGATGATGGGGCGGGCCCTGGAGCTGGATCCACTCTCACTCCCGGTCCACACAGGTCTGGGCCTCGCGCACGTATACGCCGGACGCGTGGACGAGGGGATCGGGATCTACCGCAGGATTCTCGAGCTCGATCCGAGCTATGCCGGGGCCCACAACAACATCGCTCAGGCCTATCTGAGTCAGACGCGATTCGAAGAGGCGCTGGCGTCGCTGGATGCCTTGAGCCGACTGGTCCCGGATCGCCAACCTCCGGAGGTCGTCGAGGAGTTGCGCGCGGGCCATGCGAGGGCGGGTGGGCCGGGATACTGGGAGGCCATGCTCGAAGAGGTTGCCCCGCGAATCGACGATCTGGGCCTGGATGCCCACGGTGACATGGCTCAGGCCTGCGCACAGCTCGGGCGGCCCGACGAGGCGTTCGACCACTTGAAGCGAGTGGTCGAGGGCCATCTTCCCCAGGCGTGGCAGATCGTGATGGATCCATTGCTCGAGCCCCTGCGCTCCGATCCCCGCTTCGAAGAGATCAAGCGGAGTTTCGGCCTCGCCTGACGGGCCTCAAGGACTATCGATCGATGCGCTCGAGGACGCGCCATGAACCCGCCGTCAAGGCGATGACCTTTCCCGCCTCGTCCTCCGCGAAGCCGATGTGCGCTCGCCCATCGAGGCTCGCGAAATAGAGCGGACTCACCTCGACCCATCGCTCGTCCCAGACAGTGATCGTGCCGTCGTCGTTCGCTTCGACCTCGAAATCCTGCACGTTGGGTCCGCCGTCCGGGCAGGAGTGACAGAAGATGCTGGCCCTGTAGGTGCCGGCAAATCGCAGGTTGCGGTCTGCAGACCTAGGGTTCGGGGCCGGAATTTCAATCGGCCGCGAATCCGGGAAGTAGCGGTCGAGGATGGCCCGCCTGACATCGAAACGGAGGTTGCTCCCTTCGAGATGATGGACAACGAAGAAGCCCACGCCCTCGTCCGGCAGCAACGTCATGAGCGTGCTGAAGCCGCCGATGTCGCCTCCGTGCTCGAGGATGCGGCGTCCATTGAGGTCGTTCTCCTGGAACCCCAGGGTCCAGCCGGGCATCAAGGGGTGCATGGTCGCCTGCCGGCGGTGCATCAGCTCCATGGCGCTCTCGCTCAGGATATGAGCCTCGCCGTACCGCCCGCCCTGGAGATGCGCGATCATGAACCGACCCATGTCCTCTGCCGTGCTGACGATCGATGCGGCGGGCGGCGTCTGGTAGATCTCGTAGGGAATGGGCACGAGTTCGACTTCATCCGACTCGTAGGCCGTCGCGAGATCGACGCCATTGCCAGTCGGCAGCGTGATCGACGTCCGGGTCATCCCCAGCGGCCCCCAGACGTGGCGTTCGAGGAATTCCTCGAACGGCATCCCGGACACGTCCTCGATCAATAGCCCCGCCAAGGCCATGCCATAACTCGAGTAGCTCGTCACCTCTCCGGGAGGGTGCACCTGAATCAGCCGGTCCGCGAGAAACTGACCGAGGGGCATGAGCTCAGCGACCGTCCCGACCCGCCGTCCGGGGAGCTCGTCGAAGCCGGCCGTATGGGACAGAAGGTGCCTGGTGGTGACAGGCTGCGGATAGGTTGGCGGGACGCGCGCCGCCGTGAGGTAGCGATTTAGGTCCGCGTCGAGATCGATCTGTTCACGGTCGACGAGCTGCATGACGCCCGTCGCCGTGAAGACCTTGCTGATCGAGGCGATCGGGAAGATCGTCTTCTCCGGATTTACGGCCGGGCCGTCGATCCGGCCATGTCCATATCCGCGCGACAAGACAACGCGCCCGTTCTGGACGAGAATGAATGCGGCGCCTGGGATCTTCTCCCGCGCCATCCCGGCATCAAATTCGGCGTCTACCAGTGCGCCTAGGCCCGCGAAATCGGTCTCCGCGACCCCTTGCGCGGCCTGCTCGGGTTGGGACTCCGCGCACGCCGGAGCGGGTGCGAGGGAGAGGACCCCGAATAGAGTCGTGAGAGCGATGCGAAGCAGGGAGCACCTCAGGGGAGAGGGTGAACCACTGGGGACGGACGCAACCTGAACACCTGCGCGCCTTGATCAACGAGCACGGGACTAAGCGAGGCCGGACAGGGATGGACGCGCGCGTGGCAGGGGCAATTCCTCAACGGCGATACGCTCGGCGTTCGGCCGGCGAGGCGGCGGAACAGTTTAGCCGCTGTACGTCGCATGCGAGGTGGGGGTCTCCCAGAGCTTGACCGAGGTCACCGGGTATCCCGCCTCTCTGACGTGATCGTAGATCGCTCGCGCGATGTTTTCCGCGGTCGGGTTGTCGCCCAGCGCCAGGTATGGCTCGCCTTGCTCTGCCAGCCACGCCACCAGTGGGTCGTCCTTCCTGAGGATCATCTGATGGTCCATCGTGGCGTCGAGCCACGCCTTCACGTCGCGCTTCACGTCGCCGAAGTCGAAGACCATGCCGCGATGGTCGAGCGCGTCGGACTCCAGCGCGATCTCGACCAGGCCGTTGTGGCCGTGCGGGTGCGCGCACGCGCCCTCGTAGTCCAGCAGCCGATGGCCGTAGCAGAAGTGGATCTGGACCGTCACGCGGTACGTCATCGGCCTGCCTCCATCGCTGTCGGTTCGCTCCGGGCTGCCATCAGGCGATCAGCCTTCCGCCATCGACGACCAGCACGTGCCCCGTCACGAAGTCCGTCATCGCGACCAGGTAGACAACGCTCTTGGCGACGTCGTCGGGGCTCCCCAGATGCTCCAGCAGCGTGGCCTTGCGGATCCGCTCCGTGGCGGCTGCGCCGAAATCCTCCGGCAGCATGACCGGCCCGGGCGCGATCGCGTTGACGGCGATTTCCGGCGCGAGCTCCAGCGCCAGGGCCTTCGTCATCGTGATGATGCCACCCTTGGAGATCACGTACGGCAGGTAGTTCTTGTAGGGACGCAGCCCCGCCCAGTCGGCGATGTTCACGATCTTGCCGCCGCCTCCCCGCCGCATGAGCGGAACGGCGTGCCAGGCGGTGAAGAAGGGCGCCTTGAGGTTGACGTCAAGCGTGTAGTCCCACGTCGCCTCGTCGATCTCGTCCCACGGCGTCCGCGGGAAGATCGCGGCCGAGTTGATCAGCACGTCGAGGCGCCCCCAGCGTGCGTCGATCCCGTCGAAGAGCCCACGCACCTCGAGGAGCTGCGACAGATCGGCCTGGAACGGCTCGGCTTCGACGCCCATGGCGCGTATCTCGGCCACGGTCTCGTCGGCCGGACCGGCGCTCGCGTGGTAGTGGACCGCGACGTGCATGCCCGTCCCGGCGAGCGCGAGAGCGATCCGCTTGCCGACCCGCACGCCGGACCCGGTGACTAGCGCGACCTTGCCTGTTGTCTCCATGGGGCCCGCGTTAGGTTGGCGTCATGATCGAGGGTCGGAAACGCTGCGTGCTCGCGTCCGGCGGGCTCGACAGCGCGGTGGCGCTCGCCGAGGCCGCGCACGAGGGCCCGGTCGCGCCGGTGTACGTCCGCTCAGGCCTGGTCTGGGAGTCGGCGGAAATCTATTGGCTGGAGAGGTTCCTGCAAACGATCGGCGCGCCGCCGCTGGTAGTGCTCAACCTTCCGGTGGCCGATCTCTATGGCGCGCACTGGAGTCTGACCGGAGACGATCCGCCCGGCGCCGACTCTCCCGACGAAGCCGTCTACCTGCCGGGCCGCAACCTCCTGCTCCTGTCGAAGGCGGGCGTGTGGGCGGTGGCGAATGGCTGCGCGTCGATCGTCATGGGCCCGCTCGCCGCCAATCCCTTCCCCGACGGCACGCGCGCGTTCTTCGACTCGATGGGCGGCGCGATCGGGCTCGCGATGGGGCTCGAAGATCCCCTTCCGGTCGAAACCCCGCTGTCGGGACTATCGAAGACGGAGGTCGTGCGCCGCGCGGCGGGGCTTCCGATCGAGCTCACGTTCAGCTGCCTGAGCCCCACTCCGGACCATCGCCACTGCGGGGAGTGCAACAAATGCGCGGAGCGACGGCGAGGATTCGCCGATGCCGGCGTCGACGACCCGACCACGTACGCTTACGGTTCGCGCTCCGGAGCCGGCTCGACGTAGAGCTCGAACTCCGTCCCCTCCCGCTCCGCGCAGCCGCCATCGAGCCGCGTCAGCGTGGTGGGGCCGGCGATCGACTGGCTCCAGATCGAGCGGATGCCGCCTCCTCGATCGAGGACGATCCGGAGCCCCGCATCCATGCACGCCTCGCACCAGCGGTAGACGACGGTCTCCGCCTCCCGCCAGTCGGGGCCGGCCACCGACCAGCCTCCGTCCGCCGGCAGCAGCGTCTCCACCGTGGGTCGCGGCCCCGGCGTCCGATCGATGAGAAATCCAAGCGTTCCGTCGAGGGGAAGGAAGATGCGGCTGTCGGAGGCCAACCCGGGCCACGCCAAGCCCTCGAGCGGAGCGACCGGGCGCCCGCCGATCCGGCGCGGCTCTCCGACCTCCACGCACATCCGGCCGCCGTCGGCGGTCTCGAACGCCATCGAGTCGCCGGCCTCGAGCCCCATCCACGCGAGGAGGCTCGGCGTAGCGGTGGCATCCTGGCCGGGAGCAGGGGATGCCGAGCATGCGAGGAGCGTGGCGGCGACGACGAGTGGCGCGCGAATGCCCAGCCTTGTCGCGGTCACGTGAAGGCCAGAATCTCTCATCGACGCTCCTACCCCGCGCGCACGGTTCTGCTCCCCGGCACAGCAGGAGGCCTCGCAACCCGCCCGGCTTAGAGCGCGAGCTGCGCCTGGATCCGCGCGGCCGACTCCCGATCCCGCTCATCGCTCTCGGGCGAGAGCACGTCCACGTTGGCCTGCAGCTTGAACGCCCTGCCGAAGTAGAGGTTCACCAGCGGGGTCCACAGCAGAAACGCGTCGTCCTCGGTGTCCGTGTCGGGATCGAATCGATCGATTCTTCCGCCCAGACCGATCCCCGTCAGCGCTCCCCTGCCCCGGAACACATACTCGCCCCAGACCTGCAGGCCCAGGAAGCTCGCGAAGCCGACGTCGTCCCCATCGACGCGCGGCGCCAACGGGTTGTCGCCCGCGACGACGTTGCCCGCGAAGTGGATGCCGGGCGCGGCGTATCTGCCTACCTCGATCCACCCCTCGAACGCGGTCGCGTACGCCGCATCCTTCGAGATCGCGCTGTCTCCCCCGGCAACGACGAGAGTATCGCGCGGCGATCCGAAGTACCCGTTCGTCACGACCGCCGCGGCGAGGACGAGCGGGAGCCGCTGTTCGGCGCCGGCCCATGGCTCGAGCTCGAGCCGGGCGGCCAGCTGCTTGCCGTCGTTGGTCTCCCCGCGCTCTCCCGACCCCACCCAGGCGCCGGCCAGAAGCCGCGCGCGGCCACTGGCAAACCGGGTCCGCGCCATCACGCCGCGCCCGCGGGCGCTCAACGCGGCAGCGGCGAGCATGCCGGAGGTGGACGTAGAGCTCCCCTGCGTCCCGCGTACTCGCGCACCGGTCTCGATCGCGATCAGGCGATTGGACGATTCCATCTCGATCCCGTTGAAGGGCAGCTTGAACTGGCCCGCGCGTACCGAGAGCACGTCGTTCACCCGGCCTTCGAGGAATGCGTCGCGGAATCGGGCGCGATCGGTCTCGAAATCCATCTGGATACGGCCCGACCAGCGATCCGCGGCCCTGCCGTCCATGGTGACGCGCGCGAGGCGCAGCTCCAGATCCGATCCCACGACCGAATCGACCGACGTGGTCGAGGACTGGACTTGCGACAGGACCTCCAGCTCGAGCGCCACGCCCTCCGCGGCGGTGACGTCGCGCCCGTTCTCCTGGGCCTGGAGGGCCCGAGGCGCCGCGCAGGCCAGCGTCAGCAACGTGACGACGATCCAGTGTGTGCTCAGGCTATTCACAAGGGGCCTGTACGATCGTAGCGGGATGGGGACGTCTGGACTGTCGGGAAGAAACCGCTGCGTCGGGCGGGAAAATTCCCTACACGACGCCGCCCGGCACCGACGTGGTCAGATCTCCGGCGCCGGTCCGAACAGATGGTCCGGGTTGTCCTGAAGGAGCTTGCGCTTGACGTCCTCGGCCAGATCCAGCGCCAGGAAGTCGTCGAGATTCGTCCGCATGCTGGGAACCATGGGGCCCGGCCAGTCGGTCCCCCAGAGGAGCTTGTCGGCGACGTCGGCGAGCCGCGGGAAGTAGCGCAGGAGGCCCTTCGGCGGGATGCCGGAGACGTCGCCCCAGAAGTTGGGGTGGCGCCTCAGCAGGAAGAACGACGCGTCGGGCCACAGCGGTCGCCCGAGGTGCGCCAGGATCACGACCAGGCCCGGGAAGTCGACGCCGACGTCGTCGAGCGGGAGGGGATCCGCGTACACGTTCCGCGCGCCGGGAAAAATCGATGTCCCGGTGTGCACCATGACCGGCATGCCGAGCTCCTCGGCGCGGCCGTACATGTCGGCTAGCGCCAGCAGCCCGTTCCGGTAGGCGTTGGCAGCCACATCCTGGTGCGGCGGATGGAACTTGATCGCGCGCACGCCCAGGTCGCGCAGCCGCTCGACGTCGTCGGAGAGGTTCCCGTCCCCGGTCGGGTCGACGCCGCCGAAGGGGATCAGCCGGTCGGGTGCGGCACGCGCGAGTCCGGCCACGTAGGGGTTCACCTCGCCGGTGAACCCCATGAGCCCGGGGCTCACGTAGTTGATCACGCCGATCCGCGCAATGCCGGCCGCATCCATCACGTCCAGCACGCTGGCCGGATCGCGCATCATCCGCTCGAGCTCGGCGAAATCGGAGCGCCCCTTCGCCATCCGCGCGCGGACGTCGGGCTTCATCATGTCCCACGGCTGGACGTGGACGTGAGCGTCCGTGATGCGGAGCCGGTCCAACTCAGCCGCCAGGGCTGAACGCGAGGAAGAGCCCCGTGACGAGCCACATGGCGACGGCGAAACCCCAGGCCGCACCCTTGCTCATCCTGAGCGCGTGGACACCGGCGATCGCCAGCACGATCGCGCCCCAGATGGCGAAGAAGTTGATGTTCGCCAGCAGTCCCCAGAGCAGGGCCGGCATGTCGCCCCGCTCCATGAACAGCGCCAGCCCGAAGGTCGGGGGTCCGCCTTCGCGCGCTACCTGCTCCGCGCCCTTCAGCGCCACGACGATCGCTTGGGCGATGGCCTGGAGGATCTGGATGACCCCGGTGTAGACCATGGCCGTATACGCGACCTTGTACGTCGGCTCGCGTGCGCCCGAGATCGCCGCCCATCCCCAGAACAGCAGCGCGAAGAGCGCCGAGAAGACGGCCACCAGGATCGGGCCGGCGATGAGGCCTACGTACTTGAAGCTCTCCATCGTCTGGAGCGCCTGCTCCCGCTGCTCGGCCGGCATGTCGCGGGCCATCACCCCCACGCGCTGCATCTCAATGTAGAGGCCCATCATCAAGAACGACGTCACCAGCGTGAGCGCCATGATGACGAGCAGGGGAGTCAGCCAGCGCGGGTGCGCGCGGACGTCCTCGAACGTCGCGCTCGGCGCGAGCACGACGTCGCGCATGTTCTCCCACACGGAACGTCCCGTCGTGGTCGTTCCCGCCCCGCTCACCGGTGTCTGCTCTTCCATTGCGTCCTCCGTGCTAGGGGTTCACCGGCCACGCCATTGCGGCTTGCGCTTCTCGAGGAACGCCGCCACGCCCTCGACCTTGTCCTCGGTCGCGAACGCCAGGGCGAACAGGTCGCGCTCCTGCTCGAGACCGGCCGACAGCGGCAATTCGTATGCAGCCCGGATCGCGCGCTTGGCGATCGCCAGCGTGACCGGGCTCTTCTCGGCGATCGCGCGCGCGATCTCCAGCGTCCGCTCCCGCAGCTCGCTGGCCGGCACGACCTCGTCGAGCAGGCCGATCTCGTATGCCGCGACGCCGTCGACGGGCTCGCCGCTCAGGATCAGCTGCAGCGCCTTGCCGTATCCGACCAGGCGCGGCAGCCGCTGGGTGGCCCCGCCGCCGGGGATGATTCCCAGGCGGGTCTCGGGCTGACCCAGCATGGCGGTGTCGGCGCCAATCCGGAGATCGCAGGCGAGCGCCAGCTCGCAGCCCCCGCCGAGGCACCAGCCGTTGATCATCGCGATCGTGGGGAGCGGCGCGTTCCAGATCCGATCGAAGACCGTGGGTCCCGCCATCGCCCGCCGCTGCTCGAGCGGCGAGCGACCGGCGAACTCGCCGACGTCCGCGCCGGCAACGAACGCCTTGTCTCCCGCGCCGGTGAAGAC
The DNA here is from genome assembly GCA_035249945.1 of Gemmatimonadota bacterium. Taxonomy (GTDB): domain Bacteria; phylum Gemmatimonadota; class Gemmatimonadetes; order JACCXV01; family JAHWKZ01; genus JAICNR01. The sequence goes on from DATFFS010000033.1 coordinate 18,027, forward strand.
GAGCACCCGCGCATCCAGATCCGCGATCGCCTGGTCGACCACCGCGCCGAGCTGCTCCCGCACAGCGGCGTTCAGGGCGTTCCGCTTCTCGGGGCGGTCGATCGTCACGGTCACGATCCCGCCGTCGCGCTCCAGCCGAACCACGCGCTCCTCCGGAACCCGGCCCGCGTTCCCGGTGTCGGTCATCGCGCCTCCACGGCGACCGGCTTGCCGTCTTCCCAGCGATAGAATCCCTGGCCCGACTTCCTGCCGAGCCGCCCCTCCGCGACCATGCTCCGGAGGAGCCGCGGAGGCTCGAAGCGGCGCTCGTCGAGCTCCCGCGCCAGGTGCTCGGCGATCGCGAGCCGCACGTCGAGGCCGACCAGGTCGGTCAGCTTGAGCGGGCCCATGGGGTGGTTGTATCCGAGCTCCATGGCGGCGTCGATGTCGGCCACGGCCGCGACCCGGTCCTCGACCATGCGGATCGCCTCGAGGCCCAGCGCGATGCCGAGCCGGCTGGTCGCGAACCCGGGCACGTCGCGCACGACGATGGGCCGCTTGCCGAGCGACTCGACGGCGCGGCGGAGCGTATCCACCACGTCGGGCGCGGCTTCGTCCGAGGCGACGATCTCGACCAGCTTCATGGCGTGGACAGGATTGAAGAAATGGAGCCCTGCCACGCGCGTGGGGCGCGCGGTTTCGGCGGCGAGGCTGGCGATCGGCAGCGAGGAGGTGTTGCTCGCCAGGATTGCGCCGCCGGGACAGCGCACGTCCAGCTCGGCGAACATCGCGCGCTTGAGGTCGAGGATCTCGGGGATCGCCTCGATCGCCAGGTCGGCGTCGGCGACCGCCTCGCCCAGGTCGGTTTCGATCCGCAGGCGCTCGAGCGCCCGCTCCTTCTCCGCCGGGCCGAGCTTCCCCCGCTCGACGCCATTCGCGAGCGTCTGCTCGATCTGCTCGCGCGCGCGATGCGCGGCCTCGGGATCGACGTCGTAGAGCGTGGCCGCGTAGCCGGCCTGCGCGAACGCCTGCGCGATCCCGCGCCCCATCGTGCCGGCGCCGATCACGGCCACCACGTTCAGCTCGTCGATCATGGCTCCATCCTCCGCAAGGCCGCGCGCACGGGCGAGGCGTCGGCGCCGATCCACCTGAGCGGGAAGGCGACCAATGCATAGCGGCCCTGCTCGATCCCGGCCAGCGCCAGGCTCTCGAGGATCGCGGCCCCCGCGGCCGCCAGCGCGCGATGAGCAGCGAGCGAGGTGGAGTCGGCGGGATCCACCGAGGGCGCGTCCGTGCCGACGAGCCGGAGTCCGCGCGCGCCGCACCACGCGGCGGCCCCTGCCGAGAGCGCTCGCCAGCTGCTCGGGAAGCCGGCCGACCAGTCGCAGCCGGTTCGCAGGAGGAGCCGCTCGAGGGAATCGGCGCCGGCGGCGATCTCGATGACGCGGAGGGCGGCTTCGATGTCTTCGGGCTCGATGAGATCGCCATGGCCCGTGACGTCGACGAGGACGGCGGGTCCGGCGAACGTGTCCAGCGGAAGCGCGTCGATGGCCGCGCCGCCGGGGTCGACGTGGAGCGGGGCGTCGACGTGGGTGCCGGCGTGGGTCGTCCCCGACACCTCGCCGACGTTCGCCGGGTCACCGCCCGCGATCGACGCGGCGAGCCGGTACCGCCAGGGCGGATCTCCGGGCCAGACCGCCGCCCCGTCCGCGAGCGGCCGGCTGACGTCGATCCAGCCGCTGCCCGCGGCCGGCGCGCTCCCCGTGGTCACGGTCTCCTCAGTCGCCTTCGAAGCGCGGCGTTTCCTTGCCGCTGAAGGCGAACAGGCCGCGCTTGACGTCCTGCGATTCGAAGCTGACGAGCTGGTTCTCGAGCTCGATCGCGAGCATCGTGTCGAGGTCCCGGTCGAGGCTCTCCTGCACCGCGCGCTTGATCCTGGCTACCGCCAGCGGTGGACCGGCGGCGAGCTGGCGCGCCCAGGCCATCGCCTCGTCGCGGATCGCGGCCGCCGGCACGACCCGGTTCACGAGGCCGATCGCCAGCGCCTCCTCGGCGCCCACCATGCGGCCGGACCACATGAGCTCGAGGGCGCGCGAGGCTCCGACGAGCCGCGGCAGCAGGAAGGTCCCGCCCCAATCGGGATGGAGCCCGATCCGCACGAACGTCTGCCCGATCGACGCGGTGTCGGCCATGATCCGGAGATCGCAGGCGAGCGCCAGGTTCGCGCCGCCGCCCGCGGCCGGGCCGTTGATGGCGGCGATCACCGGCTTTTCGGCCGCCCGGATCTCCTGCACCACCCGCTCGCCGGCTTCCAGCAGGCGCTGGAAGTCGCGCGCGTTGTTCTCCGCGACGAGCTCGTGCAGGTAGTCGATGTCCGCGCCGGCGCAGAATCCTCGGCCTTCCCCGGTGATCACGATCGCGCGGATCGACACGTCGCCACCCAGCTGCTCGACCGCGTCGCCGATCATGTCGCGCATCTCACCCGCGAACGCGTTCAGCTTGGTCGGCCGGTCGAGGAGAATGGTTCCCACCTCGCCCTGCCGATCGACGCGCACCATGGGATCGCTCACGCCGCGTTCCTTCCCGCCACTCGCGCGGCGGCCGCCGATTCTACGCGCTCGACGAGGACGGCGACGCCCATCCCGCCGCTCACGCAAAGGGTCGCGAGGCCGAGGCCCGCGCGCCGCCGGGCCATCTCGTGAAGCAGCGTGACCGCGATCCGGGCCCCGGTCGCCCCGATCGGATGCCCGAGCGCGATCGCGCCGCCGTTGGGATTGACCCTGTCGAGATCGAGATCCAGGTCGCGCGCCACCGCCAGCACCTGGGCGGCGAACGCCTCGTTCAATTCGATCGCGTCGATCGCGTCGATGCCGACGTCCTGCCGCTCGAGGATCTTCCGCACCGCCGGCACCGGGCCGATCCCCATGATCGCGGGGTCGACGCCCTCGTTCGCCCAGTCGACGCAGCGGGCGAAGGGCTCGAGGCCGAGCCGCGCGACGGCCTCCTCGGACGCCACGATCAGGGCTGCCGCCCCGTCGGTGATCCCCGAGGAGTTGCCGGCGTGCACCGTGCCGTCGTCGCGGAATACGGGCTTGAGCTTCGCCAGCTTCTCGACGGTCGTCCCGGGGCGCGGGTGCTCGTCGGCCTCGAGTACGCCCTCGATCGGGGCGATCTCCGACTCCCAGGCGCCCCGCTCCCGCGCTGCGTCGTACCGGCGCTGACTCTCCGCCGCGTAGGCGTCCTGCTCGGCGCGGGGGATGCCGTACCGGTCGGCCAGCGTCTCCGCGGTCGCGCCCATGAGATCGCCGCACAGCGGGCACAGGAAGCCGTCCCGGTACATCCCGTCGACCAGCTCGCCGTGGCCGAGCCGGTAGCCCCAGCGGGCGCGCGGCAGCAGGTACGGGGTATTCGACATCGACTCGGTGCCGGCCGCCAGCACGACCTCGGCGTCTCCCAACGCGATCGTCTGCCATGCCTGGACGATCCCGACGAGGCTCGAAGCGCACGCCTGGTTGATCGTGTACGCCGGCACCGAGTCGGGGACTCCGGCGCGATGGCTGATCTGGCGGGCGACGTTGGGACCCGCCCCTGCCTGCCGGCCGCAGCCTACGATCGTGAGGTCGATGTCGGCGGGATCGATCCCGGCGCGGTCGAGAGCCGCCCGCGCGGCGTGCGTGCCGAGATCGGGCGCCGTCATGTCGACGAGCGCGCCGCCGAACCTGCCGATCGGCGTGCGGACGGGAGCGCAGAGGTAGACCGGACGGGGGTAGCGGGGGTTCACGGGACGGGGAATATCGCCCGGGCCCCGGGGGTGTCAAACCGCTACGGCGATCTCACCGGACGTGCCCGGTCCTTGAACGCCTCAATGGTCTACCGGCAGTCCGCTCGGCACCTGGTCGGGCACGATGTTCGACAGGTTCCGGGCCCGCTCGTCGGTCAGCGCGCTCATGAACGCCATCAGCCGGTCGGTGACGCTGTCGGGGAACGCGACCCCGTCGATGATCGTGTCCCTGGTCGCGAGGATCTGGATGTGATTGGGAACCAGCGTTCCCTGGAGCAAGCCCTCGAGCTGTCCGACGTCGTACTCCTGGAGCTTCTTCCCCGAGTCGCTGTAGTGATCGATGAAGGCGCGCAGCTCCGTGAATTGTCCGGCGTGGCCGAAGGGGCCCGTCAGCTCCACGTTCCTGAGCGGGGTCGTCCGGAACTTGTAGATGTCCCTCGGATTTCCCGTCACCCGCTGACGGCCGAAATCGTCGTCTCCCAGGGGGCCGTCTCCCTGCCCCGGACCGAACTGCGCCAGCGCGACGTTGTGGAACTCGTCATCGCTGAACGTGGCACCGTTGTGGCAGATCGAGCAGCGGATCTCCATGAACACCTTGGCGCCTCGGAGCTGACTCTCTGTCATGGCCCGGTCGCTCCCTGCCAGGAATCTGTCCCACGGGGTGTCGTTGAAGGCCAGCCGATCGAGGAGGAAGCCCGCCATCGCGTTCGAAGCGTGGGCGAACGTCATCTCCTCGAAGGGCGTCCCCGGGTAGGCGGCCTCGAACATCGCCACGTACTCCGGGATCGCTCCCAGGCGTGCCATGATGCCCGCCCAGATCCCCGGGAAATCCCGATCGTCGATCATTGCGAGCTCGTTCACGATTCCGAAGGCTCGCATCTCCTCCCGCGACGTGACCGGAAAGAGTCCGAGGGCGGAGATCGCGCCGAACTCGAAGGCCGCCGCCATTCCCGGCGTGATCGCGTCGCCGGCGGGAGTATGGAAGCCGCCCAGGTCGTCGACCTGTACGCGACCATCCCAGAACAGGTGCCGGATGGCGTGCAGGTTGAACAGGGGCGGCGCATTCCTGGGAATGAAGAGACCCTCGGGGTGGATGCGGTCCCTACCCAGGCCCGTCGCTCCCTGGCCGATCGAGAGGCGCCGTCCATCGCCGGTGCCGAATCCGGGCAGGTGGCACGTCATGCACGAAATGTCGCGGTTGCCGCTCAGCTCCTTGTCGAAGACCAGTGCCTGTCCGAGAACGCTGAGCTCCGGCCGCACGAGCGAAGGCAACGCGAGCGGGACGACATTCCGTCCGGCGGCCAGTTGGCGCACGCTGTCGGCCAGCGTGAGCTCTGGCTCGGGCTCGGGGCTCGTGCCCGCGGGGCCCGCGGGCTCCTCGCCACAGGCAGCTGACAGAAATACCAGACACAGGATCTGAAGGAACAGGACGATGCGCATGTTGCCGCCTGTGCGGATGGTGAAGCGGAACGATGGTTCAACGGCGTCTCCCCCTACATACGGAAAACCGAGCAGCCGTCCGACATCGGCTCTGGCGGGCGGGCCTCTCCGCCCCCAACTTGCGTTGACGATGGACGCGGATCGCTGGCGCCGGGTGCAGCAGGTGCTGGACGCTGCGCTCACCCGCAAGCCGGGCGAGTGGCCCGCCCTGCTCGATGAGACCTGCAGCGACGACCCCGAGCTCCGCCAGGAGGTCGAGGCGCTGCTCGCCCGGGTCGACACCGCGCAACGCTTTCTCGAATCTCCTCCCGCCGCGCTCGCGGCCGCCCTGGCCGCTGAGGAGGCCGCGGCGAGCGCCGGCCACATGGGGCGTCGCATCGGCGCGTACCGTCTCGTAGAGGAGATCGGGCGTGGCGGCATGGCGCGCGTCTTTCTCGCCGAGCGCGCCGACGGCCAGTTCGAGCATCGGGTCGCGCTCAAGCTCCTGCGTCCCGGCCTGGACACGGAGATCGATCGGGAGCGCTTCCGCGCCGAGCGGCAGATCCTGGCGAACCTCGATCACCCGAACATCGCGCGGCTCCTGGATGGCGGCGTCACCGACGACGGCCAGCCGTATCTCGTGCTCGAGCTCGTGAAGGGTCGACCGATCGACGTTTTCTGCAACCAGGCTGAGCTGTCGCTGCGGGAGCGGCTGGACCTCTTCCTGACGGTCTGCGAGGCGACCAGGTACGCTCATGGACGTCTCGTCGTCCATCGCGACCTGAAGCCATCGAACATCCTGGTCACCGAGGATGGCGTGGTGAAGCTCCTCGATTTCGGACTCGCCAAGCTCCTCGAGCCGCGAGCGCCTGTGCCATCGATGACGCGCACCGGACAGCGCTGGATGACCCCGGAATATGCCGCCCCGGAGCAGATCCGAGGCGAGCCGGTCACCACGCTTACCGACGTCTATCAGCTGGGCATGGTGTTGTACCGGCTTCTGGTCGGCCAGGCCCCGTTCGCGGGTCGTCGCGCCGGCCTTCACGAACTCGAGGAGGCGGTCTTGCACGAGGAGCCGGAACGGCCGTCGTCGGCCGCATTCCGCGGCGGCGCCGTCGCGTGGAAGTCCCTTCGCGGTGACCTCGACGCGATCGTGCTGATGGCCATCCGCAAGGAACCCGAGCGGCGATACCCGTCCGCCGAGGCGATGGCGGCGGATCTCAGGCGATTCCGAGATACACGTCCGATCCTCGCTCGCCCGAACACGCTGCCGTACCGGTTCCGGAATTTCGCGCGTCGCCACCGCGGCGCGGTCGTGGCCGGAACCGCCGTGGTCCTCACGCTGATCGGGGCCTCGATCTTCTCCCTCCATCAGATGCGCGAAGCGCAGGAGCAGCGCGATGCGGCGCTCAGGGCGAGTGATCGGGCGGATGCGCAGGTGGAATTCCAGGGCGCCCTGTTGTCCGAAGTGGGCGACAGGCCGATCACTATGCGGGAGGTCCTGGACTCCGCCCGCAAGGTCCTGGAACGGCGATCCGGGGGCGACCCTCGACTCCAGACCGCGCTTCTGCTCCAGCTTGCAGAGGCCTATTCCACACTGCACGACACCCGCAGCCGCGAGAACATGCTGATGCGCGCGGAATCGCTGGCGATGTCCGCCGCACCGGATCGGCTACCCGAGGTTCGGTGCCAGATGGCGGACAATCTGCGGCTGGATGGCCGGTACGATGAGGCATGGCGGATGCTCGACGCCGCTGAAGGGTTGCGCCGGAGGGTCGTCCCCGACGACCCGGACGTCGAGATCGCCTGCCTCGCCGCGCTTTCGTACCTCGCCAGTGAAGCCGGCGCTGACCGAGGTCGTACCGCGGAAGGCGTCACCGCGGCCCGCCGTGCCCTGGCGATCAAGGACAGCCTCGGACAGACGCGCGATCTGGCCTACCTGAATCTGTTGGGCGCCCTCGCATGGGCGCTCCATACGGAGGATCGGACGCGCGAGTCCGCCACGATCTTCCGGCGGGCTATCGCCGTGATGGACAGCGCCGGCAGACAGGGATCGGCCGACTACATGATTCAGCGACACAATCTGGGGGTCGCTCTGTGGAAGCTCGGCGAAATCGCGGAGGCCGAGCGGATCCTCGGCGAGGTCGTCCAGGCCGCCGAACGGATGGATCCCGGGCGCATTCCCTGGCAACCTGCGATCCACTACGCGGAAGCGGCCCTGACCACAGGAGATTCGCGATCGGCGCTCGAGTACTTCGACCGCGTGGTCGATCAGGCCGTACGCGATACGAGCCTCTACTGGGAGGGGCGCGGCTTGTTCGGCGCCGCCCGCGCCCAGATCCAGCTCGGACGGCTGGCGGAGGCTCGGCGCGCGAAGCTCCGGCTGGAGCAGATCATTGCCCAGCATCCACAGGTCAAGGGCACGGACGATCAGGTGCCCGACGGACAGACTCTCGACGGCTGGCTCGCCATGGCGGAAGGCGATTGCGCGGAGGCGAGGGAGTCCTTCCTGGCGTCGCTGCGGGCCAATGGCTATTTCGAGGGGGAGCGCCAGCAACGCCTCCGACCGGTAGTGCTGCTCGCAGGGGAGTGTGCCCTGGCGCTCGGCGATCCGCAGGAGGCGCTCGACCTGGCCAGGCAGGCGCTCGAGATCGCTGTGATGGACTCGCTCTCGCATGGACGAAGCGCGGCGGTCGGCGAGGCGCTCCTCCTGGAGGCCCGCGCATTGCAGGCAAGGGGCGATGTTGGAGCCGCGGGCCAAGCTGCGCGCCGCGCTCTGGCCGCACTCCAGTTCGGGGCGGGCGCGGGCCACGCGCGCACGCGGGAGGCCCAGGCGCTTGTCGTAGCGCTGGGGTCCTAATCAGGAGTCGATCATGAAACCTGACGAGCCAACGACCCCTCCGCACGCGAGCGAAACTTCCTTCTCGATCGTCTACGATGAGTTGAAGCGAGTCGCCCGGCGACAACTCCGCGGCCAGGATGCCAACGCGACGCTCTGTACCACGGAGCTCGTTCACGAGGCGTACATGAAGCTGGGCAGCGCGGATGGCGATTGGGACAGCCGCGCTCACTTCTTCGGGTCGGCTTCCCGCGCCATGCGTCAGGTCCTGGTCGACTTCGCGCGCCGGCGCCGAGCGGACAGGCGCGGTGGCTCCTGGCGGCGGGTCTCTCTGAGCGACGTCGGCGCCGCTTTGCAGATCGAACTGGATGAGATTCTGGCGCTCGACGACGCGCTCGAGCATCTCGACGCGGTGGATCCCCGGCTGCGGGAAGTCGTCGAGCTCCGGTTCTTCGGCGGCCTCTCCAACGAGGACGTCGGGCGGATCCTCGGTGTATCCCCCCGGACGGTGGAGCGCGATTGGCTGAAAGCGCGGCTCCTCCTGCTGCACGAGTTGCAACTCGCTCCGGGTTCGGATCCCGGCTAGCGCGACAGCCAGAGGCTCCCTCTCCGGACCCCAAAAACAAGCCGCCCGGCTTTCGCCGGGCGGCTCTCGACGCGCTGCACGAAGACAGCAAAAAATGAGGATCGGACGGGGCTGCGAGTCGCTTTCTCCTTCGAAGACTCGGCCGGTTCCGGCTTCGCGCGACCGCTCTCGCGGCCGGCGACTCCTCTCGTGGGGTTGGCGTCCCTTTCAGAGGTCGTACCGGCGAACCGTAGCGCGTCATCGGTTTCGCGCTCCCCCTCCGCCGTCAGCCACCGAAGTGGCCCCGGCCATGGGGTCTTCCTCGCTCGCCGGAGGCGCGTGGATGTCGAAGACGTCCGCGCACCGCCTCTCCTAGGGTTGGCTTCCCCTTCAGAGTATTGCCGGGCCGGCTTGCCGGCGCCCTCTCGGGCGCGGCGCCTCCCAGGAGTTCCTGCCCCTACAGCGTATGCAGATGCGGGAGCCCACTCACCCGGGATTTGCCTCGTCCCGGTTCGGGTGCGGCTGCAGGGTTTCTCACCCTCTTGCCGCGTTACGTCTCCCGCGTCCTTCCGACCGTTTAAGGCCGGTGACGCTCATGGGGTTCTCCCCTTCGAAGCTTCTCCCTCCGGACGGAGCCGTGGCGCCTCTCGGCACCCGCTGCCCTCTTGCCGTTGTCGGCACTCGGCGTACGCAACCTAAGCTACGTACAACCGTTGGCAGACCCGGCTTCAGGGCCTTGCTCCCCGCCGGAGTCCGTCACGTTCGCACGGGGATTAGCCGTGCGGCCGCTCGCTGCTCCCCTGGGGTTCTCTCGCTCTAGGGCATTCCTCGAAGGCGTTGCCCCCGGCTTCCCGGCGGCTCCCCTCTCAGGCTTCTTCGCGGTTCGGCTTTCGCCGAGGCGACCGGCCTCCCAGGGTCTCGATCCGCTCTCGCGGTGCTGCGCTCCTCAGTCCGAAGAATGATCGGAGCCGCAACCCTTCTGCGATTTTCGCACCTCGTTTCCCTTCCGCGCGCTTCGAGCCGCGTCGTCCCGGGCTTGCGCCGAACGGTACCGGTAACATCGCTGTCCCGGATGTCCGTTCCATGGGACGTCCGTCGAGCTCTCCCGGAGGGCTCGCGGATGGAATGTCGGTGCCAGACTCGGGCCGTCATCCGACCCTCGACGCCAGTATACGGGACCCCTTCGCAAGGTGTCAAACCATTGCGAGAAAAAGGGTTACGGGACCGGTCGTCGAACGGCGCAAGGTGCTGGAGCGGGGCGGCTTGGAGTCCGCGAGCTAAACCGCCGGGTCAACTGATCGCCCCAACTGGGGCGCGTTCATCCGCTTGTAAGACTGCCAACATCGCAGACACGAAGGCTCCACAGGACCGCGCGAATTCTCCACTCCCTGTCCCCCGATTATCCACAGGTAATTCACACTTCAGGAACGATTCCCGAGGGGATGACTCCATACACGCGCGCAGCGCACGGCGCGGTCAGAGCAGATTTGCGGCGTACTCGGCGAGCTTGGACCGCTCGCCCTTCCGGAGCTCGACGTGCGCGGCCAGCGGCACGGTGCGGAAGTGGCTGACGACGTGATTGAAGCCGTTCGTGGAGGAGTCGATGTACGGCGTGTCGATCTGCCAGGGGTCGCCGGTCAGGACGAGCTTGGTGTTCTCCCCCACCCGCGTGAGGATCGTCTTGACCTCGAGGGGCGTCAGGTTCTGCGCCTCGTCGACGAGCATGAACTGCTGGGGGATCGACCGTCCCCGGATGTGCGTCAGCGGCTCGACGGCGAGCGCGCCCTTCTGGACCAGATCGTCGACGGTGCGGGTGCCGTTCCGCGCCGGCCGGCCGTCGAGGAGGAGCGCGAGGTTGTCGTAGATCGGCTGCATCCAGGGGTTGAGCTTCTGCTCGACCGAGCCCGGCAGGTAGCCGATGTCCTTCCCCATGGGGAACGTGGGCCGGGAGATGAGGAGGTGCCGATAGGTCGTGCGGTTCAGAACCTGCTCGAGCCCGGCGGCGAGCGCGAGCAGCGTCTTCCCCGTCCCCGCCTTCCCCATGATCGTCACCAGGACGACCGTCGGATCGAGGAGCGCGTCCAGCGCGAAGTACTGCTCCTTGTTCCGCGGGCGGATCCCCTGCACGCCCCCGGCGACGTCGATCAGCGCCCGCAGGACGCCGCCGACGGGATCGATCCGCGCGAGGGCCGTGTTCGACGGGTTCTCGCGGTCCTTGAGGAGCGCGTACTCGTTGGGAAAGAAGTCGCCCTCGGAGACGGGAAGCTGGCCGTTCGCGCGGAAGCGCTCGAGCTCCTCGGCATCCATCTCGATCTCGGTATGGCCGCTGTAGAGCTCGTCCAGGTCGACGCGGTCGGTCTCGTAGTCCTCGGCGACGAGCCCCATCGCGTCGGCCTTGATCCGGAGGTTCACGTCCTTCGTGACGAGGATGAGCGGCGTGTCCGGCGCGTCGTCCTGGATGCGCCGCGCGATCTTCAGGATCTCGTTGTCGACCCAGCCGTCGGAGCGGGCGATCACCCGCTGCGGGTCGTCGGGGTCGAAGACCACTCTCAGCCGGCCGCCGGCGTCCAGCTCCACGCCGTCGGAGAGCCGCCCGCGCTCCCTGAGACCGTCGAGGAAGCGGCTGATCCAGCGCGCGTTCTCGCCCAGGCGCGTCAGCTGCTTCTTGAACCGGTCGATCTCTTCGATGACGTAGATGGGGACCAGGACGGAGTTGTCCTGGAAGGCGGTCAGGGCCGTGGGGTCGTGGAGCAGGACGTTGGTGTCGAGGAGGTAGCGCTTCCTCATCAGAATACGGGACGAATCATCGCCGCAGGTCGACCCAGACGGCCTTGGTCTCGGTGTAGTTGTCGAGGGCGTGCTTGCCGAGGTCGCGGCCGTAGCCGCTCTGCTTGTAGCCGCCGAACGGCATGGCGGCGTCGTACAGATTGTAGGTGTTGATCCACACCGTCCCGGCCTTGAGTCGGCTGGCGACGTAGTGGGCCTTCTTGATGTCGCGCGTCCAGACCGCCGCCGCGAGGCCGTACGGCGAGTCGTTCGCGCGCGCGATCGCCTCGTCGACGTCGTCGAAGGTCAGCGTCGCGAGCACCGGTCCGAAGATCTCCTCGCGCGCGATCGTCATCTCGGGAGTGACGCCGTCGAACACGGTAGGCTGGACGAAGTAGCCCGGCTCGAGCTCGGCCACCCGCTCGCCCCCGGCCACGACCGTAGCGCCCTCGCGCTTCCCGGTCTCGATGTATCGGAGGACGGTCTCCATCTGCTTCTCGGAGACGATCGCGCCGATGCGCGTCGTCTTCTCGAATGGGTCGCCGACCGTCATCTTGCCGGCCCCCGCGGCGACGGCCGGCACGAGCTCGTCGTGGGCCGCGTTCTCGACGAGGAGGCGGCTTCCGGCCGCGCAGACTTCGCCCTTGCCGTAGAAGATCCCGCCCACCGCGCCGCGCGCGGCGAGCTTCAGGTCGGCATCGGCGAACACGATGTTCGCGCTCTTGCCACCGAGCTCGAGCGAGACCCGCTTGACGGTCTCGGCGGCAAGCCCCGCGATCCGCTTCCCGACCGCGGTCGATCCTGTGAACGCTATCTTGTCGACGCCTTCGTGCTTGACCAGCGCCTCGCCGGCCGTGCGTCCGCCGCCGGGAACGACGTTCAGCGCGCCCGCCGGCAATCCGGCGTCGGCCGCGATCTGGGCCAGGAGGAGCGCGGTCAGCGGCGTCTCGCTGGCAGGCTTGAGCACCACCGTGCAGCCCGCGGCCAGCGCCGGCGCGACCTTCCACGAGGCGAGGTTCAGCGGGAAGTTCCAGGGCACGATCGCGCCCACGACCCCCACCGGCTCGCGCAGCGTGTAGCCGAACTGGTTGGGGACCGAGAGCGGGATCGTCTCCCCCTCGATCTTGGTGACCCATCCCGCGTAGTACTCGAACGTCTCGATCGTCATGTCGACGTCGATCCCGCTCTCGAACAGGGGCTTGCCGTTCTGGAGCGTCTCGACGCGCGCGACCTCGTCCTTCCGCTCCTCGAGGAGCCGCGCCATGTCCCACAGGATCCGCGCGCGCTTCCGCGGCGGGAGGCCGGGCCAGGCGCCCGAGTCGAACGCGAGCCGCGCAGCCGCGACCGCCCGGTCGACGTCCGCCGCATCGCCCTCGGCGACCTCGGTCAGAGTCTCCGCCTTGGCCGGATTCACGACCGCGAACGTCTTCCCGCTCGCCGCCTCCACCCACTCGCCACCGATGAACAGGCGCCCCGGCGACAGGACCTGCGGCAGCTGTATCGAGCTCATGGCCGTATCACCATCTCATTCCTCCTTGCGGGACTCACCATAGCGCCCACGCGGCGAGCGGTTCCCTCGCGTCGAACCAAGCCAACCCGCATCCTGCGCGGCCGGAGACCGGGATGACATCCGCGAATCGGATCACCGAAACTACTTCCCCGCGAACTGCGGCTTCCGCTTCTCGACGTACGCCGTCAGCCCCTCCTTCGCGTCCTGCGACGCGAAGAGCTTCGCCTGGAGCTCGCGCTCGATCGCGAGACCCTGCTCGAGCGCCACTTCGGCTCCCGACTGGCAGGAGCGCTTGATGTGGCCGACCGCCATCGCAGCCTTCCCGGGTGTGGTGAACTGACGCGCGTACTCCAGGACCTGCTCCATGAATGCATCCGTCGAATCGGCTTCGTAGACTTTGTTCACGATTCCCATGGCGGCCGCGTCGTCCATCTCGAAATTTCCACCTTCGGCCATCAGCTCGATCGCCTTCGACTTCCCGACCAGGCGCGTGAGGCGCTGGGTGCCGCCGGTACCGGGGAGGACGCCCAGCGTGACCTCCGGCAGTCCGACCTTTCCGGCGCCCTTCCGCGCAATCCGGATATCGGCCGCCATCGCGACCTCGAGGCCGCCGCCCACCGTATGCCCGTTGAGCGCCGCGATCACGAGCTTGGGAGTGTGTTCGAGGCGCGACAGGGTCTCGTTTGCGTGGAGGCAGAAGAAGTACTTCCACGTCGGGTCGGACTTCTGCAGCATGTCGATGTTCGCGCCCGCGCAGAAGAACTTCTCGCCGGCGCCGCGGATCACGACGACCGACACCTCCGGATCGAACCGCGCGTCGATGATGGCCGCATCCAGCTGTTTCATCATCTCGTGCGTGTAGGTGTTGGCGGGCGGATCGTCGAGCGTGAATACCGCGACCCCGCCGTCCCTCTCGACCTTGACCAGCGTCTTCTCTGCCATTCCCATCCTCCTCGTCGGATCCTCTGGTTACTCGAAGGCCGCGATACCCGTGATGTCCTGTCCCACGATCAGCGTGTGGATGTCGTGCGTGCCCTCGTACGTGAACACGGATTCGATGTTGCACATGTGGCGCATGACCTGGTACTCGGAGTGGATGCCGTTGGCGCCCATCGCCCAGCGCGCTGTCGAGGCGACCTCGCGCGCCATCATCACGTTGTGCCGTTTGGCGAGCGAGACCTGAGTGTGCTTGTACTTCCCGGCGTCCTTGAGCCGACCGAGCCGGTAGGCGAGGAGCTGCCCCAGCGTGATCCGCTCCAGCATCTCGACCAGCTTCTGCTGCACGAGCTGGAAGCTCGCGATCGGCTTGTCGAACTGGAGCCGCTCCGTGCTGTAACGGAGCGCCTCGTCGTAGCACGCCATCGCCGCGCCCACCGCGCCCCAGGCGATCCCGTAGCGCGCCTGGGTCAGGCACATGAGCGGGCTCTTGAGGCCGCCCGAGCCGGGCAGGATCGCGTCGCCCGCCAAGCGCACGTCGTTGAACACGAGCTCGCTCGTGTCCGAGGCGCGGAGCGAGTGCTTGCCGTGCATCCCCTTGGCCTCGAAGCCGGGTGTTCCCCTCTCGACCAGGAAGCCGCGGATCTCGTCGTCCGTCTTGGCCCATACGACCGCCACGTCGGCCATCGAGCCGTTGGTGATCCACATCTTCGATCCGTTGAGCACCCAGCCGTCGCCGTCCTTGAGCGCGCGGGTCTTCATGCCGCCCGGATCGGAGCCGTGGTCGGCCTCAGTCAGGCCGAAGCAGCCGATCGCCTCCGCCTTCGCCATGGCCGGGAGCCAGCGCCGCTTCTGCTCCTCGGACCCGAACGCGAAGATGGGGTACATGACGAGCGCCCCCTGCACCGATACGAACGAGCGCACGCCGCTGTCTCCCCGCTCGAGCTCCTGCATGATGAGCCCGTAGGCGACGTTGTTCAGGCCGGCGCAGCCGTACTCTTCGGGAAGGTTGGCGCCGAGGACGCCCAGCTCGGCGAGGCCCGGGACGATCTCTTTCGGGAAGCTTCCTTCGAGATAGGCCTCCTCGATGACGGGCAGGACCTCGGCGTCGACGAAGCGGCGCACCGTGTCGCGCGCCATTCGCTCCTCCGACGACAGCTCGCCGTCCAGGTCCATGTAATCGACACCCTTGAACGCCATCCGTTCTCCTTCGTGGTATGGGAATCTAGACCGGGCCCGTCAGGAGGTTCTGACTCCGGACGTCACCTCGTCGATGACCGCGTTGGTGAATTCGGCAGTCGTGGCGTCGCCAGCGAGATCCGGCGTGCGCGCGTCCCCGCGGAGGACCACCCGTTCGACCGCCGACTGGACCCGTGCGCCGACCTCCGCCTGACCCACGTGCTCGCAGAGCAGCGCGCCGGCCTGGATGAGAGCGGCGGGGTTGGCGATCCCCTTGCTCGCGATGTCGGGCGCCGAGCCGTGGACGGCCTCGAACATCGCCGCGTCGGCCCCGATGTTGGAAGCAGGCGCCAGTCCCAACCCGCCGACGAGCCCCGCGCACAGGTCCGAGAGGATGTCGCCGAACATGTTCGTAGTGACGATCACGTCGAAGCGCGTAGGATCCAGCACCAGCTGCATCGCCATCGCGTCGATGATCCGCTCGTCGAACTCGACGTCCGGGTAGCGCCCGGCCAGCTCGCGCCCGACCTCGAGGAACAGCCCGCTCGTGAACTTGAGGATGTTCGCCTTGTGGACGAGCGTCAGCCGCCGGCGCGGACGGCTCCGCGCGAGGTCGAACGCGTAGGCGATGACTCGCTCCGACGCCTCGCGGGAAACGATCGTGATCGATTCGGCGAAGTGATGGCGCCGGTCGACGTAGTGCTCTATGCCGGCGTAGAGTCCCTCGGTGTTCTCGCGAACCATGACGAGGTCGACGTCTGCGTAGCGCCCGCCGAGGACCAGCGTCTTCGACGGCCGGACGTTGGCGAAGAGGTCGAACTCCTTCCGCAGCGTCACGTTGACGCTGCGGAAGCCCGTGCCCACGGGGGTGGTCAGCGGTCCCTTGAGGGCGACCCGCGTCTTGCGGAACGACGCCAGCGTACTCTCGGGGAGGATCTCCTCCCCCGCCTCGAGGGCCGAGAGGCCCGCCAGGCGCTCCTCCCAAGCGATCTCCGCGCCGGCGGCCTCGAGTACCCGCAGGGCGGAATCGACCACTTCGGGCCCGATCCCGTCCCCTTTGATGAGGGTGACCGATTTCACGGCGTGAATCTACCCGTGCCGACCCTTCATGGCCCGACGGCACCGAAGTCGTCGGTCCCCGTGCGGGCGAGCCGCTCCAGCCGCGCCGACAGCGTGGAAACCGCCGCGGCCACGGCGTCGTCGAGGGCGGCCGCGTAGACGTCGGCCGCCGCGCCTGAGGGGGCGTGCTCGTTGACGGCCCCGACGAAGGCGTGCCATAGGACCGTCGCAGAGACTCCGTCGACGAGCCAGGCGTCGAACGTGGCGCGCACCCGCAGCGGCTCGAGGCGCGTGATCGAGAGTGTCTTCGGCAGGAGGAAGTAGCGCTGTCCGGTCCGGTCCGTGACGCCGCGCCATCCGGCGGCGGGCCCGCCGAGGATCTCCCCGGCCGAGGAGCCATCGAGGAGCGCCGGCGTCAGCGGATCGTATAGCGCGCGCACTTCCTCGGCGGAGAGCGACCCCAGCGTGACGACGGCGACCACCGGGCGCACCGTGCGCCCCGCCGCGCCGCCGGTCTCGAGGCCGGTCGCGAGAGCTTCGCCGGCGCGAAGCGCGAGCGCCTGCGCGAGCGAGTCCGACGGCAGCGAGCCATCCGACTGCGCCACGGCCCCCACCGGCAGGACGACGACCGTTTCCCCCTCGAGCTGCCGCGCGCCGAACGACGGATGGAGCCACGAGCCGGCCGGTGGAGTGGCGGATCCCGCGCAGCCCGCGAGAACGAGCGCCACCGCGACTGCCGCCGCCGTTCCGGCTGCCTTCACGCGTCGGTCCAGTTCGGCTCACGCTTCTCGCGGAAGGCTTCGATCCCTTCGAGCGCGTCGTGGGAGGCCATCAGCTCCCGCAGATAGATCCGCTCCGCGCGGTCGAGCGCCTCGTGGAAGTCGACGTCCACGCCCGCGTAGTAGGCCTTCTTCGCGAGCTTGAGCGCGATCCCGCTTCGGGACGCCAGCCGCTCGACGAACGAGGCGGCCTCGCCGGCGAACCCCTCCGCGGGCCAGACCTGGTTGACGAGGCCGATCCGCTGCGCCTCTCGGGCGTCGACGCGCTCGCCGGTCAGCATGAGCTCGAGCGTCTTCTTGCCGTGGACGAAGTAGGGGAACGCCGCGGCGGTGACGGGCGGGAACAGCCCCAGCTGGATCTCGGGCTGACCGAAGGTCGCCTGCTCGGAGGCCAGAACGAGGTCGCAGAAAGCCGCCAGCTCGCACCCCCCACCCAGCGCGTGCCCCTGCACTTCGGCCACGGTGACGGGCTCGAAGTCGGCGAGCCGCCGGAAGAGTCCGTGGAAGGCGGCGATCATCGGTCCGACCTTCTCGCCGACATGGTCCTCGACGTCGACGCCCGCAGAGAACACGCGCCCCTCGGCGGCGATGACGAGCGCCCGCAGCGCCGGGCGCAGGGCCAGCCCGTCGACGGCGTCGCAGAGCTCTTTCAGCATGGGGATGTTCAGCACGTTCAGCGGAGGTCGCGTGAGCACCAGCCGCGCGACCGAGTCGCCGCGGTTCTCGACGCGGATCGTCTCGTACATCCTCTGCCTCCGGGAAGTCGCGCGCGCACGATGCGACGCGCCCCCGCAAGCTAGCGACCTACGGGCTCGGGGACAGCGAGCCGAGGCCGAACTCGAGGAAGGCGGCGATCGCCCCGAGGCCGCGCGGACGGCTGGGCGGCGTCGGCGCGGGAGGCAGGCTCGCCAGCAGGCGGTCGGGAGGCGCGAGGACGTCGGTCCCGTTCACCCACCGCCCGAAGAAGTGGCTCATGCTTCCCCTCGCCAGCGCGGCCGCGCGCTCGGCGATCTCCGCGTCCGTCCACCGGACGTGGCCCCAGGCGGTGCGCCGGTTCATGTCGCGCCACAGCGCGGCCAGGTCGATCTCGCCACCCGTCCGGAGCCGTAGCTCGCGGTCGAGCGCGAGCCCGACCAGCGCGCCCTTGCGGTAGCCGAGGTACTCGTCGCTGGGGCCGAACGGCGGCGCCTCCCGCTGCTCGTCGGCGAACGTCCATTCCCCCATCCGGGGATGGGAGCGATACACCGCGTCAATCGAGGCGAGCATCGACGACAGCTCGGCGTCGTCGATCAGCCCGGCCTCGTTCGCCAGGCGGAGTCCCATGTAGTCGTTGACGCCCTCCTGGAACCACATCGGCGCGTCGAACCGCTGCCACTGATGGACCAGCTCGTGGGCGAGAAGCCGGATGGGTGGCGGGCTGCCGTCCGGCAAGAGATGGACGAAGCCGATCGCGCTGGGGCCGTTCCTGTTCCCGCTCGTCATCGGGAAGCGCGCCGGCACCAGCGTGACGGCGTAGCGATCGGAGCGGGGCGGACCGAGACGATACCGTGCGGCGCAGGCGAGCCGCGCCATGTCGCCCGCGATCCGGCCCGGGTCGAACGTCCACTCGCCGTACACCGCGATGTCGATGTCCAGGCCGCACGCGCTCGCTTCGTGGAGCTCGATGTCTCCGGCCAGGATGTTCGTCTTGAGGAGCTGCCGCGTGCCGTAGAAGACATCCTCCGACCACCCCGTGAATGAGCGCCAGTCGCGGGGCAGATCCCACTCGACCTGGACGCGGGCGTTGCGCGCGGCGAGGGTCGCCATCGAGGGGAGCAGGAATAGCGCCTCGGAGGGCGCGTACAGCATCTCGTCGTCGAGGCCGACGCTCCACGCGTTCAGCGGCCGGTGGCTGGTGATCGCCAGCCGGTATCGCACGCGGATCGGGCTCTCCCAGCCTTCCGCGGGCCGCGCGAACGCCCACCGCGGCTGCCCGCCGGCGAGGCCCCACTGCCCGCGCTCGGCGCCCTCGACCTCGGGGTCCTTCCCGAGCAATCCGACGAGCGGCCGCGCGCTCGGCCGCGTCAGGACCAGCGTGTCGCCGCGGAAGCCGTGGATCTCGAGCTCCACGTCGACCACACCCTCCCCGGGGTCCGGCTCGACGCGGTAGGAGAGCTCGCAGCACGGCACCTCGCCCGGGAGGGTCGTGGCCAGGACCGGCACGGCCGCCGCGAGCATCAAGGCCCGGAAAATGGATCTGCGAAGGCGCATTTCGATCTCTTGTACGCATGAGACGTGCCGATTGTTCGCGGAAGGCCGGGGAGGCCGGGCGGGACCGGTCAGCGACCGGGGATCGGCGCCGCGCCGATCAGGCCGGTGATCTCCTCGTCGGTGAGGATGTGGTCGGTACGCTTGGCGTGGTCGAAGATGCGATCTACGAGCGCGGGCTCGGCAGGATAGCCCCGCGACTCCAGCCACCACACGACGTTCGACTTCCCCGACATGTGGCCGATCTCGATCCGCTGCTGGCGTCCCACCAGGCCGGCCGGAACTCCCGAATAGACCCGGTCCGCCAGCCAGGCGTCGCCCTTCTTCGCCGCCTTGATCACGGCCGCCGCGTGCACGCCGGTGCCGGTCCGGAACGCATCCTCGCCGATGACGGGATAGTTGGGGGGGAGCGGCACGCCGGTCGACTCCGCCACGAGCCGGCAGTAGCGGGGCAGGGACGACAGGTCGCGATCGAGCCAGCCGAGGAGGACGAGGTTGAGGAGAAGCAGGTCCATCTCCGTGTTCCCCACGCGCTCGCCGATCCCGAGTGCGGTGGCGTGGACCCGATCCGCGCCCGCCACCATCGCGGCCAGAGCGTTGGCGAGGCCGAAGCCGCGGTCGCGGTGGCCGTGCCAGTCGACCTTGACGTCGGCGCCGGTCTTCTCGACGAGTCGCTTCGCCCACCGCACGAGGTTCCGCGCGCCGTCCGGTGTCGCGTGGCCGACCGTATCGGCGAGGCAGATCCGGCTCGCGCCGGCCTCGATCGCGGTCGTGTAGAGCTTCTCGAGCGCCTCCGGCCGCGCGCGCGTTGTGTCCTCGGTGACGTACATGACCTTCGCGCCCCGCCCGACCGCGTACGAGACCGCCTCTTCGCTGGTCTTGCGAATCCAGTCGAGGTCCCACCCCTCCGCGTATTGCCGGATCGGCGAGGATCCGATGAACGTGCAGCATTCGATCGCGATGCCTGTCTTCTGGCTGATCTCGACGACCGGATCGATGTCCGCCTGGAGGGTCCGTGCCGCGCAGTTGGCGCCGATGGACAGGCGCGCGTCGGCGATCTCCTGCGCCAGTCGAGTGACGTCGGCGGCCGCCCGCGGGCCGGCGCCCGGCAGGCCGATGTCGGCCGTGTGGATCCCCAGCCCGTCCATCAGGTGGAGGATCTCGATCTTCTGGTCGATGGAGGGATCGGTGACCGACGGCGACTGGAGCCCGTCGCGCAGCGTCTCGTCGTCGAACTCCACGGGCTGGGTGGGCTTTACGAGATCCCCCGCCTCGCGATTCCAGTCGTGAATGAGATCTTCGCTGCGCGGCTCGTCGCGGTCGGGATCTATCGGCGGCCTCCTCGCTGTGGCGGGTACAGCCGCTAAGCTAGCCGGCGCGCCCCCGGCAGCAACGCGAACCGGGCTTCGGCCGCGGCATTCGGTGGCGTCCGCTCAGCGCTGGTGCTCGAGCAACCAGCCGTACAGCTCGTCTTCCTTGTAGATGTGCGTGAGTTCCCCGTGGTCCACGCCCTGATACACCGAGAACGTGACGTCTACGCCCGCCCGCTCGAGTTCCTCGGCCATGGCTTCCGCCCGTGCGAAGGGAGCGACCTCGTCTTCGGTGCCATGGTAGATCCGGATCGGCAGGTCCGACAGCGCGGCGGTGATCTGGGGGCTCGGCTCCGGCGTCCAGGCCGCGGCCGGCGCGGCGGCGGCGAAGAGCTCGGGATGCGCGACCGCCTCCCGCCAGACGCCCCCCGCCCCCATGCTGTACCCGATCAGGTAGATACGCGTGCGGTCGACCGGATAGCGAGCGGCGATGTCACGGACGAGCGCGGTCAGGCGGTCGGTGTCCGTCCAGCTCTGGTCGCCGGGGAGCTGAGGCGCGACCACGATGAACGGGAAGCTCTCGTCGTCCTGAAGACGGTCCGGCAGCCCGTAGCGCGTGAGGAGCGAGAGATTGTCGCCGCGGAGCGAGCGACCGTGCAGGTAAACGATCAGCGGCCAGCTCCGGCTCTCGATTCCCTGGGGCAGGTAGAGCAGATACCCGTGGACGAGAGCCGGATCGGCGCCGGCGTCGAATTCGCGCGGCAGGAGTACGCCGGTCGAGTCGCTCGGCACGCCCGTCGCGAACCCGATCGAAGGGGTCGACTCGCTCCCCGCCGCAACCTGTCCCCGATCGACGCTTCCTCGCGCGGTGGTGGACGAGCCCGCGGCGACGCGTGAGCCCTCGCCGGCCGGCCGCGACAGCGGCACCGCACTCGAGCCGGTCTCCGCGCGGTGCCATCCTTCGGGCTGAGCGGCTTCGCGCCCCTCGTGGCGTCGCTCGGCCCCCCCGCCGCAGCCCAGGAAGAGGACCACGAGAAGGACGCAGAACGGGAGCAGTCGGGTCAGCGGCTTCACGGCATCGGATACCCCCCGCCGGATTCGATGTTCGATTTCCGGTAGCCCGCGAACCGCCCTCCCTCTAGGCTCCGGCACGTGGATCGCCCGGCCCAGGCCAGTCCCGTCGCGCTCGCCGTCGCCTACGCGCTCGTGTGCGTGGTGTGGGGCTCCACGTACCTGTTCATCAAGCTGGGCGTCGAGGTCATGCCGCCCTACCTGCTGGGGGGCGTGCGGTTCTCGATCGCGGGCCCGGTGCTCGTTGCGGCGTGTCTCGCGACCGGGCGCCGCATGCCGCGCGACCGCGCGACGTTCCTGCGCGTCGCGCTCGTCGGCGTCCTCCTCCTCGTGGTGGGCAACGGACTCCTCAACTTCAGCGAGATCCATCTCTCGTCCGGACTCGCCGCTCTTCTCGTGACCACGTTCCCGATCTGGAACACGCTCCTGGGGATGACGGGCGAGAGGGGCGAGCGGCTGGCCCCGGCGGGATGGATCGGGACGGTCGTCGCGCTCGCGGGGGTCGCGATCCTCGTCAAGCCGTTCGAGTCCGGGGTGGAGTCCTCATGGATCGGCGTCGGCGCGGTGCTGCTGGCGTCGCTTTCGTGGTCGCTCGGCACAGTGTACGCGCGGCGACGGCTGCGGGGTGTCGACCCGGTCGCCGCCAGCGCGATCGAGACAGCCGTGGCCGGCCCGCTCATGATCGGCATCCACTTCCTGTTCGAGGGTGGCCAGCCGGTGGAATGGGGCGCCCAGGCGTGGCTGGCGGTCGGGTACCTCGCCCTCATGGGATCGCTCGTCGGATTCACCGCGTTCGCGTTCATTACCGCGCACATGTCGAGCTCGAAGGTCGGCACGTACGCGTACGTGAATCCGGTCGTGGCCGTGCTGCTGGGCTGGGCGTTCCTCGACGAGGCCGTTACGGCGCGGCTGCTGCTCGGAGGGATCACGATCCTGGCAGGGCTTCTGCTGGTGTACTTCGCCCGTGTGCGGGAGTCGACTGCAGCGATCGCGACCGGGCAGACCTTGCCTGCTACAAGAGGACCGGGGTTCATCGGACGGGGATGACGGAGCCGGCGTCCCTTCGCTCGGCTTTACACGATCCCATGTTCGTCGTACTGTCGAAGGGCCAGCCCCACCTGGAAGCGGTTCTATGAGCGTTTCGCATCGAACAGTCCTCTGCACGTTCGCGCTCGCCCCGGCGTTTGCGTTCGTCACATGTACGTCCGACACGGGCCCCTCGTCACCCGAGCCGTCCGGAGACCCTCCCTCTGTCACGGTCGACTTCGATTTTGGTGAGGCCCCTTTGACTGGAACGTTGCGTCTCGTTCCAGCAGATCCCGGTGCGGACTGGCGGTACCGCGTCGAGACGATTCCTTCCGGTACCCTCGAGCGGGAGGGCTCGGCGGACGGGTTGGTGGCCATTCCCTATCGCTTCGAGGTTCCCGGCGTCCATTTCGTCAGGGTCGAGCTGACCGGTCCCAAGGGTGACGTAGTCGTTCAGAAAGCGATCGTCGTCGTCGATCCGGAATCCGACTTCGAGATCCTGGCGCAGCGACCAATCGATGAAATCTGGCCGAATGGTGAGAACGAGTCTCCCGAAGGGATCGTAATGGATCCGGCTGGACGTTGGCTTTACGCCGCGCAGTACCGCTCCGGCGAGCTCGTCCGAATCGATCCCGTGACGCTCGAAGTCGTGGGGCGTGTGGTCCTCGGCCCGCAGCTCGAGGGTCTCGCCGTGGACCCCACCGGCGATCGACTCTTCGGTATACACAAGAATGCGGGGTTGAGCGTAGTGGATCTCGCTTCGTTGACCACGCTCCATCTTGATGGCTTCAGTGGGTACTACGTCGAGCTCCTGGGTTCGTCCCAGGCACTGATTGGTGGAAACGGGCTATTGGGACGCGTGAACATCGATACCCGTCAGGTCGACTGGTCGCCTCTAGCGGCTGGCCACTTCTCCGTCTTCCCCGACGGTGGTCGCTTCGTATCGCTTGTCTACTCCTCGTCGTCCGGGGTTCCGGAGTACATCTCGCTCGAGATCCTTTCTCTTCCTGGGCTTGATCCTCTCCTCTCCATCCGGCTGGAGGATCTTCTCGATGCTGTGCACGTCGCCGTCGATCCGACGGGTGATTTGATCTATGCGTTGGGTCAAGCGGAAACGGGAGTGCGCTTTCTGGCTTTCGATGCCACGACCGGCGAGGTGGTCACTGCCATGTCTGTCGCCGGGAGCCGCTGCGGCAGCTACTGCGTGGCGAATCCCGTCGTGACGTTCGCCTCTGGCCGGTACGTCGCGTTCGAGCGTGGTGGTGCGGTCATCGTGGTGGACACGGGACTGGATCTGCCGCGCTACCGGTTCAATCCCGGAGGGTATGACGAACGTGACGTCCTTACGCCCCCCGCTGGCGTCGCCGCCCACCCGGACTCCGACGTGCTTTACGTTCTAGGGCCCGCCGGGCGTCTGTTCAAGACTCGAATGCGGAATCCCTAGAGCGGGAACAGCGCGCAGCCAGCCGCCCTAGCGAGCGATGCGGTAGGAGATCAGCTTGCCGGACGAGTGGTCGCCGTCGAGGTAATCTCCGACGATCAGCAATCGTTCCCTGACCGAATCCCACGCGATCTCGCAACAGTACACCGTGCCCTCGCTCGAAGGAGTGTCCTCGATCAGGTCCAGGACCTCCCCGCTCCGCGCATCGGCCACCAGGATCCCCTGACGCCCGGGGGCGAAGATCAGGTCGTCCACGCGCACCCAAGGGTTTCCGTATCCGTATTCGGTCCACGGTACGGATCCGCTGGGCCGCGGAACCGATATCTGCCGGCTGTCGCCCGTGCGCCAATCGACGACCGATGCCGTGGGGAACTGGCCCTGGGAATCCTCCTCGCCGCTGAGGACGAGCGCCTTGTCCTCGTCGTCGAGCGGTACGACAGCCCAGCACCCCGAGGGGAGAGCTATCTCTCGCTCCAGGCTGAGATCGATCGGATCGAGAACCAGAAGCGGTCCATCGCCGTTGCCCGCCAGGAGCGCCTGGCCGTCGGCAAGAGCGAGACAGGCGCTATCGCTGACGAGGCTGGGGTGAGTGCGGCTCGCCAGGATTTCACCCGTGACGTCATTGAAGCGGAGCACTCCTCCCGCCCCGGGGTCGATTCCATACAGCGTATTCGGCTGAAATCCTCGTACGAGCGTCCGCGGTGCGGCCGGGAATTGCGCGAGCTCCTCGAGCCTGGGAAGCGCCAGGGACAGTATCCCGTGCCTGCCGGCGACCCAGACTCGTGCGCCGCCGGGATCGACCGTCATTCCCCAGGGGTTGATCATTCCCGTAGACGCAACCGTTTCCAATGTCTCGGCATCGAGGACGAGGATCTCGAATCCTATGTAGGTGGCGATCAGCACGAAGCGGCCGTCGGGGGTCACGGCTATTCCCTGGGGTCGTCCGGGGAGATTTCGCGTTGCCTCCACGGTCAGGCGGACCGCGTCGCCGTCCGCTATGGGGCCCGTGACGGGCGAATCGGAGCATCCCAGGGAAAAGGCGAGAAGCAGGAGCGGGAGGGAAGTTCGTCTGGCCATAGCTCCATCATACCACAAACCGACGGCGTCCCGACAAGAATCGATGTGCCGGGCAATCTAAAGGAGGAGCAAGGCTCCCAGCAGCAGCGCGGAGGTCAGCCAGTCGATCCAGAGGCACGCGGGGGGGAGATATTGCGGCACGGGGCTTCCGGCTGGGTCCTCGCGGTGGTGCCTGGCGTGCGGCTGGTCGACGAGCACGGGGTGGACGAACGCGGCGAGGAAGGCGATCGCCCCCGACGCCCGCAGGCTGAGCACGATCGAGCCCTGAATGCCGTCCAGAAGGGCAAAGGCCACGACGAGAAAGAGGAGAAAATTGATAGCCAGGTCGCGTTTGAGCCAACCGGTGACGCGCGCCGCCGGCAACTCCTGGATCGCGTAGTACGCGGTCGCCATCAGCATGACGAGCAGTCCCCACCAGATCGAGAGCCGCGCCACCGTGTAGCCGTACGCCACGCCGGGGGTCAATGCGACCCCTGCCGCGAGCCAGACCATCGTCAGGACGACGTACCCGAGGACCGCGCGGCGGATCACCGACCGCGGAACTCCGGCCTGCGCTTCTCGAGGAATGCCCCCGTCCCCTCCTTCATGTCGTCCGTCCCGCACGCCATGCCGAAGAGGGTCGCCTCCATGTAGAGGCCGTCGTCGAGCCCCATGTCGGAGCCGCGCAGTGTCGCCTCGAGCGCGTACTGCACGGCGAGGGGGCCCTTGGAGAGGATCTGCCCGAGCAGCTCGCGGGCAGCATCCGGCAGCTCGTCGGCGGGCGCTATCGCGTTCACGAGGCCCCAGCGATGTGCTTCCTCGGCGTCCACCATGCGGCCCGTCAGCACCATCTCGAGCGCGCGGCCCATGCCGACGATCCGCGCGAGCCGCTGCGTGCCGCCGTGGCCCGGGATCAGACCCAGCTGGACCTCGGGCAGCCCGAAGCGCGCGCTCTCGCTCGCGACCCGCAGGTGGCAGGCGATCGCCAGCTCGCAGCCGCCCCCCAGCGCGTAGCCGTTGACCGCGGCCACGACGGGCTTGGGACACCCCGCGATCCGCGTGAACGTGGTCTGCCCCTGGAAGGCGAACTCCTTGCCCTGCGTCGCCCCGAGCCCCGACAGCTCCGCGATGTCGGCGCCGGCCACGAACGCCTTTGCGCCTGCGCCGGTCACGACGATCCCGCCGACCTCGCCGTCGTCGCGGAGCTTCAGGAACACGTCCTGGAGCTCGCGCTCGGTATCCGAGTTCAGCGCGTTCAGCTTCTCGGGCCGGTTGACCGTCACGGTCGCGATCCGGTCGGCTATCTCGACGAGCAGGTTTTCGTACGTGTATTCCACGCGACTCTCCATCCCCGGCTAGAGTGTGAAAGGCCGACGGATTGTAGCGGGGCGTCCGGACGGCCGGCAACACACGCGGGAGGGTCGGACGGGGCGGGGGACGGACTTCTCTGTTCCAGTTAGAGTTGGTGTGCCATGGGGCTCCGGCATCACTACCTCGCCTTGTGCGCCCTCGGGGGGATTCTGCCCTACTCGCAGTTCCTCCCATGGCTGGACGCGCACGGGCTCGACCTGCCGCTATTCGTCTCCGAGCTGTTTTCCACGCGGATCGGGGCGTTCTTCGGGATGGACGTGCTCGTGTCGGCCGTCACCCTGTTCCTGTTCATGGCCGTGGAGGGACGGCGTCTCGGAATGCGACGGCTCTGGCTTCCGGCTCTCGCCACGATCGCGGTCGGAGTGTCCCTTGGCCTTCCGCTCTTCCTGTATATGCGACAGGTGGTGCTGGAGCGGAGCCATTCGGGTCCTGGACCCGCCTGAGCGCGAAATGCGGCCAATCCTCAGATGTTGAGGTCCGACGGCACGGGCTCGGCGCCCGAATAGTCGTAGAACCCCTTCCCGCTCTTCCGCCCGTGGTACCCCGCCAGGTGCATCTTCCGGAGCAGTGGCGGCGCGGCGTACTCGGAATGCTTGTACTCGTCGAACATGATCTCCGCGATCCGGTACGTCGTGTCGATGCCGACGAAGTCGAGGAGCGTCAGGGGGCCCATGGGATGGCCGCAGCCGTGGATCATGCCCTTGTCGATGTCCGCGGTGGAGGCGAGCCCGGACTCCAGCGCCCGGACGGCCCCGAGCAGATAGGGAACGAGCAGCAGGTTCACGACGAACCCCGAGTTGTCCTTGGCCGCGATCGGGATCTTCCCCAGCGACTCGGCGAAGGACCACGCCCGCTCGAAGGTCTGCTGGCTCGTCGTCACCGCCTTCACGACCTCGACCAGCTTCATGATCGGCACGGGGTTGAAGAAATGGAGCCCGACCATGCGATCCGGCCGCGAGGTGGCCGCGGCCATCTCGACGATCGTCAGCGACGAGGTGTTGGACGCGAAGATCGAGTGCGCGGGGCACAGCTCGTCGAGCTCGGAGAGCATCGCGTTCTTGACCTCGATGTCCTCGACCACGGCCTCGATCACGATGTCGCAGTCGGCGAGGTCCCCGATCTCGGTTGTGCCGCTCATGCGCTCGAGCGCCGCCTCGCGATCCGCGGCGGTCATCTTCTCCTTCTCGACCGACTTCTGCATGAACCCGCCGATCTTCTCGAAGGCCTTCTTCCAGTACGCCTCCTCCACCTCGCGCGCGACGACCTGGTAGCCGGCCTGCGCGCAGACGTGGACGATTCCGCTCCCCATGAGTCCCGTCCCGAGGACGCCCACTTTCTCGATCTTCTTCTGGCTCACTGTTCCTCCTTGCGACGCGAATGGATGCGCTCGGCACGGCGCGCGATGGAATTCAGGATACGCCTGGTGATCATGCGGTGGCCGCCGCCGCCGATCACGGCCGCCCGGTAGAGCGCTCCCCGAATGCCGGGAAACTCCGCGTGCGTCACGGCTCGGAGCCGAGAGACCGCGCCCGCGGGCTCGATCTCGAACGTGAGCCGGTAGCGACTGAAGCGGTGCCGGCCTTCGAGCGCGAGCCGCCGGGGTGGCTCGGCGGCCGCCACCCGGAAGCCGGCCAGCGTTTCCTCGGGTGCGGCGTCGAACGCGCCCTCGCTCCCCTGATCGTGGCACTCCAGGAGGCGCGCGAAGCGGCGCGCCCGTGGCCGGTCGAACGCCTCGCGAAGCGCCTCCGGAAGCGCCGCCCAGACGTCTTCGGCCGACGCGGAAGCGGTCACTTCGTGCATGTCCAGGTACGGGATCGGCTCGGGATCCGGGCCCGACGCGAACTCCTTCTTCAGGCGGCCTCTACGACGACCGTCGATCCCTGTCCGCCTCCGATGCATGCCGAGGCGAAGCCCAGCCTCGCGCCGCGGCGCTTCATCTCGTAGAGCAGCGTGATCGTGCAGCGCGTGCCGGTCGCGGCCAGCGGGTGCCCGATCGCGATCGCGCCGCCGTTGACGTTCAGCTTCTCGTGGTCCAGCCCGAGCTCCTTCATGACCGCGACCGTCTGCGGCGCGAATGCCTCGTTCACCTCGTAGAGGTCCATGTCCTCGAGCGTCAGGCCCACGTCCCCGAGCGCCTTCCGGGTCGACGGCGCCGGTCCGATCCCCATGATCTTCGGGTCGCAACCTGCGATCCCCCAGCCGAGGATCCGCCCGAGAACCGGGCCGCCCGTTTTCTCCGCCCGCGCGCGCGTGGTCACGAGCACCGCGGCCGCGCCGTCGACGATCCCCGATGCGTTGCCGGCCGTCACGACGCCGTCCTTCTTGAAGTAGGGCGGAAGCTTCGCGAGGATCTCAGGCGTCGTCGTCGGCCGCGGGTGCTCGTCGGCGGCGAACTCCTGGTGGCCCTTCTTCGTCACCAGCTCGACCGGAACGATCTCGTCGTCGAACCTGCCGGCCTCGCGGGCGGCCTGGGTCCGCATCTGGCTCTGGTACGCGTAGTCGTCGACCTCGGCGCGGGTCAGGCCGTACTTGTCGGCCAGGTTCTCGGCGGTCTCGGCCATGGAGAATCCCGCATAGGGGTCGTAGAGCGACTCCCACAGCAGGTCTCCCATCTTCGACTGACCGAGCGGAATCCCCCAGCGCGCGCCGCGGATCGTGTGCGGCGCCTGGCTCATGCTCTCCGTACCGCCGGCCAGCACGACCTCGCTGTCCCCCACGACGATCTGCCGGCAGGCCTGGATGATCGACTCGAAGCCCGAGCCGCAGAGCCGGTTGACGGTCACGGCGGGGGTCTCGACGGGAAGGCCGGCCTTGAGTCCGATGTGGCGGGCGCAGTAGATCGCGTCGCCGGAGGTCTGGAGCGCGTTTCCGAAGACGACATGGTCGACGTCCCCGGCGGCGAACCCCGAGCGGTCGAGCGCGGCCTTGGCGGCCACCACTCCCAAGTCGTTGGCGGACAAATCTTTGAGCGCCCCGCCGAAGGCGCCGAACGGCGTGCGGACACCGGCCACGAGCACGATGTCGTCGCGGTCGAGCTTCATGGTATGGCTCCTGTTCGGATCGGAGGATGAGCGCGCCGGAGAATCGTCGCATGGCGCGCGGGGCGTAAGGGTCGCCCTCGATCCGGAAAGCGTCAACCGGCTATTGGCACCTATTGCGAATTTGAACTCACAGCGATAGCGTTTCTGGTATGATATCGCGCCTGACTCGCCTCGCCCGGAAGCGTGCCGGGTTGACCCAGCGCGAGCTCTCGGAGCGGACGGGTGTCCCCCAGCCGGCGATCGCACGGCTCGAGTCCGGCCGCGCTTCCCCACGCGCGGCCACGGTCGAGAAGCTGCTCGCCGCTTGCGGATTTCGCCTGACGATCGAGCCACGGCGGGGAGAGGGCGTCGACCGGACCGCGATCCGCGAGCTCCTCGATCTGACGCCCGACGCGCGTGCGCGGCTCGCCGCCGAGGAGGCGAACCGCGTCTCGACCGCGCTATCGCGTTCCCGGCGCGGCACGCGATCATGAGCCCAGCGGCGTTCGATCCGCTGCGCATGCTGGAGGCATTGCGCCGCCACGAGGTGCGCTACGTCCTGATCGGAGGGTTCGCGGGGCGGCTTCTGGGATCGCCCACGGTCACCAACGATCTCGACGTCTGCTACGCCCGCGACGATCGCAATCTGGAGCGGCTGTCCGACGCGCTGCGGGAGCTCGGAGCGCGGCTTCGTGGCGTCGATGACGACGTGCCCTTCCTTCTGGACGCTCGGACTCTTCGGGCGGGCGATGCCTTCACGCTCGTCACCGATGCAGGCAATCTCGACGTCTTCGCCTATCCATCCGGATCCGGGGGATACGAGACACTCCACCGGACGGCGGAGACGTTGGACATCGACGGCCATCCCGTGTCGGTGGCCGCCGTCGAGGACCTGATCCGCATGAAGCTCGCCGCCGGCCGCCCCAAGGATCGCGTGGAAGTTGAGATCCTCAGCGCCCTCCAGGACGAGATCGAGAGAGGAATCCGCCCCGACTGAGCCGGGAGACTTCAACGCTTCCGCGCTGGAACGTGTCTTTCCCATGACGATGCCCGGCTGCGACAGAGACCTGGTGCTGGACGCGCTGCGGGGCCGGACGGTCGCCTTCGAGGCCCTCGTGCGGCGTCACCTGAGGGCGGCCTACGCGGTCGCGCTGGCCCGGACCGGCAGCCCGCACGACGCCGAGGACGTCTGCCAGGACTCCTTCATCGCCGCGCTCGAGCGGCTGAAGAGCCTGCGCGATCCGGACCGCTTCGGTCCCTGGCTCCTCGAGATCGTTCGCAACCGGGCGCTCAACCTGATCCGCTCCCGGCGCGTGCGAGAGGCGGAGCCGATCGAGGCGGCCGACCGGCGCGGTGGCGGAACGGATCCGGGGCGCGAGGCCGAGCGCTCGATCCTGCGGGAGGACCTGCTGGACGCGCTGGAGCGGCTCGACGAGACCCGCCGCGAAGTCGCGCTCCTCCACGACGTCGAGGGGTGGCGGCACGCGGAGATCGCCGAGTGGATGGGAATGCCGGTAGGAACGGTCCGCTACCACCTGCACGAGGCCCGGAAGACGCTGCGCGAGCGCCTGGCGATGCGGTACGGAAAGGAGACCCCCGGATGAACGACGATCAGGATCCGACCTGGGCTCCGCTCGATCCCTCGCGGGACCCGGAGCGCTGGGAGTCGATGGTGCGCGGGATCGTCGAGCGCGCAGCGCCGATCCTGGCCGGCTACGCCGCCCGCGGTCCGGTCGACTTCCTGG
>DATFFS010000034.1:0-6942 GCA_035249945.1 Gemmatimonadota bacterium
CCTTTCGGGATTCGTGGCGGGGAACTTCAGCGCTTACTGGCTGGGCATCGTCATCATCGCCCTCATGGCCATCGGCGCGTTCTTCAGTACGCTCTTCCCGACGGGTGAGGCGGCCCTCATGATGGCTCCCGCGGTCTTCGCCTTCGGTCTGGTCGCGTTCGGTTTCCTGGGCATGGGTCCGGTCACGATCGCCGTGGATTCCTACGGTCCCGTCACGGACAACGCTCAGAGCATCTACGAGCTGTCCATGATCGAGTCGCACGAGGGCGATCTGAAGCGCGACTTCGGTTTCACGCCGGACTTCTCGAAGGCCAAGCGCTTCCTCGAGGAGAACGACGGCGCCGGCAACACCTTCAAGGCCACGGCCAAGCCCGTCCTCATCGGCACCGCCGTCGTCGGCGCGACGACCATGATCTTCGCCATCATCGTGGCCCTGACCCAGGGCCTGACGGAGAACATCGACAAGCTCTCGCTCCTGCACCCGCCCTTCCTGCTGGGCCTCATCACGGGCGGCGCGATGATCTACTGGTTCACGGGTGCGTCCACGCAGGCCGTCACGAGCGGCGCCTACCGCGCCGTCGAGTTCATCAAGAGCCATATCAAGCTCGAGGGTACGACCAGGGCGAGCGTAGAGGACAGCCGGCGGGTCGTGCGCATCTGCACCGAATACGCCCAGAAGGGCATGTTCAACATCTTCCTCGGAGTGTTTTTCGCTACGCTCGCCTTTGCCTTCGTCGAGCCCTTCTTCTTCATCGGCTACCTCATCTCAATCGCCATCTTCGGCCTCTACCAGGCGATATTCATGGCCAACGCCGGTGGCGCCTGGGACAACGCCAAGAAGGTCGTCGAGGTCGATCTCCAGATGAAGGGCACGGAGCTGCACGAGGCCACCGTCGTCGGTGATACGGTAGGCGACCCCTTCAAGGACACGTCCTCGGTGGCCATGAACCCGGTCATCAAGTTCACTACGCTCTTCGGGCTTCTCGCCGTGGAGCTCGCCGTGAGCCTCGCCGTGGACAAGGGCGTTTTCATCACCTACATCCTCGCCGGCGTCTTCTTCGTCGTGTCCGTCTTCTTCATTCTGCGCTCGTTCTACTCCATGCGCATCGGGCGCCACGCGGAAGAGCTCACCTCCACCAGACCCCCGATTTCCACATCGGCCCCCGAGACGCCAACGCCGCACCACGTGGGCAGCGGCACAGCTCGCTGAGTTCAGACTGTCGTACCACCAGGATGGGCACGGGCGGCGACGACTGATCTCTCAGGCGGCCTCCTTCTCTCTCCTTCTCGTCTCGGACAGACTCCCCGGAAGCGTATGCCCTTCCGAGCGGGCCACGTACGTCGCCGCAGCCAGGTCGCCGGTGACGTTGAGCGTCGTGCGGCACATGTCGAGGATCCGGTCGACACCGATGATGATCGCGATCAGCTCCGGATTCACGCCCACGGTGGCCAGCACGAGGATGATGAACGGGATCGAACCGGACGGAACTCCGGCCGTTCCGATTCCCCCGAGGATCGCCAGATAGAGGACCATCAGCTGCTGTCCGAGCGTGAGGTCCACCCCTGCGAGCTGCGCCAGGAAGAGCACGGTCACGCCCTCGTAGAGCGCGGTGCCGTTCTGGTTCGCCGTGGCGCCCACGGTGAGCACGAAGCTCGATATCCCCCGCGGGATGTGCAGGTTCTCCTCCGCCACGCGGAGCGCGGTCGGCAGCGTAGCGTTGGAGGACGACGTCGAGAAGGCGGTCAGCATGGCGGTCTTGACGCGCCGGAAGAACTCCATGGGGCGCATACGCGAGAGGATCGCCACCGAAGCGGAATAGACGATCCCCATGTGGATGGCGAGCCCCAGCAGCACGGTCGCCACGAACCAGATCAGCGTCATGAGGACGTCGAGGCCGAATCGCGCCGTGTTGGTGAACAGGAGGCACGCCACCGCGAAGGGCGCGGTCCACATGACCACGTCGATCACCTTCGCCGACAGCGCGTAGAGGCCCTCCATGAACGCGATGAAGGTCGCGGTGACGGAGCCGGAGACGAGCGTGGCGGCGACGCCCAGGATCAACGCGAAGAACATGAGGTGCAGCATGTTGGGCAGCTCGGAGGCCAGCGAGGCGACGGGATTGCTGGGGACGATCGTCTCCACGACCTGCATGAGCACCGACTTGCCCTCTCCGCGACTCGCCTCGGCCTCGACGACCCGCTCCGAGGCCTCGCCGCTGTAGCGGGCCTCCAGCTCCGCGGCCGTCTCGGCAGAGATCCGCTCGCCGGGTCGGATCGTGTTCGCCAGGCCCAGGCCGATCATCACCGAGATGAACGAGAAGAAGAGCGTGTAGGCGAGCGTCTTCAAGCCGACCCGTCCCAGCCGTCCGATCTCGCCCAGGCCGGCCACGCCGACAACCAGGGACGAGAACACGAGCGGCACGACGATCATCAGCAGGAGCCGCAGGAACAGCGCTCCGATCGGCTCGCTGACCTCCCTCACCATCCATTCGACGCGCGGATCCCCTTCGCCGAGCACGGCGTTGACGACCACGCCCGCCACGGCGCCGACGATCAGTCCGATGAGGATCCGTGTGTGAAGCGGCACGCCGCGTGGCTGGTCGGGTGTGGTGTCGTCCAGATCGGTGGTCAGCTCGCGCTCGAACGCGTCCCTGTCACGGCGATCCGTCATCGTGGGGGTACCTGTCGCTGGAGTCGGGGTGGCGAGCGGGTGATCGGGACGCGGCGGCCTGGCGGAAGCGCGAAGCTACATCGGATTGCGCCTTGGCGCAGATCCGGCCTCAGTCGTCTTCGCGGTCCAGGCTGACGAGGGCGGCGCCCTCGACGTCGTAGCGGACCGACACGTGCCAGGGACGGCAGCAGACCGGGCAATCCTCTTCGTATTCCTGATCCGGACCGCTACCGGGGTCGAGCGTGATGCCGGTCTTTTCGGTGCACCAGGGGCAGCGGACTTCCGCTTCCGTGTCGGCGGTGCCGTAGATCGAGGCCAGCCAGTCTTCCGTATAGGGGCCTTTCACGATCAACCCCCTTGATGGGATCCATAGGCCATCCTATCGTATCGCTACTGCCCATCCTACCCGATCCATGCCGTCTTGTATACCCGTCCGCGCCGAACTCGAAGGAGTCTCCCGATGCCAGCCGAGACACATCGACCGCGGCGCGTGCTCGTGACGGGGGGAGCCGGGTTCATCGGCTCGCACGTCGCGGACCGCTATCTGGCGGAGGGTTGCGAGGTCACGGTGCTGGACGACCTGTCGAGCGGACGCCGGGAACGAGTTCCGCGAGGGGCCGACTTCGTGGAGATGGCGCTCGACGACCCACGGCTCGAGCGGGTCTTCGAGCAGGGAGGCTTCGATACCGTCAATCACCACGCGGCGCAGATCGACGTGCGGGTCTCGGTGGAGGATCCGATGCGGGACGCGCGCGCGAATGTGACGGGGCTTCTCAACGTGCTCGAGTGCGTCCGGCGGCATGGACCGATGCGGTTCATCTTCGTCTCATCCGGAGGGGTCGTCTACGGCGAGCCCCGGCAGATCCCCACTCCGGAGCGTCACCCCAAGCTGCCGCTCTCACCCTACGGTGTCGGCAAGCTGACGGGGGAGCATTACCTCGCCTGCTATGCGGGCATTCGCGGGCTCGACTACGCCGCGTTGCGTTATGCGAACGTCTACGGACCGCGCCAGGACCCGCACGGTGAGGCGGGGGTGGTTGCGATCTTCGGGCTCCGCATCCTGTCCGATGAGCCGATCACGATCTTCGGCGACGGGACTCAGGAGCGGGACTACGTCTTTGTAGGTGACGTCGTGGACGCGAACTGGCGCGCCTCGACGGTCCCCCTGCCGCCGGCCGCCGACCTGGACGCGCGGGCATGGAACATAGGGACCGGGCGGGGTACGAGCGTGAATGAGCTCGCCGACCTGATGACAGGGGTTGCGGGTCGGGCGGTCGAGCGCCATCACCAGGCGGAAAGGGAAGGCGAGCTCAGACGCAGCGTGCTCGACTGCGCGCGCGCCGACGCGGAGCTGGACTGGCGCGCGGAAACCCCGCTCGAAACGGGGCTCGCCCGAACCCTGGAGCATATCAGAGAGGAGAATCGATGATCGCGCTGCTCCTGCAGGGACAGCCGGGCGGGCTCGTGGCCGAGCCCTCGATCTGGAGCATGGTCGTCTACAGCGACCTGTTCACGAAGGTGATCCTTCTGATCCTGCTCGGCTTCTCGCTCATCTCGTGGGCTATCATCCTGCAGAAGGCGATCGCCTTCCGGCGGCTGAGGGGCAAGCGGCACCGGTTCTTCGACGTGTTCGAACGGCGTTCCAGCCTGGCCGAGGCCTACCAGGGCGCGCTGGCGATCGCCGACAATCCGCTGACCGAGGTCTTCAAGGCCGGCACGCGGGAGCTCAAGCATCTGAGCCAGCGGACGGCGAGCGAGGAGCACGCCGGCGGACCGCTGGATTTCGCTTCCGGCGCCGGATCGGTCGCGCCGCCCCCGCCGCGGCTGGCCCCGATCACGATCCTGGAGAAGGAATCGATCCACATGGCGCTCGAGCGCGAGGCCGCGCAGCGGGTCGAGAACCTCGAGCGCGGCCTGCCGTTCCTGGCGACGACCGGGAGCGTGGCCCCGTTCTTCGGCCTCCTGGGCACGGTGTGGGGCGTGATGGACGCGTTCCTGAACATCGGTCTGCGCGGCACGGGGAACCTGAACGTCGTGGCCCCCGGTATTGCCGAGGCGCTGATCACGACGGTGGGGGGGCTCGCGGTCGCGATCCCGGCGGTTATCGCCTACAACTGGTTCGTGAGCCAGATCAAGGAGATCGCCGACGAGCTGGGCCATTTCTCCTCCGAACTGATCAACGTGATCGTCCGCGAGCGGAGGGGATAGCCGATGGCCACCCCGCTGCGACGCGAGCATCGGCTCATGGCGGAGATCAACGTCACGTCGCTCGTCGACGTGTCCATCATGCTCCTCATCATGTTCATGATCATCGCGCCCATGAGTCAGGGCGGGATCGAGGTCCGGGTGCCGCAGACGGAGGGGGCCGCGCTGCCCTCCTCGGAGGCGATCATCGTGTCGATGGACGCCGACGGGCGGGTATTCGTAGACAACACCGAGATCCGCCCCGAGGCGATCGGGCAGGTCCTCGAGCAGATCCGCGAGGGCCGCGGGCTCGGCCGCGTGTACGTCCGCGCCGACGCATCCAACTCGTATGGCCGGGTGATGGAGATGATGGGTCAGCTGAGTGCGGCGGGGTTCGAGAACGTGGGCCTCGTCACCGAACCGCCCCCGCGGGAGCGGTAGCCCGTCCGTGAGCCGGTCCTTCCTGGCCTCGACGGCGCTTCACGCGGCGGCTGCCGTGGTCGTGGCGATCCTCTCCTGGCGGGGCGCGGCCCGGGACGTCATGCCCCCCGTCTACCAGGTCAGCCTCGTATCCGCCGCCACCCTCGCACCCGCCGAGCGGAGGCCGGAACCCACGCCAGAGGAGACGGTAGAAGAGGAGACTCCGCCCGAGCCCGAGGAGAAGGAGAAGATCCCCGATCCCGAGAGCGAGCCGGACCGGCCGGCCGAGCAGCCCAGCCGCGAGCGCGCTACTCCGGGGCCCGATATGGGCCGCGAAACAGGGCTGGACCTGCCGGTCACGCTCGAGGGCAGGCCGTTCGAGTTCCCCTGGTACCTGGAGCAGCTGGTGAGCAAGATCGAGCGCAACTGGCGGCCCACGTCGAACACGTTGAGCACCACCGTGCACTTCCGGATCGAGCGCAGCGGAAGGATTCGCGACATCGACATCGCGGAGGAGAGCGGCAACTTTCTGTTCGACCAGGCTGCGCGCCGCGCAGTGGAAGCCAGCGCCCCCATGCCTCCGCTGCCCGACGAGTACGATGGAGACTATCTCGGGGTGTACTTCCAGTTCGATACCAGGGTCACGGTCAACTGATGCGATCGAGACACTCCGAATCGGCCCTCCGGCTGGCGGCGATGGCTTTCGTCCCCCTCATGCTGGCGGCTCTGGCAGATCCGGCCGAGGCGCAACAGGAGGTGTCGCTCGGGATCCGCGGCTACGTGGACGAGAAGATCAACGTCGCGATCGACGAGCTGACCCCCGAGAGCCCGGCGGCGCGGACGGTGGCGGAGATCCTGGCCTTCGACCTCGAGTACTCGCTGCGCTTCAACGTGCTGGAGGGCAACCCCGGCGTCGTCCGGGCCTCGGGGCCGGGTCCGGATTACGAGTCGTGGGCGATCTTCGGCACGCAGTACCTGGTGACGGGCACGGTGTCCTCGACCGGCGCGGGGTACTCCGCCCAGGTCGACATCCATCACATCCCGTTCCAGCGCTCGATCAGCCAGCGGACCTACGCCCTCCCCGATCCCGGCGCCGCCGGATTCCGCATGGCGATCCACGAGATCTCGAACGCGATCATCCGCGAGCTCACCGGCGAGGACGGGATCGCCGACACGCGGATCGGGTTTGCCAGCCGGCGCCGCGGCGACAAGGAGATCTACGCCATCGACTACGACGGCGCGAATTCCTACCGGGTGACCTCGCTGGACACGATCTCGATGACGCCGGACTGGAGCCGCGACGGCGCCCGGATCTGCTTCACGACGTTCGTGTCGGGCGACCCCGACCTGTACTGCGCCCCGGCAGGGGGCGGGCGGGCGCAGCCGATCAGCACGAACCCGGGGCTGGACATGGCGCCGTCCATCTCGCCCGACGGAGGGCGTCTGGCGCTGACGCTGACCAAGGACGGCAATGCCGAGATCTACGTGCTGGACGTCGGCGGGCGAAGCCTGCGGCGGCTGACCTACAATCTGGGCATCGACACGGCCCCCAGCTGGTCGCCGAACGGGAGGCAGATCGTGTTCGAGTCCGACCGCGGCGGAGTGGCGCAGATCTTCGCCATGGACGCCGAGGGCGCCAACGTCCGGCAGCTCTCCTTCGGCGGGGA
>DATFFS010000035.1:0-2761 GCA_035249945.1 Gemmatimonadota bacterium
CGCGCGAGGGGCGACCAACCCCAAGGAGGAAACGATGAGGAGAGCGGCGTTCGCGGTCCTGGCCGCCGCGGGGATTCCCGCGCTGGCCGCGACGGCAAGCGCGCAGACAGTCCGGGAACTCCCCGAGGCGGTCGCGCAGTACGTGAAGGTGAACGCGCCCCTGGTCGCGCTGACCGGCGTGCAGGTCGTGGACGGCACCGGCGCCGCGCCGCTGGCGGACGCGACGGTCGTGATCCGCGACGGCCGGATCGAGGCCGTCGGAACGGACGTGGACATCCCCGCGGGCGCCGAGGTCCTGGACCTCGCGGGCCACACGGTCGTCCCCGGCTTCGTCGGGCTCCATGACCACACCTTCTACACGACCGCCGGGCGCCGCATCCAGGCGACCGAGACGGCCCCCAAGCTCTACCTCGGCTCGGGCGTCACCACGATCCGCACGACCGGCAGCTACCACCCGTACGCGGAGCTGAACCTCAAGCGCGCCATCGACGCGGGGCGGCTGGCCGGGCCGCGG
Organism: Gemmatimonadota bacterium; assembly: GCA_035249945.1. Taxonomy (GTDB): domain Bacteria; phylum Gemmatimonadota; class Gemmatimonadetes; order JACCXV01; family JAHWKZ01; genus JAICNR01. Next base: position 515 of record DATFFS010000035.1, read on the forward strand.
ATCCACGTGACCGGGCCGTATCTGACCGGCGGCGAGTCGATGTACATGACGATCGTCGAGGACCCCGACGAGGCGCGGCGGGTGGTCGGCTACTGGGCGGACGAGGGCGCGACCTGGTTCAAGGTCTATACGCGGATCTCGCGGGCCGACCTGGCCGCCGTCATCGACGAGGCCCACAAGCGCGGTCTCAAGGTCACGGGGCACATCTGCTCGGTCTCGTTCCGCGAGGCGGTCGAGCTGGGCATCGACAACCTGGAGCACGGCTTCTTCACGAACTCCGATTACGCGGCCGGGAAGACGCCGGACGAGTGCCCGCAGAACCTGACCGAGAGCCTGCTCGCGGTCGACCCCGATGGGCCCGAGGTCCAAGCCACGTTCCGCGACATGATCGACAACGGCGTGCCGATGACGACCACCGTCGCGATCTACGAGACGTTCGTCCCCAACCGCCCGCCGCTCGACCAGCGCATGCTCGATCTGATGGCGCCCGAAGCGCGCGAGGAGTACCTGGAGACGCGCGCGGAGATCGCCGCGACCGCCGACTCGTCGGCGTGGCCGGAGCTGTTCGAGAAGGCCCAGGCGTACGAGAAGGCGTTCGTCGAAGCCGGCGGGCTCCTCGCCGCGGGCGTCGACCCGACCGGGATCGGCGGCGCGCTCGCCGGGCTCGGAGACCTGCGGAACTACGAGCTGCTCGTCGAGGGCGGGTTCACCCCGGTCGAGGCGATCCAGATCATGACCGCGAACGGGGCGAAGGTGCTGGGGGAGTACGACAGCTACGGCTCGATCGAGCCCGGCAAGCTCGCCGAGCTGGCTGTGATCGAGGGCGACCCGGTGGCGCGGCCCGCCGAGATCCGGAACGTGACGCTCGTGTTCAAGGACGGCCTGGGGTTCGACGCGCCGAAGCTCATCGAATCGACCAAGGGGATCGTCGGCATCCGTTGAAGGGAGACAACCCATGAAGAAGGCGCCGCTCTCCGGGGCGCTCGCACTCGCGGCGCTCCTCGCTCCCGCGCCGGGAGGCACCGCCCTCGCCCAGATGCGCGATTTGCAGGAAGCGGTATCCGAGTACGTCGAGGTGCGAGCCCCGGTCGTCGCATTGACCCGCGTCCAGGTCGTGGACGGCAACGGAGCGGCGCCCCTGGCGGACGCGACGATCGTGATCCGGGACGGCGTGATCGAAGCGGTCGGAACCGACGTGGGGATCCCCGCGGATGCCGAGGTCCTCGATCTCGCGGGGCATACCGTGATCCCCGGAATCGTCGGGCTCCACGATCACACGTTCTACATGACCCCCGGGCGCGTGGTCCAGTCCACCGAGACCGCCCCCAAGCTCTACCTGGGCTCGGGCGTCACAACGATCCGCACGACCGGCAGCTACCACCCTTATTCCGAGCTCAACCTCAAGCGCGCGATCGACGAGGGCATCCTGCCGGGGCCGCGGATGCACGTCACGAGCCCGTATCTGGTGAGCGAGCCTTCCGCCGAGCTGGACATGACGATCGTGGACGACCCCGACGAGGCGCGGAGGGTGGTCGACTACTGGGCGGACGAGGGCGCGACCTGGGTCAAGGTGTACACGCGGATCTCGCGCGCGAACCTGGCCGCGGTGATCGAAGAGGCCCATCGCCGCGGCCTCAAGGTCACGGGCCACATCTGCTCGATCTCGTTCCGGGAGGCAGCGGAGCTCGGGATCGACAACGTAGAGCACGGACTGTTCTCGAACTCCGACTACGTGCCCGGAAAGCAGCCCGACGACTGTCCTTCGAACATGATGTCCAGCCTCTTCGCACTCGATCTGGCGAGCCCCGAGGTCCAAGCCACCTTCCGGGACATGATCGAGCATGGGGTCGCGATGACGTCAACGCTGGCGGTCGTCGAGACGTTCGTGCCGGGCCGGCCGCCGCTCGACCAGCGCATGCTCGACCTGATGGCCCCTGGAATCCGCGAAGAGGTCCTGGAGACGAGGGCGGCCATCGAAGCGAGTGCGGAAACTTCTCCGCTGTCGCAATTCTTCCAGAAGATGCTTGCCTACGAGAAGGCGTTCGTAGACGCTGGGGGACTCCTGGCGGCGGGCGTGGATCCCACCGGATTCGGCGGGGTGCTCGCCGGGCTCGGCGACCTGCGGAACTACGAGCTCCTGGTCGAGGCCGGGTTCACGCCGGTTCAGGCGATTCAGATCATGACCGCGAACGGCGCGAAGGTCCTCGGCGAGTACGATCAGTACGGCTCGATCGAGCCCGGCAAGCT
>DATFFS010000036.1:0-4979 GCA_035249945.1 Gemmatimonadota bacterium
CCACACCAGTCCGTGATGACGAGCCGTCCCCCCGGCTGGAGGACGCGCAGGGCCTCCCGGAGAACCGCCGCTGGATCGCGCCAGTGGTGCAGGGCGCTCACGGACAGCGCGATCTCGAAGGCTCGGGCTCGGAACGGAAGCCGCGTGGCGTCGCCGGCTACGACGATCGCCCGCGGGGCCAGCTTGCGGCGGGCCTGCGCCAGCATCCCCGGACTGAGGTCCACTCCGGCGACGCGGGCGCCGGCCCCGGGTCGGCGCTTTTCGAACTCTTCGAGCAGTGTCCCGGTGCCGCATGCAATGTCGAGAACGGCACTGGGGACCCCGGGGCCGACGCGGGCGAGCGTCTCGCGCGTCGTGTCCGCCACATACCGCGGCCAGCGCCGATCGTAGCTGGACGCCACCCGATCGTACAGCCGTTGGACCTCGTGATCGCTCAGCGCGGGAAGTCGATCCGGGTGATGCGCCCGTCCGGCCCGACGGCCCAACCGACGCCTGGCGCGCCGAACGTCACGCTCCAGTGCTCGAGCGTGTCGACCGTCATCCACGTGGCGGCGAAGTCCGTCGACACCGCGACCCCCGCGGGGCCAACGGCCACGAGCGTCGGCGTCGGCGCGGCGGGCACGAACGCGCCCCCATAGATCGCGCCCGGCCGCTCGGGGTGCCCGGCGAGGCGCCAGGTCCGGCCACCATCCTCGGTGATCGCCACGCTCTCGGTCGGCTTTGCCGGCTCGCCGACGTCGCCGCCCATCACCGCGCCCCGAAGGTCGTCGAGGAAGGCGACCGAGGCAGTGCCGGTCGTCGCGGTGCCGTGCGCGATCGGTGTCGCGACCGCATCCCATGAACGGCCGCGGTCGGAGGTCCGGAAGACCCGCGCCTCGGCCCCGGCGCCGGTCCCGAACCAGGCCAGCGAGTCGCCCCGCGCGACAACGCACGTCCCGCTCGCCGCGAAGCTCCCCTCGCCTTCCGAAGCGCCGGGCAGGCGATCGGTCGGGAGCGGCGCCCACGTGCGGCCGTCCACGGTCGCGATCAGGGGGAACTCGCCGTCGTAGGAGTCGCTGAAGGCGATCCCCGAGCGCGCATCCCAGAAGTCGAAGCAATCGTAGAACGCGCGCTCGTCGGCGGCCTGGAACTGGAGCGCCCAGGTCGCGCCGCCGTCGTCGGTCCGGTAGATGCGGCTGTCGGGACCGTTCCCGATCGAGAGGACCCACGCCGTGCGGCCATCGAGCGCGTGGACGTCGCGGAACTGGAGCGACTCCGCCCCGGCGACGACTCCGGTCGCCCACGTCTCCCCGCCGTCGGTCGTTCGCACCCATGTGCCGCCCGATCCTGCCGCCCACGCGGTCCGGTCGTCCACCGCGTCCAGCCCGATGAGCTGCGCGGTCGTGCCGGAGGGCTGCGGCGAGAGCACGGGACGCGGGAGCGGCGCCTCGGTCTGCCGCGCGACGGCCGAGCACGCCGCGAGCCCGGCGGCCAGCGCGCCGGCCCGAGTCAGGCTACCGCGAAGAGCTGCCACTCGCCCTCCAGCCCTTTCAGCGCACGCGCCCCACGCTCCTCGAAGGAGAGTCCCGAGCCAGCCACGAGATCCTTCACCGTACGCGACACGAGGATCTCCCCCGGTGACGCCTCGGCCAGGACGCGGGCCGCGATGTGGACCGCGATCCCGCCCACGTCACCGCCCATCATTTCGCATTCGCCGGAGTGGAGACCCGCGCGCACGCCCAGCCCCTCACGCTGGGCCTCGTCGCGAATCTGTCGGGCGCAGCGGATCGCGCGCGCGGGACCGTCGAACGTCGCCAGAAAGCCGTCGCCTGTCGTCTTCACCTCGCGGCCGCGATGATGGTCCAGCTCCCCGCGGACCATCCGCTGGTGCGCCTCCAGCCGATCCCGCCAGGCGGCGTCTCCCAGCCGTCCCGCCCAACCCGTAGAGTCGACGATGTCGGTGAAGAGCACCGTGGCCAGCACGCGGTCCGGCTCCACCCGCGGACGCGACCCGGTCACGAACGCTTCCACTTCGTCCAGGATCGCGTCCAGGCCGGACGTCCACGGGATGTGGTCCTCCCCCGGGAGCTCGACCAGTCTCGCGTTGGGGATCTGCCCGGCGATATAGCGCGCCTCGTCGATCTTCACGTCCCTGTCGCCGACGTTGTGGAGGACGAGGGTCGGCACGCGGATCGTGGGGAGCACTGCGCGGACGTCGATCTGGGTGTTCATGCGCCCGAGCGCGACGGCCGACTGGGGCTCCGCGCTCATCCGGAGATACCGCGACCACCACCGGGCGAAGGCTTCGTCCTCCGCAACGCTCGGCGCGATCGTCGACAGGTCGACGGTGCCGCCCCAGCCGCGCGCCAGCAAGTCCAGCCACTCCTGGCGCTCCTCCGGCGTGGGCGCCCAGGGGTAGTCGGTGGACCGGATCCGCTTCACGTAGATCCCGAACGTAATCAGGGCCTCGGTCCGCTCCGGATAGGTGGCGGCGAACAGCACGCACATGTTTCCGCCCTCCGAGTGACCCATTAGGACCGCCCGCTCCGATCCCACCTCGTCCATCACCGCCCGCACGTCGTCCATCCGCTGCTCGAGAGTCGGCAGATGATCGGGTGGTACCCGGTCGGAGAGCCCGGTGCCCCGCTTGTCGAAGAGAACGAGCCGGCTGAAGGCGGCGAGCCGCCGGAAGAACCGGGCGAGGCCCGGGTGCTCCCAGGCGACCTCGAGGTTCGAGACCCAGCCCGGCACGTAGACCAGGTCGACGGGGCCTTCGCCGAGGACCTGATAGGCGATGTTGACGTTCCCGCTCTTCGCGTAGCGGGTCTCGGGGACGCCGCGAGTGACGCGGCCCGGTCTCGTGGTCACCGGGTCAAGATACGAAGAGGAGCCGCGCGCGCGAACCGGCGCGCGTCAGGGCAGGCTGACGGCCTGGTCGACGTTCCAGGGAGCGGGCAGGATCGCCGAGGCCGGACGCACGAGCGCGGCGGGTCGGATCGAGATCCGGGACCAGTCGCCGCCGAGCCGCACGGGCTCGACCCAGCCTTCCCGCTCGACCCAGCCGTCCATCGCGAGCGACGACCGCATCTGGTCCTCCCCGAGACTTCCCTCGAAGATCCGCTCCCGAAGCCGCCGGATCTCGCGGTCGAATCCCGTGGTGGCGCGCGAGTCGGCGCGGGCGAGCGCGGCCTCCGCAGGGTCGGTGGGCGTGGAGACCGGGATCACCTCGCTGGGCCGCGCGGCGGGCTCGGACTCGGTGGACCGCGGCGCCCGCCGATCGTCCCGGACGGAGGATTGCGTCGCGTCGGGGACCTCCGGAACCGTCATGACGACCGATGCCTGGACGCGCTGGGGGCCCAGGGTCCCGGACGTCGTCTCGGGGCCGAAACCGCGAACCATGACGAAGAGCGCCAGCACCGCCGCCGCGGCCAGGCCCACGGCCGGCCCCGGCCAGCGCCCGACCGTGTAGCCCGCGTCCCGTCCGCCGTCGACGACCGTGAGTCCCTCGTCCGGCCAGATCCGGCGCTCGAGCCGCTCCCAGAAGTCGCCCGGGGCTCCCGCCTCGATGGAGCGCAGCACGGTGACCCCGCGCATGTATGCGGTCAGGTGGTCGAGGCAGCGCTGGCAGCAGTCGACATGGGCCTGGATCTCGGCCCGGCGGGCGGGCGAGAGGTGGCCGTCCACGAAGGCGGAGAAGTCGTCGAGGAAGGCCCGGCAAGGGCGCGAAACGGGCAAGGGGCTCACGGAGTCCTCGAAGCGGGACGATTCAGGGTATCGGTCACTTCACCATGGATACCGCCGACTCCGTGTCAGGTTCCAGGCAAAAAAAATGGGACCGGCCCCCATAATGGTGACCGGTCCCTCAGGAGTGCCGGTGAGCGGACCGGCTCCCCCGATTATTACTCCCCGCCCGGGATTATGTATGCGCCCGCTAGTCCAGCCAGGGGGCGATGATCTGCGCGAACCGGTTGCGTGCCCGGTTCAGGCGCGACTTCACGGTGCCGAGCTGCGTGTCGGTGATCTCGGCGATCTCCTCGTACGTCTTGCCCTCGATCTCCCGCAGGATGAAGACCTCGCGGTGATGCTCGGGCAGCTGGTCGGCCGCGCGCTCCACCAGCTCCTGCAGATGGCGCTTCCGGAACAGGTCGTCCGGGCGCATCGAGGAGTCCTCGAACTGAAGCGGCCGGTGGTCGTCGTCCCAGGACGACGTCAGCGTCTGGAACAGGACCAGCGGGTTCCGCGAGCGGTTCCGCAGCTCGTTCTTCGCCAGGTTCGACGCGATGGTGTAGATCCAGGTCGAGAACTTCTTCGTCTGGTCGAAGCGATGCAGGTGCCGATAGACGCGGATGAAAACCTCCTGGACGAGGTCCTCGCCCCGCTCCCGGTCCCCGATCGTTCGGTAGATGAAGTTCAACAGCCGCGTCTGGTACCGCTCGACCAGTACCTGAAACGCTCGCTCCTCCCCCGCCAGAAAAGCGGAAACGACCTCCGAATCATCCAAGGCATGCAGCTGCTCCCGGACAGCCGCTCCCGGCGACGGCACTTGGTGCTGCTTCAGCGCCACGTCAGCCATTTTCCTTTCCCCCAATACAAAAGGGTAGCTCGTTGACAAGACAGAACGTTGGGCGAGTCCTCCTGTCGTTGGCCTTGGTTGGACATCAGGCACACGACATGCCGAGTGGCCTCTGCTCGGCGCCATGCCTGTAATCGCTGGGAATACAACACTTTACGTCGCACACAACACAGCTGAAATATACCGAACCCGAACCGAAGTGTCTACTTTGGATGACGAGAAAATGAGACGATTTGCGAAATCCGGACACGAGACGTGCGCTTCGGACACTCGGACACGAGCCCGGCGGACAGCACGAGCTTACTAGCCAAAGAACCCCACTTCCGCATCGCCCGTCACCTTCCCGCGAAGTACCCGGCCGCGTAGAGGATCCCCAGGGCAGACTTCGCATCGTTGATCTCCCCTCGCTGCACCATCGAAAGCGCCC
>DATFFS010000037.1:0-6078 GCA_035249945.1 Gemmatimonadota bacterium
CCCGGGCGGGTCAACCTGATCGGCGAGCACACCGACTACAACGAGGGCCTCGTGCTGCCCGCCGCGCTGGAGCGCGGCATCGTGGTCGCTGCTGCGGCGCGCGGGGACGGCATCGTGCGCGCGCTCTCCGCACGCTACGGAGGACCCGTGGAGGTCGGCCGCACGCTGGGCGGACCGCGCAACGTCGAGCTCCCGCCCTGGGCCGCGTACGTCCGCGCCGTGGCGCGCGAGATCGTCGGCGCCGCCCCGTCCGGACCCGGCGCGGACCTGTGGATCGGCGGGGACCTGCCGTCGGCCGCCGGGCTCTCGTCTTCGGCCGCGCTCGTGGTCGCGTGCGCGCTGGCCCTGGCGGAGGTGGCCGGCGTGGAGAGTCCCGCGCGGAGTACGATCGGCTTCGCGCAGATGGTGCGTCTGGTCGAGCACCGCGCTGGCACGCTGTGCGGAATCATGGATCCGCTCGTGGTGCTCGAGGGCCGCCGCGGCTGTGCGCTCCGCATCGACTGCCGCTCGCTGGAGATCGCCGAGGTCCCGCTTCCCCACGACACCCTGCTCGTCGTCTGCGACAGCGGCCTCGAGCGCGCGCTCGCGCAGTCGGCGTACAACCAGCGGCGCGACGAATGCGAGATCGCCCGCGGCGCGCTCGAGCGGCTGTCGGGTCGCGCGATCCGGAGCCTGCGCGACGCGACGCGGGACGACCTGGCGGCGCTCGCCCGCGCGTTTCCCGGCGAGAGCTACCGGCGCGCGCGGCACGTGGTCGAGGAGAACGACCGCGTCGACCGGCTCGTCGACGCGCTCTGGCACAACGACCGCGAGGCGGTCGGCCGGCTGATGGACGCGTCCCACGAGAGTCTGCGCAATGACTTCGAGGTCTCGACCCCCGAGCTGGACGCTCTGGTCGAGGACGCGCGCGGGGCTCCGGGCTGCTGGGGGACGCGCATGACCGGCGCCGGGTTCGGCGGCTGCACGGTGAGCCTGGTCGATAGCGACGCGGCGCCGGGGTTCATGGATCGGATGGAGAAGTCCTTCCGCGCCCGCTACTCCCGCTCGCCCCGGCCGTTCGCTTCTTCGGCCGGCATCGGCGCCCGCCTCCTCCAGTAGAGGAACGCGGGCACGCCGGCCAGGAGGAGCGCCGCTCCCACCGCCGAGCGCACCGGATTGGACGCCACCACGCTCGCGACGACTCCCGCCGATACGATCGCGAACAGGATCGGCAGCAGCGGGTAGAGGGGCGCGCGGAATCCGCCCGGGGGCCGGGAGGCGAGCGGCACGCGGCGCCGGAAGACCAGGACGGATGCCACCGTGAGCCCGAAGAAGATCCAGTCGGCGAACACGACCGTGTCGACGAGCGCGGCATACGTGCCCGTGAGAGCCAGCGCGATCGCCCACGCCGCCTGGAGGACGATCGCGAGCGACGGCGTCCGGAAGCGCGGGTGGAGCCGCGCGACGCCGCGGAAGAAGAGCCCGTCTGCGGCCATGGCATAGTAGACGCGCGTCGGGGCGAGCACCGCGAGATCGAGGAACCCGAAGGTCGAGATCGCGATCGCGGCCGCCACGAACCGGTCGCCGGCAGGGCCGAGGAGTCGGCCGGCGGCGTCCGAGGCCGGCGTTCGCGTCGCGGCCAGTCCTTCGAGACCGAGCGCGCGGAGGTACACGACGTTGACGAGGATGTAGACGGCCGCGACAAGGAGCGTCCCGGCGAGGAGGCTCCGCGGCAGGTTCCGCCTGGGGTCGGCGATCTCCTCGGCGATGTAGTTGGCGTTCTGCCAGCCGCCGTAGGAGAAGAGGATCGGGATCAGTGCCGCGCCGAAGAGGATCGGCAGCGCGGCGGTCGCCCCGTCGGCTGCCGCTCCGGCCGCCGCGTCGACCCCGCCGGACACCGCGACGGTCCCGCTTCCCGCTTCCGGCCCGGCGGGGGCCAGCAGGAATCCCGCGCCGATCAGGATCGCGAGCGCCGCGACCTTGAGGACGACGAACACGTTGAGGACGCGGCTCCCCGGCTTGACGCCCAGGTAGTTGATCGCCGACACCGCCACGATCGCCGCGATCGCGAGCGGCAGCGCGGAAGCGTCGTCCCGCCCGACGAGGCGCAAGGCGTACTCGGCGAACGTGATCGCCACCGCAGCGATCGCGCCGCACTCGATGAGGAGGAGCAGCGCCCAGCCGTAGAGGAACCCGACCAGCGGGTGGTACGCATCCCGCAGGTAGACGTACTGGCCGCCGGCCTTCGGGAAGAGCGATCCCAGCTCGGCGTAGGCCAGCGCCCCGACGAGTGCGATTGCGCCACCCGCCACCCATGCGGCCAGCACCCAGCCGCTCGAGGGCAGCCGCTGCGCGACGATGTAGGGGTTGATGAAGATGCCGGCGCCGATGATGCCGCCGACGACGACCATCGTGGCGTCGAAGGGCCCCAGCGCGCGCTTGAAATGGGTCGCCATCGCGGCCCCATTCTAGGGCCGTCCGATCCGACGGCGAAAGGCGGGAGGAAACAAAAAAAGGCCCGGGAGACTCTTCGCGGCGGTGGATCAATCCGCCCCGCTCCCGGGCCCGGTGTCCTGATGGGATTCCGCGCGGCAACCCCGCGTGGAACCTTGCGAAGTCACCTAGCGGTCAGGCACCTCACGTTTGATCCTGGGTTTACTTGGAATGATAGGACCACCTCCTTTCTCGTGTGCGGGAAGGATATCCGACAGAGAGGCGCCGCGCAACATGGCTGCCGGGGTCCGGTGGGGACCGCAAAGGGGTTAGGAGGGATCAACGGCGCCGTGGGGTTTTCGACGCCCTGTTGCGCCGCCGCGAAGGTGCACGCGGGCACCCAGTCGCCCTGGTCGTTCTCGGCTTGGTGATCCTCCTATTCGCGATGATCCAGGGCATAGCATCTCGTAGTGTCGGGCGCCTGGAAGCTGGTGAAAAACCGGTACCTCACTCTCCTTTAGTCGCCCCCCTTCCAACAAGCCTCACAAGCCTATCGCGGCTCCCACCGACAGGTCGAGCTCGTGCAGCGTTTCCTCTGCTGCGCAGATTTCGCTGCAGAAACGGATGTGATCGCGCAGGTCGAGGCGGACTCCTATGCGCTTTGCGGGACGGAAGAGCAGGCCACCGCCCCCCACGATCGCGGTTTCGGTATCGCTTTCCACCGTTCCGAGGCTTGCACCAGCGGTCTCGATGTCGAAGTCCACGTGTGCGATCCCCGCCCCGAGCGTCGCGAACGGACGCACTCCGCTCCCGGGCAGCGCGGTCCACACGAGGCCCGCCTCGACGAAGTGCATGTCGTACGTTTCCCGCGCAGGTGCACCGAGCGGTTCTTCGATCGTGCTCAAGAGATGATCGAAGGCGAAGGAAGTCCAGCCGTAGGAAAGCTCCGCACTCCACGGCCCACGGATGGGAATGTCGAGCCTGATCCCGACAACGGGTCCGTCGTCCTTCTCGCTGTCGCGGGTTCCTACATCGGAGAACAGGAATCGGTCGTCGTCGGCAAAGTGGATCCCTGCATAGGGGATCACCGTGATCCGGTCTTGCGCATCGGCGGGTGCCGCGGGCCAGGCCAGTGCGAGAAGCGCGACGGCGTAGCGGGTCAGATCCGCCTCGCGAAAGCATCCAGGTCGAGCGTCCACACACGCTCGCCGCAGAACCGCGTCCCCTCGGGGCAGACCGGCCGCTGCGAGGCGGCGTGGCGGATGGTGCAGGGCGGGGCGAGCCAGCGGCCGATCCTGGGGTTTACCTCCCGCACGGCGAGCGCCTCCTCCAGCGAGGCCTGCCAGATCTCCTCCTGCGCGTTCCAGCAGAGCCGCATGGAGTGCTTGTGCCAGAGGTTGAGGAGATCGGCGGACTCGGTGAAGCGGATCGCCACCGCGTTCGGGAGCAGGTACTCGGCGTACTCGTCGGGCGCGCCGGCGGCGCGGACGGCGGCCACGTCCTCCCACGTCCGCTCCATGCTCTCCTCGTAGCGGCGCCGCGCGGCCTCGTCCTCGAGCACGAGGCGAGGGATCACGTAGTCGGGCTCGCTCCCCACGTGCGCGGTCAGCGCGGGCCGCGAGGCCGGCGTCATGCGGTGGCGCTGGTCCTGCGAGTCGGCGGCGTGGGAGAGCTTCTTCCGGAACGTGTAGTGGGGATGGAAGAGCGCGCGGCTCAGCTTGTCGTGGGTCGTCAGATTCAGGGCCTCCCCGAGGATCGGGTTCGACCCCGGGTCCAGCGCGAGCGCGATCGCGGCGTCATCGTCGAGGGTCGCCCGCGGCGCGCCCAGCACCTCCCGCACGGCGTCGGCCAGGACCTCCTCGTTCCGCGCGCCCCAGTCGACGAGCATCGATGTCCGCCCCGCCAGCTCGGCGTCGAACTCCTCACGGAACGCCCGCGCGCGTTGCGGCCCCCCGTCACCGTTCAACCCCGCGAGGAAGCGCCACTCGGCGGTCGCCTCGATCGGGAGCGGCTCCTCCAGGATCGTGGCGTACGCCGGGTCGTGCGCCAGCAGCTCCTCGACCATGCGGCCGACGACCAGCCGCGTCTCGGTCGGCGCGTCGACTTGCTCGCAGAGTCGCGCGTAGCGCAGCAGCGTGATCCCGCTGACCGTGTGGTACAGATAGGCGAACGTCGCCACCGGCAGCGCGTAGCGTGCCACTTCCTGCGCGCGCTTGCCGATCTCCTTGGCGTATCGCTCGGCGTGCGCGCGGCGGCCCGGGAAGCGCTCGAAGTAGGCATCGGCGGTGATCGGCGTCAGGAGCCGGATCAGCTCGCGGTAGTCCTCCATCTGCCGCTCTACCGCCACCCGGTAGCGCGTCAGCGCCTCGCCCTCGAGGGGTGGCACCGCCACGTTGCCGGGCTTGACCTCGACGTAGCGCTGGCTCACCTGCTCGGAGTTGTAGAACGGATGGCTGTGGAGGAACGCCCACAGGAAGTGCCGGCTCACGTTCGACAGCGCGAACTGGAACTGCGCGTGCTGGAGCGTGGTGTGGTGTCCCGCCATGTAGAGGCTCTTCGCGAGATCCGTCCAGCGCTCGTTCAGCTCGACGTCGCCGATCACGCCCTTGGAGCTGTAGCAGGTACGCGCCGTGGCGAGGAAGTTGGCGAACGGCGCCTCGAAGGCGCGCGTCAGCCGCACCTCGGGGGGCGCGGAGAGAAACGGCCGCGGCGGTGCGGAAGCCGGATGCATCCTCGCCGACCGGGACGCGGTCTCAGGCAACCGGCTCTCCCGGTTCCAGGTCCGGGATATCCGTCCTGCCGCGGAGCTTTCCATCCACGGAAAGCGGTCCGGGTCCGAGAAGGATCACTCCCAGGAGCAGGACGATGAGCGCCAGGACGTACTCGTAGCCCCGCGCCATCGGATCGCCGAAGTGGTAGACGTCGAAGCCGTTCGGCAGGTGCACCTTGATCCCCGCCACCAGCATCTCCGCGGCGAAGAGCGCGGAGAGGATCCGGGTCAGGAACCCGACAAGGAGAAGGATCCCCCCAAAGAACTCGAAGATCGCAACCGGGATCGCCATCCAGCCCGGGAACCCCATCCCGCTGAACGCTTCCGTCGTGGCCGAAAGGTTCATGATCTTGGGATAGCCGTGAACGATGAACACGATGCCGCAGAACACGCGGCTCAGCGTGGCGACCCACTGTACTCGACTCATCGAGCTCTCCTGCCGGCGGGGGAACCTGCGAGCGCAGCGCGTCGTTGCACGAGCCGGTTCGCGTTCAAGATCGCGGCCCGAACCGCCCGGGTCAAACGCTACGGCAGATCGTGGCGCTCAGACGCCGAGCGCTTCCAGCGCCGCGGCTGCGGCGCGGGCCGCCACCCCCGGCGGTCCGACGGCGGCGCGGACGCCGGCCAATCCCTCGACGACCTCCTCGCGGGCCGCAGGATCGGCGAGCCACGTGACGATGGGCGCGGCGAGCGTGGCGGGATCGAGACGCTGGATGAACTCCGGCACGACGGTCGCTCCGGCGATCAGGTTGGGGAGCGCGATCCAATCCGTGTCGACCAGGAGTCGCGCCGCCGCGTACGTGGCGGGCGCGGCGCAGTAGGCGACCACGTGCGGCACGCCGAGGAGCGCGAGCTCGAGCGAGGCGGTGCCGCTGGTGGCGAGCGCGGCCGCGGCG
>DATFFS010000038.1:0-1119 GCA_035249945.1 Gemmatimonadota bacterium
GGATGCGGTTGGCCCGGCGGCGAGCGGCCGGCGTCGGTGGAGGAGGTGGGGGTTTGAGCGGCAAGGGCTCGATGGTATGAGGCTCCTAGCCTTCCCGGCCCTTGCGCTCTCGTACCACCCTGGCCGGTCTGGCCATCGCCGCCGCGTCATTCTTGTTCGGATCGACCTTCGTCGTCATCAAGGATGCGGTGGCGACCTTTCCTCCCATCTCCTTCGTGGCTTGGCGCTTCCTCCTCGGAGGATTGGTGCTGATGTTGATCGGGGCCCCGCGGGGGAAGGGGGTGTGGCGCGACGGAGCGATCGCGGGGTCGCTGCTCTTCGTCGGCTATAGCCTGCAGACCGCCGGTCTCGTCACCACCGGAGCCTCCAACTCCGCCCTCATCACCGGCCTCTTCATCATCTTCACCCCGCTGCTGGCAGCGCTCCTCTACCGAAAGAGCCCCTCCCTGGGAATCGCCGCCGCCGCCCTCCTCGCCTTCGCCGGGGTCGTCTTCCTCACCTACCGCCCCGAAACCGCATTGGTGCGCGGCGACCTGCTCACGGTGGGAGCGGCGCTCGCCTTTGCCGGACACATCATCGCCCTCGACCGCCTGGCCAACCGGCACGCGCTGGTCTCCTTCACCGCCGTGCAGCTACTGGTCACCGGCATCCTCGCCTTTCCATTAGCCGCCATCACCGAGGGAATCCCCTTCCCCGGCCGCCGCGAGCTGCCGGCGATTCTGATCACCGCCCTCGGGGTTTCGATCGGTGGCTATCTCCTCCAGCTGTGGGCGCAAACGATCATCAGCCCGTCTCGCACCGCCATCCTCCTCGCCCTGGAGCCTGCATTCGCGGTGGCGACGGCCGCCGTGGTTCTCGATGAACGATTGACGACGGCGGGCTGGGCGGGCGCCGCCCTCATCATGGCGGCGATTTTGCTGGTTATCCGGTTCGGTGCCGCTGAAGTCGCCGGTAGAGATGGGTGACGATTCTGATCAGAGCCACCACCACCATCAGCGAGATCACCAGGTACATCGCCAGCGCCGGGCCGGCGGTATAGCGCTCCGGGCAGGCCGAGAGCCCGCCCTCACAGAGCCCGTAACCGGTTCCCCCTCCGAGGAGGTCGAGCAGGACCAGAAT
>DATFFS010000039.1:0-2971 GCA_035249945.1 Gemmatimonadota bacterium
GCCAGCAGGCCCTCCATCGCCAGCCGGACGTCGTCCACGACCTCGTAGATGACGCGATACACGCGGATGTCGACGCCTTCGCGCTCGGCCGCGGCTCGGGCTCGCGCGTCGGGCCGCACGTGGAAGCCGATGATGATGGCATCCGACGCAGCCGCCAGCAGGACGTCGTTCTCGGTGATCGCCCCCACGCCGCGATGGATGACGGCGACCTTCACCTCGTCGGTGGAGAGCTTGGTGAGCTCGTCGGCCAGCGCTTCGACGGATCCGCCGACGTCGCCCTTGAGGATCACGTTGAGACGCGATATCTCGCCGGCCTGGACCTGGGCGTAGAGCTCCTCGAGCGTGGTCGGCTCCTTGGTCCGCCGGAACCCCTGCTCCCGCTGGAGCCGCTGCCGTCGCTGCGCGATGTCCCGCACCTCTCCGTCGTCCCCCAGTACCGCGAAGCCGTCGCCCGCCTCCGGCACTCCGCTGAACCCGAGGACGCGTACGGGCTGGGACGGGCCCGCCTCCTGCACGCTGTTTCCGCGCTCATCGAGCAGCGCCCGCACCCGCCCGTCGAACAGGCCGCAGATGAACGCGTCGCCGATCTTCAGCGTGCCGGCGGTAACCAGCACGGTAGCGACCGGCCCCTTGCCCTTGTCGAGCTCCGACTCGATCACGACCCCGCGCGCGCTGCGGTCCGGGTTCGCGCGGACGTCCAGCACGTCCGCCTGCAGCATCACCTTCTCGAGCAGGTCGTCGACACCGGTTCCCGTCTTGGCGCTCACCTCGGCGAACAGGACGTCCCCGCCGAATTCCTCGATCACCACCTTGTGCTGCATGAGTTCCTGCTTCACGCGGTCGGGACGCGCATCCGGCAGATCGATCTTGTTGACTGCCACCACCAGGGGAACGCCAGCTGCACGCGCGTGATCGATCGCCTCGATCGTCTGCGGCATGACGCCGTCGTCGGCCGCCACGACCAGGATCACGATGTCGGTGGCCTGCGCTCCGCGCGCCCGCATGGCGGTGAACGCCTGATGGCCCGGGGTGTCCAGGAACGTCACCGAACGCTCGTCGTCCAGCTCCACCTCGTAGGCGCCGATGTGCTGCGTGATGCCGCCGGACTCGCCGGCGATGACGTTGGTCTGACGGATGAAGTCGAGGAGCGACGTCTTTCCGTGATCCACGTGACCCATGACGGTGACCACGGGCGGCCGCGGAACCAGGTTCTCTTCGGCGACCTCCTCCTCCTCCGGCTCGTCCAGGACGAACGCGTCCTGCCGCTGCGCGGCGTAGCCGAACTCCTCGCAGATCAGGCTGATCGTGTCGAAGTCGAGGCGCTGGTTCACGGTCACCATCAGGCCCAGCTCCATACAGGCCTGGATGATCCTGGTGGCGGGCACCTCGATCAGGTCGGCCAGCTCCCCCACCGACACGAACTCCGTGACGCGGATCAGGTTCTCGGGCTCGGCGACATCGACCTGCTCGTCGCTCTCTTCCTTGCGCACGCGCTTGCGGCGCCGGGGGGACTTCCCCTCCATCTTGGCCAGGGTCTTCTTTATGTTCGCCTCGACGGCGGCCTGATCCACCCGCCTGCGCCTGCGTCGGCGGCGGCGGCGACCGGGTTGCTCGTCCCCGTCGACCTCCGCCGGCTCCTCCACGACGACCTCCGGCTGGGCCGGGGCTACGATCTCGGCCTCGGTGCCGGGCTTGGCCTTCGCCTTCTCGACGCGGCGCGCCCGCTTGGCCTCATCCAGCTTCTTCTTCTTCTCCTCCTCGGCGTGTTTGACCGCTTCCTTCTCCTGGTCGAACTTGCCGCGGATGCGCTGGACGGTCTCCTCGTCGATCGAGGACATGTGGTTCTTCACCGGGAGATCCATCTCCCGCAGGAGATTGACCATCGCCTCGCTCGACACGTTGAACTGACGTGCCACCTCGTATACGCGGATCTTCGCCACTAGCCTCGTTCCCCTCCTCGTTCTTCGTTGGACACCGCCGCCGCGAGGATCTGCGATATGCCGGCCGCGATGTTCAGATCCGTCACCGACAAGACCGCCACGGCGGGCTTGCCGGCCAGATCCCCCAGCTCCTCCTTCGTCCACCCCGAATAGATCCTGATCCCGGCGGAGCCCCAGCGATCCAGCAGCGACGCCTCCCGCCGATCCGAGAGGTCGTCCGCGATCCAGATCGCCCTGGCGCGGCCATCACGCACGCATTGCTTCGTGAGCGCGATCCCCACGATGATCCGCCCCGCCCTGCGCGCCTGCCTGAGCAGGCCCGCTACGCGAGGCTTGAGCGCTTCCGGGACCCGCTCAGCCCGCGCTCTGCTCGTCGTCTCCGCCGTCCCGGCGCGCCGCTTCATCGTCCGGGCGCGCTTCGGAACCCTCGTTCTCGTCCGAAGCCAGGGCCTGGAGCTCACCCATGGCCGACTGGACCTCCCCGGCCGATTCGCCCTCGTCCGCCCGCGGCTCGTCCTCCGAGGCGCTCTCCACGTACTCGCCGGTTTCCTCGTCCCACTCCTCGTCGACCTCGACGGTCAGCTCGTCGATCATGCGCATCAGCACGTCGACGGTCGCGTCGTCGATTCCCGCTATGCCGAGTAGGTCCTGGCGCTCGAGATTGATGATGTCCTCGAAGGTGTGGTACCCCGCCGCCGAAAGCACGGCCACCGCCTCCGGAGTCACGCCCGGCACCTGGCTGAGGGCGAAGTCCTCGCCGCCGGCGGCGGCGTCGGAGATCGCCTCCGTCCCGGCCGCCTCGGCGGCTTCCGGCTTGCGTCCGAACAGGATCTCCTCTTCCTTCGCCAGATACTCCTGCTTGCTCACGAGATCGATCTTGTATCCGGTCAGCTTGGAAGCCAGCCGGACGTTCTGCCCGGAGCGACCGATCGCCAGCGACAGCTGGTCCTCTGCGCAGACGACCGTCGCTCGCCGCTCGGCGGCGCGCTCGGCCGCCTCCTCGGGCGGCGCCGCCGCCGCAGCGCCGGCCT
>DATFFS010000040.1:0-10254 GCA_035249945.1 Gemmatimonadota bacterium
CCTCGTCCGCTGGCGGGAGCGCGCCCTTCGAGCCGACGCGTTCGTCACCTTCCAGCTGAATCCGGACGGCACGATCGACCGGGTCCGCATGGAGCCCGCCTCGCCGGCCGTCGACTTCAGCTACGACTTCGAGGATCTGGACCTCGAACCCGCGGATACGGAGCGATAGCCCGGAGACCCTCGACGCCGGCCCGCGCCGCCGTTGCTCGTCAGTAATCGATCCGCAGCTCGACTTCGGGATAGCCTCGCGTCGACGGGTTCAGTATCTCCGCGGAGGACCGGACGTGGAGGAGATCCTCGCGCTCACCTTCGATCCGCTTCACGTAGCGGTCGAAGAACGCGAGCAGGAAATCGTTGGTGATGCGGAGCGCGCGCGCGGGCTCGAGATCGTACCGGTGTCGCGCCTGCCATTCCGCGCCGGCCTTGAAGGCGTGCAAGTAGATGAGGTCGCTGAACGTGCTGTGGAAGGCGCCCTGAACGAGCACCTGGTAGACGGGGGTGTCGTCGGCCTCGAATTCCGTGGCCACGAGCTCGGCCTCGTTGTAGCCCCCCACGACATGGAGGAGCGGCTCGCTGACCCGGAACGGCAGGGTGTCGGGACCGTAGGCGCCACCTTCCAGGTTCGCCGCCGTCACCACGCGCGGATCGGCCTGCATGAAGCGAACGGCTGCGCCCCCGCCATAGGAATGGCCGAAGGCCCCCACCCGGTCGACCGCGATCGAGCGGTAGAAGGGCTCGCCGCTCCGCGCGCGCCGCTCGATCTCGTCGAGGGCGGCTGCGAGATCGGCGACCCAGGTGGGCATGTGGGCCGCGAGGCGCTCGCGCCGCTCCTCGTCCGTCGCGGGCGGCTCCGACCAGGCGGTGAAGCCGACGACGCGGCCGTCCGGGAAGACGATGGCGTCGGAGTAGCCGGTGTGTTCCACCGCCGCGATCACGTAACCGTGGCTCGCCATCTCCTCGAGAAACGCCTGGTACATCGCGGCCGGCCAGCTCATGCCGTGGCTGAATACGAGCAGCGGCCAGGGGGAATCGCCCGCGGCGAGCGGAGCGTTCTCGAATGCATGCGTCCCGACGCTCTGCTCGAATCCGGGCGGGAACTCGTGACGCTCGACCCACGTGGCCGCCGTCGGCGCGTCCATGTAGCGGGCGGATGGCCCCGCGGTCTCGGCCGCCGGATACCAGAACCCGACCCGCAGGGCCCGCGGACCGCCCGGGTCCGGCGGCTGGCGCTCGAGCCGGCCCGGGTCCACGACCACCATGGCGCGCGTCCCGACCGCATGCGGCCCGGTCGGTCGCGGAAGCGAAACGTCGGGAAAATCCTGGGGGAGCGCCGAGCCGGCCACGACCCCCGGCGCGGCGAGGAAGCCGAGGAGCGTCATCGCGGCCGACACGACGCGGATCCTCACTCGGCCCCCGGAATCCGGACAGACAGGCCGCTCGGGCCGCAGCCCGGCTGGGGGGTCAGCTCGACTCGCACATCGCGGCCGCCGCGGCGGACCCACAGCCGGACGGGCACGCCCGGCTCGAGTCGCGCGAGCCGGCGGCCGGCAGCGGACGTCGTGATCAGCCGATCGTCGATCGCGACCAGGACATCGCCGACCTCGAGGCGACCGGCCGCCGGACTCTCCGGATCGATCGCGTCGATCCGCGGCTCGGTCGAGAAGGAGTGCGCGAGCCCATCCGGAAGTTGGACCCAGATCTCGCACGCGCCGCCGACGCACAGATAGCGCTCGATCCCCGGATCGCCGCGGAGCGGGCGGGCTTCCGCGCAGGTCTCCTGCGCGCGGGAGGCCCCGGCCAGGGCGAGCAGCGCCACCGAGAGGGCGGCAAGGATTCTCCCGCCCCTCACTGTGCGGGCCCATGCGACGATTCGGCCCGCCGGCCGGCGCCGACGAGCGAGACGATCTCGCGCGCGGTAGGGTCGTCGCGTTTCATGCGGGTGAGCTCCCACGCGGCGCCGTGAACTGCGGCGAGCGCGACGTCCCGGGCCTGCTCGACGACGGGATCCGGAGTGACCTCCGCGATCGATCGGAAGCGCGCCAGGGCGGCGACATAGGCGGTCCCCGTCCGCTGGACCTCCGCGGCCGCGGCGAGCGGCTCGTTTGGGGTCGTCGGCTCGCGACCGGTCTCCGCGGGCCCGAGCGCGCGCCCGGTTGCGGCCCCGAGGACGAAGAGCGCCACGGCGGCTGCGGCTCGCAGTGCATGCCCTCCGGCGAACCTCGGCTCGAATCCGACGGCCGCGCGCAGCTCCGGCCACATGTCACGCGGTGGATCGGTTTCGCGGGGAAGGCCGGCGAGACGTGCCGTAAGGGGCTGTTCCGCCTCGACGCGGCGCCGGCACTCCGGGCATGCCACGAGATGGTCGCGTGCCCACGCCGCCGGCTCCGCGCCCGGGGCGAGCAGGTCCAGGGTCTCCTCGTCGGTCAGATGTCGATTCATGGATCCAGCACCTCCTTCAGCTTCTGTCGGGCGCGAAACACCTGGGACTGGACAGTCCCCACGGCGACGCCCATCCGTTCGGCGATCTCGCGGCAGCGGTAGCCCTCGATCGCGTGCAGGACGAGCATGCGGCGCTGCCCGTCCGGCAGCGCGGCGATCGCTCGCTCGAGGTCTACGTTCGTTCCGATCGCGGGGAGCGAGCGGGTAGGCTCCGATCGGCCCGCGACCTCCTCGCGCGCGGCGCGTCGCGCTTCGGCGCGCCCGCGGTCCAGCGCGGTCCTGAGCGCGATCGCGTGGATCCAGGTCGACAGCGCGCTGTCGCCGCGGAAGCCCGGCAGCGCGCGCCACACCTCGACGAACGTTTCCTGCAGGAGGTCCGCGGCGCGGTCGGGGTCCGTTTCCCAGCGAGACGCCAGCGCCCACACCCGGCGATGGTGGTCGCGGTAGATCGACTCGAACGCCCGCGGGTCGCCGGCCTGGGCGCGGCGGATCGTCGCATCGATGGTCAGCCTGCGCCCTCCGGGCTCGAGTTCGTCGCCACCCGGTGAGTCTCCGCCGGGGGGTGCGTTGTTGCACGTGCCCGCGTCCGCGGGAAGGGGCGGCAGGAGGCTAGCGGAGATCCGACCGATGTCGCGCGAGGAGGTGCCAGCCGAGTCCCAACGCGATGAGGACGAGCCCCGCGAGCCAGATCCGCGGGTCGACCCAGAACGCGAGGCCGAGGCATCCCAGGAGACCCAGGGTCGGCACCGCGCGCGGGTAGCGCCGGCGATCGGCCGGCAGGCGCAGCGCGGCGAGGTTGGTCAGGGCGTAGTAGACGAGCACCGTGAACGCGCTGAACGACCAGGTGGTCTCGACGCTGCCGATCAGCGTGAGGCCCGCGATCCCGACGCCGGTGACGACGACGGCCCTGCGCGGGGATCGCTCTCGCGCGTCCACCTCGGCAAGCGCGGGCGGCATGTCGCCGCGGCGCCCCATCGCCAGCAGGACGCGCGAGAGGCCGAGCAACAGGTTCAGGAGTACGCCCCCCATGGCGGTGATGGCGCCGATCGCGACCAGCCGGCTGACCTGCGGAAAGTCGAACTCTCGGGCGACGATCTCCAGCGGAGCGGCCGCCTGCTCGGTCGCGTTCGCTAGCGCCCCCGCGCCCACGGCCGAGACCGCGACCGCCGCCACGGCCACGTACAGCGCCGTCGTCGTCAGCAGGGCCCACGTGATGGCACGCGGGATGGAGCGCTCCGGGTTCCGGATCTCCTCGCCCAGCGTCGCGATCCGCGCGTAGCCGGTGTAGGCGACGAACATGAGCGCGGTGGCGTGCAGCAGATCCGGCGCGCGCACGTCGCCGAAGACGCCATCGAAGCGCGCGGCGGCCCCTTCCACGGCGGCCGGGAGACCGGCCAGGACGAAGGCGAGGAGGGCGAGGAGGGTGCACGAGACGATCGCCACGTTGGCCCTGTTCGATCGGCGCATCCCGCCCACCAACAGCGCGGTCACGGCGATGACCACGGCCACGCCGAGCGCGATCCGGGCGCGGTGGTCGAATACGCCGAAGGCGGCCAGCGTGTACCCGGCGAGCCCCAGCGCCGCAGTCGCGGCCGATGCGGACTTGGCGCACAGGAACATCCAGCCGGCCGTGAAGCCGAGGGCCGGGCTCAGGTACTCGTAGCCGTATTCGTAGGTACCGCCGCTCACGGGATGGCTGGCGGCCAGCTGGGCGCTCGAGAGCCCGTTCAGGGTGGCGAGCACCGCCGCGAGCGCGACCGCGATGACCACGGCCGGACCGGCCACTCCGGCAGCCACTCCAATGCTGACGAAGATCCCGGTGCCCACAATCGACCCGAGTCCCATGAGCACCGCGCCGGGTACGCCCACGACGCGCGCGAGCCGTTCGCCTGAGCTCATCGGGGCTCGAGGCTAGCCCTTCGATCACTCGATAGGCAATGCGATCGTGCGGTGGTTGGCTACAGAGAGAACCCCGCGACGAAGTCGGCGATGGCGGCGCTGGTGTCGAGATCGGGAGATTCGAGGCCGAAGCCGGGGTCGAACGCGACCGGCGAGCCCGGCCAGACGTGGCCGCCCCCCACGACCTCGTACCACAGGACGTCGGCCCCGGACTCGCACGCGTCCCAGTCGTGGAGACGCACGAGCGTGGAGTTGAAGTCGCCGCCATCCGGCAGCTGGGAGACCCCCGGCTCCTCGGCGCAGCCGTCGAACTCGGCCCAGATCTCGACCGTCGTCCGGATCGCGATGGTGCGGGCGAACGCCCCCGCATCGCCGGCCGCCGGGAGCACCGGATCCTCGCTCCCGTGCACGAACAGCCACGGCACCTTGCGCGTCGGCTCGCAGCCGACCACGACCTGCTCGATCATCGTGGCGGCGACGCTTGCGAAGGCGGCGATTTGGTCGGGGATCTCGCAGGCCAGGAAGTGGGTGAGGAGCGCGCCCTGGGAGAACCCCGCCGCCCAGACGCGCCGGGAGTCCACGGGTATCGATCCGTCGAGCTCGTCGAGCACGTCCTCGACGAACTGGACGTCGTCCACTCCCCCCCGCGCCGCGTTGGTGCAGGCGGTGCAGCCGACCGCCCAGTCCGGCCCGTCGCTCTGCAGATAGGCGACAGCGAAGCCTCGCAAATCGGCGACCCGGTCGAAGCCGGTTACCGCCCGCATGTTCCCGCGCGGGACGCCATGGAAGACGAGCAGCAAGGGAAGTGCGCTCGTGCCGTTCCAGCCGGCGGGCACGTGGAGCGAGTAGCCGCGCGTCCCGCCTGAGAAGGCGATCTGAAGCTCGTAGTCGCCGGGTCCCGTCACGGGCGGATTGACGATCGGGCCCGCCGGTCCGCTCCCGCTTCCATCACAGGCGGAGAAGACGAAAAGGAGGACGGAGACGGCGCCGGGAACCCTCACGCGCATCAAACTCCCGCGGCGCTCTCCTCGTTGGTGCGGCGAGATCGACGCCCGCTGTTCCGCCGTTGACATCCCGGCGGAAGCGCGCTATCACGACGTAAACTGCACCCCAACATCACGGAGGACACATGCGACGGATCAAGACTCTCGTTTTGCTATCGATGGCCCTACCCGTGGCCGCTTTCGCCCAGGAGGCCGCTCCCGCGGCTCCGGGCGAGGCCGGGCCGCACGACTTCAAGGCGAACGACGCCATCGGCTTCACTCCCTTCGAGCTTCCGGGCTTCGACACGGGCGTTCAGCTGGCGGTCATTCACGGGGACCCAATGGCCGCTTCGGGCGACTACACGATCCGCCTGCTGTTCCCGGACGGCTATCGGTTTCCCGCGCACCACCATCCCAAGGCGGAGCACCTGACGGTGCTCACGGGGATGTTCCTGATCGGCATGGGCACCGACGAGAACCCCGACGCCCTCGAGGAGTACTCTCCCGGCTCGTTCCTGTACTTCCCGCCGAACGAGGACCACTACGGCGGCGTGACGGGCCAGACCGTGATCCAGCTGCACGGCCAGGCGCCATTCGAGGTCGTATTGGCGAACGCGGGCACCTGAGGCGGCTTGCGCTCGCGGGGCTGGCGACGGCGGTCGCCGTCTTGGCCTTCGGCACTCCCGTCGTTCTCGGCTCGCAGCGAGCTGTGGCCCTGACGTTCGACGATCTGCCGATGACGCCGGCCGACGGCGCCTGCGAGCCCGCCGCCGCCCGCGAGATCACGGGGAAGATCCTCGCGGCCCTCGCCGAGGCGGACGCGCGGGCCGTCGGCTTCGTCAACGCCAGCCGCACGTGCGGCGAGCCGCCGACCGGGCTTCGCGACGACGTGCTGAAGGCGTGGCTCGACGCCGGGCACGAGCTCGGCAACCACACCTGGTCGCATCCCGACCTCGAGCGGATCCCGCTCGCGGAGTACCTGAAGGACGTGGACAGGGGTGCGGCTCCGATCGACTCGCTGCTCGAGCTCCGTGGCGGGAGTCTCGTCTGGTTCCGCCATCCGTTCCTCCACGCGGGCGACACGCCGGAGAAGAAAGCCGGCCTGACCGCGCATCTGGCGGAGAACGGGTGGCAGGTGGCGCCGGTGACGGTCGACAATCAGGAATGGGTCTACGCGTACGTCTACCACGCGGCGATCGCGGATGCAGACACCGCGCTGGCCGTGCGCGTCGCCGAAGCCTACCTGGACCACATCGACGGGGCGTTCGCATACTTCGAGACGCGTTCCCGCGAGGTCGTGGGTAGGGAGGTTCCGCAGGTCCTGCTGCTGCACGCCAACCGGCTCAACGCCGACCTGCTGCCTCCGCTGCTCGCCCGCATCCGCGCCCGCGGATACCGGTTCGTCGAGCTGGCCGAGGCGATGCGGGACCCCGTTTACACGCGTGAGGATCCCTACCTCGGACAGGGCGGGCCGTCGTGGATCGAGCGCTGGGGGATAGCGTCTGGCGGAGAGCCTTCGCGGGGCCCGCGTGAGCACTCCTGGGTGGCGGATTCCTATGCGCGGTTGCGAAGAGGGCAATGAAGCAGCTGCTGGACGGCAGCCGGCGACGCGTCGAGCGGGAACGCTCGAGCGGATACGCGTCGCCGGCGTCTGCTTCTGTGGGTGGTCAGCTCTTGCGGCCGCTGCCGCTCTTCTTGCCGCCACCCGACTGCTTGTTCACCGTGCGCCAGGCGCGCTCTTCCGCCTCGTCGTCCGAGACGCCCTTCTCCTTGTAGCCCTCCTCGATGTGCTCGGCCTGGCGCTTCTGCTTGTCGGTGTAGGATGATTTGTCGCCTTTCGGCATTCTACTCCTCCTCTGGTCAGACGGCGCCCCCACCATCGGGGACCTGAAAGGAGCATAGAGCCGGCCGTGCCGGTCTTGCTGTTCGCGGTCTGACGGCTCTCCGGGCGGC
The DNA here is from genome assembly GCA_035249945.1 of Gemmatimonadota bacterium. Classification (GTDB taxonomy): domain Bacteria; phylum Gemmatimonadota; class Gemmatimonadetes; order JACCXV01; family JAHWKZ01; genus JAICNR01. The sequence goes on from DATFFS010000040.1 coordinate 7,275, forward strand.
TTACTCGGCGATGTACCGCCAGGGAGCGTCGGGCGAGGCACGGCGCCAGATCGTGAAGAAGGGGAAGGGCGGGGAATCGGACGCGGGGTCGTTGGAGCGGATCCGCCCGAACGTGATTCCGAGGTCGCCGCTCGAGGCGACGATGATCGCCTCGTCCGGTCCCCACGACACCGAGCTCCCCTCGCCGGGCTCGCCCTGGGCGACCAGGCGTCCGATCTCCGCCGCGCCGACCACGTACGGCCCGCTCCGCGGGCCCATGTTCACCGCGTCCGCGCTGCCGTAGCGAGCGAAGGCCGCCTCGAGCCCCATCGACTGCGCGTCCCGTGAGAACGCGCTTTCGGCCTCGGCGAGGCTGGCCTCGTGGGCGCGAATCGCGTCGGGATCCGTAATCGGAGACACGATCTCCGCGGGGAGCGAAGGCTCCATTGCCGCGGCGTGCGCCTCGAACGCCTCCAGCGGCGCGCGCTTCCACGCGCTGGCGCGCCAGCCGTCGGGCTGCCGCTCCCAGTAGGTCATGTACTTGAAGTGCGTCTCGGTCGTGTCCGGGCCGAAGGCCGTCATGTACCCGAACGTGAACCCGTGCAGCCCGTCCGCCGAAACCCCTGCGCGGATCGGCAGCCACTCCGCCCGTACCCCGGCGTTCGCGGGATTCGCCCGCAGGGCCTCGAGAACCGCCTCCCTCCCGCGCAGGAAAGTGCCGCCCGGTGCCGGCACGATCACGTCGGCGGAGAACATCCCGGCGAGGGCCTCGATCAGGCCGGCATCGGCCGCGGCGGAGATCGCGCGATCAGCGGTGAGGAGTTCGTCGGCGACGTCGGCGGGAGTCTGCGCGCCGAGCGGATGGGAGAACCCTCCGGCGAGGGCGAGCCCGGCCGTCAGGGCGACAGGGATTCGGTGGACGTAGCGACGAGGCATCCTGCGCGTCAAACGCGTGGCGACGTCCTCGCGTTCAAGGTGATCCGGGTGCGCCGCGATTCAGCGAGCCAGGATCACGCTGATGTGCCCGTTCCGCTCGAGGAACGCCTCATGGACCTCGTCGATGGCCGCATTGCCGTGCAGTCGGGCGGCCTCGCGCAGGTCCTCTTCGCCGATGGCCGATTTCCGCATCTCGCCCCACAGGATCTGGCCGTCGCGGATGAGCTGCCGCGGGCTGCCCTTGACGAACTTCGCGAAGCCGGCCCAGCGCAAACCCGCGAAGGCCAGGCCGCGATGCGCCATGACCAGAGCGAACGAGGCGCAGATCGATGGGAGAAAGGGCGCGGTCCCGGAGATCGCGCGGCTGAGGATCGACCCGATGACGATCGCCATGAGGAGATCAAAAGCGGCGATTCCGCCGAGGAAGCGCTTGTCTCCCAGATGCACCATCGCGATTCCGAGTGGATAGACGATCAGCGCCCTCAGCGTCATCTGGAGAATGTCGAGATCCTCCTGGCCGATCCCCAGCAGGTAGGTCAATAGCTCTTTCAGCTCCGTCATCGTTCCTCCTCGCCCGAGTGCACCCTCCCGACGACCGTACTCGAATACACCCTTGGGCGGGGCAGGATGCCACCCGCAGCACGTCCCGCAGTCGGGCGGGGCCACCGGTTTCCCGATCACGTACTATCCCCGCATGGCAGCGCCGTCCACAGCCGGACGCGACCAGGCGGATCGCTTCGAGGCCGACGACCGAGCCCGCCGTCAGGCCGAGTGGCGCTTGACGTGGGCGATCACGGGCATCGTCATGCTCATCAGCTTCGTCTTCGGCTGGATCATCGCGACCGGGGAGCCCTGGATGGGGGGCGTACAGGGGATCGTGAATTCCGCGCTGATCTCCATCCCGGTCTGCCGCTTCGAGCTCGCCGGCCGCCGCTGGCCCGTGCTGCGCGCCATTCGCGATTGGCCGTTCTCCACGCTGTTGCTCGCCAAGATCGCCCTCTACCTCGTTCTGATCGTCGTGGCCACGCAGTTCACCCGTCTGCTGATGCGCCCGCTGGATCCCCAGACGCTGGGTTTCGACAGGACTTTCTTCCAGATCCTGGTCTTTGCGGGGATCATGTCGCTCTTGGTGAACGCGGTCATCGAGGTGGGCCGGCTGCTCGGCTTCAGCGTGCTGCGCGATCTCGTGACAGGGCGCTATCACCGCCCTCGTCGCGAGGAGCGCGTCTTCCTGCTGATCGACATGAAGAGCTCGACGGTTGTGGCCGAACGGCTAGACGACCTGGACTACCACAAGCTTCTGAACGCGTTCTTTCGCGACGTAACCGATGCCGCGCTCGATCACGACGCCACCATCCACAAGTACGTGGGAGACGAGGCGATTCTGACGTGGCGAGCCGAGGACGCGCTCACGCAGGCCCGCTGCGTGCTGTGTGCCTTTTCGGTGCGCAAGCGGATCCTGGCCAAGGCGCGGGAATACGAACGGCGATTCGGGATGGTGCCGGAGTATCGTGCCGCCCTCCACATCGGCACCGTCGTCGCCGGGGAGATGGGCGACCTGAAGCGGGAGATCGCCTTCGTGGGCGATACGGTCAATACCGCGGCCAGGCTGTTGTCCGCTTCGCGAGAGATCGGAAGCGATATCGTCGCCTCGATGACGCTGCTCGACAGGATGGAGCTGCCGTCCTGGATGGCCCGGGAGCGAGTCGCGTCGATCGCATTGCGCGGCAAGCAGCAGGCGGTGCCGCTGGCGGGCCTCAAGATCGCGTAGCGCTAGCTCTCTACGGCCCGGTTCATCGCCTTCGTGATCGACTGGCGCGCCTTCCCGATGTCGGCCCAGGGGTCGGGACGGTCGAGACGCTCGGCGAATGTCCGGACCGTCCAGACCGGCGTCTCCTCGTGGTCGAGGAGCTCTTCCCACGCAAGCGGGACGGCAACCGGCGCACCGGGGCGGGCGCGGGTCGAGTACGGCGCGATCGCGGTGGAGTTCCGATCGTTCCGCAGGTAATCGATGTAGAGCCGGCCCTCGCGGTACTTCTTGGGAAGCTTGCTCGTGTACTCGTCG
>DATFFS010000041.1:0-3939 GCA_035249945.1 Gemmatimonadota bacterium
GGCAGCGAAGGAGGAGCCAATGAAACGCCGTCACTCTCTCGTCGCACTGCTCGCATTGCTTCTCGGCACGTCGCTGTTCGCACAATCCGCGTCCAGCACACGGGGCCAGGAGGGAGGGATCCTCCTAGTCCACTTCTCGCCCGCGTCAGGGCTCGATCACATCGACCCAGCCCTCTCGTTCACGCAGGCCGGCTGGGCGCTCCTGGACACGACCTGCGCGCGTCTGATGACCTACCCGGACAAGCCCGCGCCTGCGTCCTACCGACTGGAGCGCGAGGTCGCCGCGACCTACCGCATCGCGCCCGACTTCAGGACCTACACGTTCACACTCCGCCGCGGGTTCCGCTTCTCGAATGGGGCGCCGGTGCGAGCGAACGCGTTCGAGCACGCGATCAACAGAGCGCTGCAGCCCTTCATCAACGCTCCGGGCGCGATTTACATGCAGGACATTGTCGGTGCGAGCGACGTCCTCGAGGGGCAGAGCAAGAAGGTGAGCGGCGTCGTGGCGCGCGGAAACACTCTCGTCATCCGGTTCACCCGGCCGGCGCCGGACTTCCTTGCACGGACGGCGATGCCGTTCTTCTGCGCGGTTCCGCCCAACCTCCCATCGAGCGGCGAGGGCGTCGGTCCCTTCCACACGGCTGGCCCGTACTACTTCACGGAGTACCGCGAGAACGAACGCGTGACCATCCGGCGGAACCCCTACTACGGTGGGTCGCGGAAGATCCACCTCGACGGCTTCGACGTCACCCAGAGCGGAACGCCGACCGACATGATTCGGCGGATCGACACGAACGAGGCCGACTGGGGGCACACGATCTCCGGCGTCTTCATGGACCCGTCGCTGGGTCTTCTCGCCAGGCACCGCATCAACGCCGGGCGGCTGCTGGTCAGGCCGGGCCTGTCGCTGCGGATGCTCGCATTCAACGCATCGAGACCGCTCTTCAGGAACAACCCCGGTCTACGTCGGGCGGTCAACTTCGCACTCGACCGCGAGGCACTACTGGCGACCGCGGGCGGGTCGATCGCGAGCAAGGTCACCGACCAGTACCTGCCCTACGGCATCCCAGGGTTCGAGAATGCGGACATCTACCCGCTGGACAAGCCGAACCTGGCTCGGGCGAGGGCCCTCGCGGACGGGAACCTCCGTTCACGGAAGGCGGTCATGTACACGACCGACTTCACGCTTCCGGTCGCGGCCGCCCAGCTCGTCGCGCGGCAGCTCGACGCCATCGGCCTTCAGGTCGAGGTCAGGCGGATCCCGTTGCACATCGCGACGGCGGCGTATCTCGAGAAGCTGGCCGCGCGCGGTGAGGGGTGGGACATCGCGCTCGTCCTCTGGACGCCGAACATCCCGGATGCGCACGCGTACCTCAACCAGCTGCTCGAGACGCAGATCATCGACGACCAGACGCTAACGCGGTTCCGGTCGGGCACGACGAGCCGCGAGTTGCGCCGCGCTGCGCGGACGCTCCAGGCGCGCGAACGGAGCCGCGCGTACGCGCGGCTGGACGCGCTCCTCGTGGAGGAGTATGCGCCGCTGGCGGCGCTCAACGTCATCAACGAGGTCACCTTCACCTCGGATCGCGTCGGATGCCGCGTGCTTCGCCCCGTCCTCGATCTCGCGGTTGCCTGCCTGCAGGACTGAGCGGGCTACGGCTCCTGGATGGACACCCAGACGTCGCCCTCTCCGTATGCGAGCCCGGCAGGGACGTTTCCGATCGGGATCGTCTCGTCGACCTCGTCCGTCGTCGGGTCGATGCGCGAGACGGAGCCTCCCGCAGTGTTCGCAACCCATACCGCTCGGGCGCCCACGGCAACCGCCGTCGGCCCGTCCCCGACCGGAATGGGACGCCCCGAGTTGAAGCCGAAACCGCCCACGTCGAGGCGCGTGACGTAGTCGTCGGCCCTGCTCGTCACCCAGATCCCCCCGACGCCAGCGGCGATGCCGGCGGGGCTCGAGCCCAGTGTGAAGTCGCCCACTGCCCCGTCCTCGAACGTGCGCGGATCGAAACGCTGCACGGTCGAATCTCCCGAGTAGGCCACCCAGACTGCGCCGAACGCGACCACGACCGCGACCGGACCCGTGCCGGCCGACGCGATGCCGCGCTCACGCGGGGGACGTGGATCCGCTCGCGCGAGCGTGTAGTCGCCGAATGCCGCCCAGACGAATCCGAGGCCCACGTCTACCCCTGCTCCCGTGTACGTGATCGCCCGATCTCCGAGTCGGGTCGCATCCGTCACCCTGTCGAACTCCGGATCGACGCGATAAAGCATCCCGAGTCGCGCGTTGACCACCCACACCGCCCCCGCGCCGACGGTAACGGCATCCGGCGTCGCGGGAAGCGGGATGTTCTTGATGACGACCCGTGTCGCGGCATCGATTCTGGTGACCGAGTCGTCGTCGAGGTTTCCGACCCAGACCGAGCCCATGCCGTACGCGACCGGTCCCGGCCTGATCCCCACCGGAACCGCCTCGACGACCCGATTCGCCTCGGCGTCGATGACAGCGACGGAGTTGGGCGCCACAACGATCGGCGCCGGTTCGTCCTCGGGTAGGACGATCCCCACGACAGCCGCGGCGACAAAGAGAAGGAGCGCGACGACTCCCACCGGTGCCAGGAATCGAGGGCGCCTCGGCGCAGGCTCCGACTCGATCGCGCTCGGCTCCCCCGCGACTGCCGGCTCCGTCACAACGCTGCGCTCTGGCGCGGCGAGCTCGTGGTCGTGGCGGAGGATCGCCGCTTCGAGCTCCCTCAACTCGGATCCGGGCTGAAGGCCGATCTCCTCGTCGAGCGAACGCCGGAACGAGCGGTAGTGCTCGAGCGCGTCAGCCTGGCGGCCCGAGCGATAGAGCGCAAGCATCAGCTGTGCCTGGAGGCGCTCCTGGTACGGGTTCGCCGCCACGAGGGTCTCGAGCTCGCCGACGAGCTCGGCATGCTGGCCGAGCTCGAGACGGGCATCGATCTGCTCGATCTGTGTGGAGAGACGAAGCTCGTCGAGTCGCGCGACCTGATGCCTCGCCTGTCCTTCGAGCTCGACCCCTGCGAGCGCACCGCCGCGCCAGAGCGCAAGGGCTCGACGCCGGAGCTCGACCGCCTGGCGCAGCGGAGCCGAACGCGACGACTCGAGCAGGCGCTCGAACTCCGCCAGGTCGAAGGTGCGGCCCTGAAGCGCGACCTCGTACCCAGGCGGCCGCGTCCGCACAATGCCGTCGCCCATCTGCTTGCGGAGCGCGTGAACGTACCCCTGAACGAGCTTGTCCGCAGTGGCCGGCGGCGACTCCCCCCACAGCGCATCCACGATCTGCGAAGTGGACACCGGCTCGTTCGCATGCAGGAGCAGCAGGCCGAGCAGCGCACGCTGCTTCGCCGACCCGACGTGCACCGATCCGGCGTCGCCGAGTACCTCCAGCGGCCCGAGGATCCGGAACTCAAGCGTGGTTTCCACGACGACCCGGCGACCGTACCACCGTCTTCGACCGATTCTCCACCCCGGCTCCAATCGGACTCAACCGGCATGGCTGAGCCTCTCCGGCGAGCGGGGCAGCCGGCTCCCGCAATCTCGATAGGAGGGTCTCATGAAAGGAACGAGCGCAGCGCGGAGGGTGACCGCCGCACTGCTCGCAGCCGCCGCGACCGCGGCGGTCGCGGCGTCCCTCGCCAGCACCGCGAATGCGGGGGGAGTAACGCACGAGCAACTCGCAGCGAAGGGATGGAGCTGTGTCCCGCACCCGTTTGCGGCGCCAAGGTGGATCAGGTGCTTTGCTCCTGGGCTCGGCCTGCCGTTTCCCGGGAACCCCGACCCCCGACCCACGTACAGCTACCTGACATTCGAGTTGAGCTCGGGAGCGTTCGTTGGGACAGGGCACATCATCCGCGGGGACCTCTATCGCGGGCAGCCGTGCGGGCCCTCCGGGGAGCCGTACGTCTACCTCCC
>DATFFS010000042.1:0-9170 GCA_035249945.1 Gemmatimonadota bacterium
CGCCTTCGGCGGCAGCCATGCTCCGCGACACCTCGTAGGAAAAGTCCACGTGCCCCGGAGTGTCGATCAGGTTCAGCTCGTAGTCGCGCCCGTCGGCCGCGCGGTACGCCATCGTGATGGCGTGCATCTTGATCGTGATTCCGCGCTCGCGCTCGAGATCCATGGCGTCCAGAACCTGCTCCCGCATCTCGCGTCGGCCGAGCGTGCCCGTGCGCTCGAGCAGCCGGTCGGCCAGCGTCGACTTGCCGTGATCGATGTGCGCGATGATCGCGAAGTTGCGGATGCGCTCTGCCTTCATGGGGGAGGGAATCTACCGGCGGGGTGAAGCCGCCGCATGGAAGGCCGCCGCATGCGCCCCGAAGCCCGGATTACAGAAGACCGAGAGGGTCGCGATCGATCTCCAACCGGTTCGATCCGCCGACCAGCTCCTCCTCCCGCCGCGCCAGATCCCTGAGGGCACGGTCGAGGGGCTGCGGGCCCGATGCCTTGAGCAGCACGTGGTGCCGCCAGCGGCCGCGGAGGCGCTCCAGCGGAGCGGGGGCCGGTCCCACGACCGTCAGCCCTTCGGTCCCGCGTGCCTTCTCCGCCACGCGCACGATCGCCTCCGCCACCGGCTCCTCGTCGGGACCGCTCACGACCACGTTGGCGAGCCGCGTGGACGGCGGATATCCCAGCGCCTCCCGGTCCTTCCGCTCACGCCGGTAGAAGCTCTCGTAATCGTGGGCGGCGGCGGCGGTCAGCACGAAGTGCTCTGGCAGCCAGGTCTGGAACAGCACCCGCCCGGGCGCGTCCCCGCGCCCCGCCCGGCCCGCGACCTGGACCAGGAGCTGGAAGGTGCGCTCGCTGGAGCGGAAGTCGGGGAAATGAAGCGCCGTGTCCGCCGACACCACCCCCACCAGAGCCACGCCCGGCAGGTCGAATCCCTTGGCGATCATCTGGGTGCCGACGAGGACGTCGATCTCGCGACTCTGCATGGCGCGGTAGAGCCGGGCGTGCGACCACTTGGGGCCGGTCGTGTCGAGGTCCATGCGCGCGATCCGGGCCTCCGGGAAGCGGGCGGCCACCGCGGCTTCCACCTGCTGGGTTCCGAGGCCGCGCGTGTCCAGCCGTCGGCCCGCGCATGAAGGGCAGGCGTCCGGCACGGGCTCGCGATGATCGCAGTAGTGGCACTGCAGGCGCGGCGCCCGGCGATGGTACGTGAGCGAGATCCGGCAGTTGGGACACGCGCCGACCCAGCCGCAGTCGGTGCACTGGACGAACGACGCGAACCCCCGGCGGTTGAGGAACAGCAGGGCCTGGTCGCGCGCGGCGAGCGTCTCCCCCAGGGCCTCGACGAGGACGTCGGAGAGGCCTGGTCCCACGAGCGCGCCTTCGCGGGCGAGATCCACGATCCCGACCGACGGCAGCGGACGGCCCGCGATCCGGCCCGGGAGCCGGAGGCGGCGATACTTCCCCGCGTCGGCGCGCGCCCGGCTCTCGAGCGACGGCGTGGCGGAGCCGAGCACGACCACGCCGCCCTCGATGGCGGCCCGGTACACGGCGACGTCGCGCGCCAGGTAGCGCGGGGTCTCGTCCTGCTTGTAGGCCGTCTCGTGCTCCTCGTCCACCACGACGAGATCGGCCCGGCCCACAGGCGCGAACAGGGCCGATCGGGCGCCGATGGCGATCGGAGCGGCCCCCGAGCGGACCCGATTCCATGCCGAGGCGCGCTCGCCGCGGGAGAGACCGCTGTGCAGCACCGCGACGCGGTCGCCGAAGCGCGACCGGAACCTGGCCACGGTGGGGGCCGCGAGGCCGATCTCGGGAACGAGAACGATCGCCCGCCCGCCGCGGCCCACCACCGCGGCGACCGCTTCCTCGTAGACCCGCGTCTTCCCGCTCCCGGTCACTCCCTGGAGCAGGAAGGGCTCGGACCTGCCGGGGTCCGCGAGCGCCGCCCGGATCGCCTCGATCGCCGCGCGCTGCTCGGCGGACGGCTCGCCTTCGGCGATGACGTCGGGGAGCGTCCCCACGGCGCCGTACGGGTCCAGCGTCACCTCGCGCTCCTCGAGGCGCAGGAGGCCGCGCGTGGCGAGCCCGGCGACGACTCCTTCCGAGACTCCCAGCGCCTCGCAGAAGGCGCTTCGCTCGATCGGGGCATCGAGCTCGAGGGCCGCCATCCAGGCGCGACGCTGCTGGGGCGCGCGCGCGAGCGCCCCGAGGACGGCCGCGCGCTCCTCCTCGCCGGGGTCGTCCGCCGGAAGCACGTGGAGGCGCCGAGGCGCGCCACCGCCGGTGCGTCCGTCCTCCGCCTCCCCCGTCGAGCCGGCCGGATAGAACAGCCGCAGAACCAGCCCCAGCGGCGCCACGTAGTAGCGGGCCATCCACTCCGCCAGCGTCCACTCGGTCTCCGACAACACCGGCTCGACGTCCACGACCCGCTCGACGCGGCGGAGCCGCACGCCCTCCGGGGCCTCCTCGGCCGTGTCGACGGCGAATCCCACCAGGCGCCGGCGGCCGAACCCCACGACGACGCGCGCGCCGCGGGCGGGCACGGGCTCTCCGTCCTTCAGGCTGTACGTGAACAGGCGGTCGAGTGGAAGCGGCAGCGCGACGCGGATCAACGTCATCGCGCGATCGAGACCGAAATCGCTCCGCTCAGTAGAAGATGAGCGTCCCGGCGCCGGTACCGGGAGTCTCCTTGTGGGCGACGACGTGGATCGTGAAGCGGAACTCGATCTCCCCTATCCCGGGCTCGGGAGACGAGGACTCGAAACGGATGTTCACCGACTCGCTCTGGGTGGCGCTGACCAGCGGATCCTGCTTCCGCGATTGCACGACCTTGATCGAGCGCGTTTCGCCGGGACCGAGATGCAGGCCGCTCGTTATGTCGCGAAAGACGTTCGGATCGAGCGAGGAGGCGGCGGATATGTCGACCACGACCGGATTGTCGGAGTTGAAGTTGGTGGCCGTCAGGTTCAGGGTCGCGCTCTCGACCGTCTTGTCGGTCCCCAACCTCGACGGCAACTCGATGCGGCCGGTATCCAGCGTGATCTCGCTCTTGCTCGAAGCCGGCACGCGCACCATGCGCTCGTCGGTGAGGATGTCGTACACGACCTCGCGACAGCCCGGTCCCGCAGCCGCGAGAATCCCCAGGACGAGCCAGCGCCGAACGCGCCGCGAGGCGATCCGTCGGGCGCTCAAAATCGCCAATGGACGCTGAAGGCCGGCGTGACCACCAAGTCGGTGGGCTCGGTGGCGAGATCGGTCTTCACGCCGGGATACAGGACTCCGAGGACGAGGCGGAGATTGCGCGAGCCGGTGTCGACCCCGAGCGCCAGCCTCCCGCGATCGAGCGACCACGAATAGCCGGCCTCGATCAGCGCGATCAGCCGGGTGTCGATCAGGCGATGATCCACTCCCCACATGGTGCTCACGTCGTCGCCGTTGAGGAATCGCACGCTGCCACCGCCGCCGTTCACCGTGTCGGTAACGCCGAACTCGCTCTCGAACGCGTGGTGCGCCTGGAGGCTGACGTGGTAGTGGGTGCGCGCCTCCCCCGCCGTCCATGTCGCCGTCACATGTCCCACCAGCCCCCGGACGTCGGTCTCCGAGTCGGTCACGTCGGCGAACGATTCGGCGATGTGCCGGACGCCGGTGTCGATCAGCCCTCCGTAGGACTCGTAGTAGCGCGCGCCCACGCTGACCGACGGCACCCTGCCTCTCGGCCGAAGGGCGAGGACTTTCACGCCGGCGTTAGCCAGGCCGAGCACGTCCCCGATCGTGTTGGTCAGGACCTCGATCCGCTCGAGCGGGGCGTAGCGTGTGTCGCCGAACCCCACGAGCCCCCGCCCCTGCTCGAGGACGAGACCGGACTCGATGGAGAGCACTCGCGCCGGATATGCGGCGTCGAACCCGCTCGGGGCGTCCCCGTAGGCGGGAAGATCCATACGCTTCGCGGGCCGCACGTCCTGCGCGTGCGCGACGGCGGCGGCGAAAAGCGAGCAGAACGCGGCGAGCGCCGCTGAGCGAGCGAAGGCCATGGGATTCCTGACGGGATAGGAATGCAATCTTCGGGCCTCGCGGGTGAGGGAGGGCTATCGCGCCCGCGTCGATGAGTCGTTAGTATAGGAACGGCCCCATGCCAAGTCAACGCGCTTCCCAGCGGGGGCCGCAGTGCGTCGTATTCCCTACCTCATCGCCTTGCTCTTCGTGGTCGCTTGCAGCCCGGTGGGACCGGACCGCGGCGGACCGGACCCCGCCGACGCGCCTGTCCTCTCGGGCTTCTCGCCCGCCATCGTCGAGGTGCGGATCGAGGCCGGCACGCGCGTGGAGTTCCACCTGGTGGCGACGAGCCCGCGCGCGCTTCCTCTCACGATCACGTTCCTGGTCGACGGCGATCCCCGCGCGGTGGCACCCGCGTTCGCGTTCGAGCCCCAAGCCCCGGGGACGTATGCGGTCTCCGCCGTCGTCTCCGACGGCGAGCTCGAGACCGTCCACGCATGGACCGTCAGGGTCGAGGCCGCCAACCTCCCGCCCGGCGCGGTCCTGGCGATCGAGCCGGGCTCGGGGGAGCAGCCGCTCTCCGCTCGGGTCCGGGTCGGCGGCGACGATCCCGACGGGGAGATCGTCCGCTACCGGTTGGAGGTTCTCGGCCCGGCTACCGTGACGCTGGATCGCGCCGCTCCTATCGACACCGTGCTGGTCCTGACCGCCGGGCACTGGCAGGCCACGGCGATCGTGGAGGACGATCGAGGAGCGACATCGACCGCCAGCCGCGCGATCGACGTCGCCGCGCCGAACCTTCCTCCTGTCCCCACCCTCCAGGTCGAGCCGCTCTCGGGCCCCGCGCCGCTCGACGTGCTGGTGGACGCGGGTGGGGCCGATGCCGACGGCGGCATCGCGGGCTACCGGCTCGAGATCGACGGGGAGCTCACGGTCGAGAGCGCCGCTCCGATCCGGCGCATCGTCCGCTTCGAGAGCCCGGGGGAGTTCCCCGTCGTGCTGTCTGTGACTGACGACCGCGGGGCGCTGGCCCGGGACTCCATCGTCGTGCGCGTGTCGCCGCGGGTGCCCGATCCTCCCCCTCCCCCTGCGGGGAACTCCCCGCCAGCGGTCGAGCTTCTCGCGAGCCCGCTCGAAGGCCGGGCTCCCCTCGAAGTCGCCGCCCGGGCCTCGGCCGCCGACCCCGACGGAGCCGTCACCGACGTGCGCCTGGACTTCGACGGGGACGGGGAACCCGACGCCGCCACCGCCGGCCCGGAGATCGAGGCGTCGTTCCGCTACGACACTCCGGGTACCTACGCCGTGCGCGCGACGGCCGTGGACGACGATGGGGCCGCCGGAAGCGCCGTCGCCACCGTCACGGTGCGTCCGTCGAACATCCCCCCGACCGGCTCGCTGTCGCTCGACGTAACGAGCGGCGACGCACCCCTCTCCGTCCTCGCCACCGCCGCGGGGGCGGATCCGGACGGGACCATCGTGAAGTGGGAGATCGAGGCCGACGAGGGCGACGGCTTCCTGGAGCTGGACGGCTCCCCAGTAGCCTCGCTCGTCTACCAGTTCGACGAGGCCCCGTATCGCCCCCGCCTGCGGCTCACCGACGACGGCGGCGCCGTCACCGTGGTGGCGGGGCCGGAGGTGATCGTCTATCGCCCGATCGGCGTCGCCGATGCCACCGTGCGCGGGAACGACGCCTTAGCCGCCACCGCCATCGCGCCCGCCGTCTGGTCCGACGGGAAGGACCATTGGCGGATCCAAGTGACTCTCCGCGACCGCGGCGGCGAGCCGCTGGCCGACGTCCCCCTCCGCCTGATCCCCGATCGGGCGAGCCTGTCCGCTCCGGACGGAACCCCGCTCGGGCCTGGGGCGACGGTCGGGACCGGCGGTCTCCGGACGGACGGCGCCGGCGTCGCGACCGGGGTCCTCACGACGACGCTCAGCACCCGCATCGAAGCGGCCCCGGTGATCGGATTCCAGCCCTTCGCGCTCGGGATCGAGGCGAACGCCGGGCATGGACGCTGGATCGAGGTCGCGCGCCTGGAGGGCCTGAACGCCAACACGACGGTGTCGGCGACCGCGAGCAGGGTCACGATCCGGCCGCCGAATCAGGCCGTCTGCCCCGGCGACCCCATCGAGATCGAGGTGCTGGCCCGCTCGCGGCCCGACGCGCCCGCTTCCGGGGCTCCGGCCCCCGGTCGGTACGCGGAGCTGCGTTACACGGACGGGTCGATCCTCCCAGCCACCCCCAAGCCGGGCTACGCGGATTGGCGTACCGACGCCGCGGGTACCATTCGCTTCGCCTACGCGCCCGCGCGGGCGGACCAGAGCAAGCTCGTCGAGGCATGGATCGACGGGCAGCCGATCGGCCAGCTGGGGATCATCGCCCTCGAGCCGGTGTCGAAGTGTCCGTCGTGAAGCGCCCCCGAGCTCGTGCGGTCGCGACCGGAAGACGGTTGAACCCCCAGGCGGGGCTCGTTACATTGCCCAGGTCCATATCATAGAACCACTCTAGCGGGCGCCGCGGTGCATCCCTCGTACTTCCAGGCACACATTCCCGTACCAAGAGGTAGCTCATGACATCATGCATTCGTAGGCGTGTGCGCGCCCGCTGGTGGGCCGCGCTCTGCGCCGTCATCCTGCCGTCCTTCGCCTGCTCCGGCGGTTCCGGAGGATCGGCCCCATTCGAGATCGTGAGCCCTTCTTCGCGCGAGGTGGTCGTCACACCCGGACAGACGGTCCGGTTCGAGATCCGGGCGAACGGCGGGCGGACCGTCGAGTACGTCATCGACGATCTCCGCACCGAGCCGGGGCCCGTCTTCGTCCTCCAGCCCAGCGCACAGCATCATGTGGTGGAGGCCCTCATCTTGCCCGCCGGCATTTCCGCGCCCCCGGACGTCGTGCTGTTCACGGTCGATGTCGAGGCGCCCGGCAACCTTCCCCCCCAGATCACCTCGTTCACGGTGGAGCCGGTGACCGGCGAGGCCGCAGACACCGAGTTCACCGCGCGAGTCACGGCCACCGATCCCGATGGCACCGTCGATAGCGTGTCGGTCGACTTCGGCGACGGAACGCCTCCGGCCCGCGGCGGGACGACTCCCTTCACGGCGATCCATACGTACGCGGCGGAAGGGACGTACACGGTCATCGCCCGCGTCGTCGACGACGTCGGCGTGCCCGGCGGCTCGACCCGGCAGCTCACGGTCGCGCCCCACAACGATCCTCCGTCGGGGGTCCTCCATGCCGAGCGCACGAACGGGAACCCGCCCCAGGGCGTGGGCCCACTCACTGTGCGCCTGGAGACCGAGGGTTTCGACCCCGACGGCTCGATCGCGACCTGGGAGCTCGACAAGGATCTGGGACAGGGATTCGAGCTGATCGCGGCGGGCGAGGACGTGACGGTCGAATACCCCTTCCTCGAAGACCATTACATGCCCGTCCTGCGCCTCACCGACGACCAGGGGGAGTCGACGGAGATCGAGGTCGATCAGGACATCGTGGTGCTGCGCGACGTGAGCGCCTCGGAGTCCAGTTACTCGGTGACCGGCAATCCGCGCTTCTCGAACACCGCGATCGCTCCGGCGATCTGGGCCGACGGCAGCGACGGGCTGGGATTCACGGTACGCATCATGGACTCCCAGGGAGATCCGGTCTCCGGAGCTCGGGTCCGCGTCTCGTCCTCGCGACCGCCGCGGATCGCCCCCGACGGCAGCCAGCTCAGCGCCGGGGTCAGCGTGGTGCCGCAGGCGATCATCACGACGGACGCCGCCGGCACGGCTACGGGATCGATCGTCACCAACCTGAGCACCCGCGTGGAGGCGATGCCCATCATCGACTTCGCGCCCTTCTTCCTGAGCTTCGAGGTGGATCTGAACCGGGACTTCTGGGTGGCGCTGGACCTCGAGGACATTCCGATCAACGCGAACTCCACCGTCGCCGCGAACGGGAGCCACGTGGAGATCCAGCCCGCGATGGGTTGTCCGGGCCAGCCGCTCGAGATCGTGGTGGACGCCGTCAACCAGTCGATCGCGCCCGGTGGAAACAAGCCCGCTGAGGGCAAATACACGGAGGTCCGCTTCACGAACGAGGAACTCCTGCCCGGCCTGCGACCCGCTCAAGGGTACGCCAACTGGCGCACCGACGGCTCGGGCCGGATTCGTCTGGTCTACACGCCTGTCCGCGCGGACCAGAGCAAGCTGTTCCTTGCCTGGGTGGACGGTCAGCCGCTGGGCGACGTGGGGACGATATTCCTGCGTCCCCCGCAGCAATGCAACGGCCAGTGAGTCGGTCGGTGAAAACGGCCGATCTCCGGCGTTGGGCTCCTCGCGTCTTCCTGCGGCGTAGCTTGTGCTACGCCTCGGAATCCACTCGTCGCCCGCCTTGCATCTCGGCCGTTTTGACCGACCTCCGCAGGGAGCCCGGTCGCCACGGATAGCGAGCGCGCAGCGTCCAGAAAACTCGATCGAAGCACGAAAGCCCGGTGCACCCGCGCCGGGCTTTCTGTTTTGGTTCCGTCAGGGGGGCGCGCGCACATGACGACAAGTCACAGCGGTTGGAGGCGCCCGGCTAGCGCCGCAGGTCGGTCAAAACGGTCGAGATGCAAGGCGCGCGAGGAGTGGATTCCGAGGCGTACTGCAAGGTACGCCGCAGGAAGACACGACGAGCGCAACGCAGCAGATCGGCCGTTTTCACCGACCTGCCTACGAGGTGATGATGACTTTCGTGCCTATCGTAACCAGCGGATACACCGTCGCGATCCCCAGCTTCGACAGGCGCATGCAGCCGTGGCTGGCGGCGCGCCCGACAGAGCTCTGGTCCCGAGTTCCGTGGATCGCGAGGCCGTCGCCCAGGTAGAGGGCGTACTCGCCCATGTCGCCGGGGAAATAGCGCAGCGGGCTGTTGGCGGCCGGGACCGGCCGGCCCTTCTCGATGAAATGCCAGTCCGGAGCGTACCAGACGGGATCCTCTTCCTTGCGGCCCACCGAGAATACCCCCGCGGGCGTTTCGAACAGCCAGCCGCCGTTCTCGGCGTCGCGGTGGCGAAGGTACGCACCCTTTCCGACCGCCACCGGAAAGTGGTGGAGCACTTCAGAGCCGCGCATCACGAACAGCTCCCGCCGGTCGACCGAGACGTGGAGGTAGATCTCATCCGCCCCGGGGGCCGTGTACGCGGCGCCCGGCATGGTGCCGGC
>DATFFS010000043.1:0-1131 GCA_035249945.1 Gemmatimonadota bacterium
GCGATCCGCCAGCGGATGATCGACGTCTACGACTACGATCCGGGCGCCTTCGAGAACTACATTCACAATACCGACAGCGACAAGTTCATCGCCAAGCTCGACTGGAACGTCAACGACCGGAACAAGTTGACCTTCCGATACAATCTGCTGGATGCCGTCCGCGCGCTGCCGCCGCACCCGTTCGCGATCAGCATCAACAACACGGGCCGCGGCCCCAACGAGAGCAGCCTGCCGTTCCAGAACGCGGGCTACGCGATCAACAACGAGCTGAACTCGTTCGCCGGCGAGCTGAACACGCAGGCGGACCGCTGGGCGAACCGGCTGTTCGCCAGCTACAACCGGTTCCGAGATTTCCGCGAGCCCAACAGCGTCCCCTTCCCGACGATCGAGATCGCCGAAGACGGGGTCACGTACACGACGCTAGGGCACGAGCCGTTCTCGATCCACAATCTGCTGGACCAGGACGTGTTACAGATCACCAACGACTTCAGCCTGTTCCGCGGGAACCACGTATACACGGTGGGCGCGAACTACGAGCTCTTCAAGTTCGGCAATTCGTTCAACCTGTTCTATTACAACGCGTTCTTCCTCGACCAGTTCCCGTCGCTGGAGGCGTTCTTCGACGCCACCGATCCGACGAGTCCGAACTTCAAGGACTACAACGCGATGGTGGACAACGCGACAGCCCCCTTCGCCGACGACCCCAGCGAGCCGGGCCAGTTCGCGCTCTACGCCCAGGACGACTGGCGGTTCACGGACCGGCTGAACCTGACGTTCGGCCTGCGGGCGGACCTCCCGTTCTACAACACGGATCTGCCGGCGACTCCGATCGCGGACGCGCTCACGCTCCTCGACGAGGACCTGAACCCGGAATCGATCACCTGGAACGAGTTCCCGGACACGCAGGTCCTGTGGTCGCCCCGCGTCGGGTTCAACTACGACATCAAGGGCGACCGCACGATGCAGATCCGGGGCGGCACCGGGATCTTTACCGGCCGGCTTCCGTTCGTGTGGATCGGGAACCAGGCCGCGAACCAGGGTCCGGACGCCAACGACTTCGACCTGAACGCCACGGTCGACGACTTCAAGTGGCCCCAGGTCTGGAAGACGAACATCGCCCTGGATCAGCTG
>DATFFS010000044.1:0-2236 GCA_035249945.1 Gemmatimonadota bacterium
GCGTCGGCGCGAAGCCGTGGAAGACTCCAGCGGAAGATCGCCGCCGCGATCACGCACGCGGTGCCGCCGATCAGGACGGTCCTGGGTGCCCCGATCCGGTCCGCGGACCAGCCGGAGAGGAGCGCTCCGAGCGGTGCCATCCCCATGAACATCATCGAGTAGACGGACATCACGCGGCCGCGGAGCGCATCGGGGACCATCGTCTGGATGAGGGTGTTCGAGGAGGAGATCTGCACCATCATCGAGAAGCCGATCGGCAGCAGGAGGAGGACGGAGAGCCACATCGAGCGCGAGAGCGAGAAGACGGCGAGCAGCGCCCCGAACCCGATCGCGGCCCGCGCGACCCAGCCGCCGAGGCCCCGGACGTCGCGCTTGGAGGCCAGCGCGATCGCGCCCGCGAGCGCGCCCATGCCCGCAGCGCTCATCAGAATGCCGTACGCGGCCGGCCCCCCGAAGAGCACGCGATCGGCGAACACGGGCATCAGCACCATGAATGGCATCCCGACCAGGCTGAGGAAGGAAAGCATGACGAGCAGCGCCCGCACGGGCCGCTCGTGGACCGCGAACGCGAACCCCTCTCGAATCCGGCTGAGCGTCGAGGTCTTCGCAGGCGCCTGGAACGGCGGCACGCGGATCGCGAGCAATGCGACGAGGACGGCCGCGAAGCTGATCGCGTTGATGAAGAAGCACCATCCCTCCCCGACCGCCGCGACGAGGACGCCGGCCACCGCCGGGCCGATCATGCGCGCTCCGTTGAAGAGCGAAGAGTTGAGCCCGATCGCATTAATGAGATCGTCGCGCCCGACCATCTCGACGAGGAACGACTGGCGGGCCGGGATGTCGAAGGCGTGGATTATCCCCAGCCCCGCCGCGAGCGCGACGATGTGCCATTCCCGAACGACGCCGCCGAGCGTCAGCCCGGCGAGCACGAACGCCAGCACCATCGAGATCGCCTGGGTGACGACGATGATCCTGCGGCGCTCGAAACGGTCAGCGAGCGCGCCGCCGATCGGCGCGAGAAGAAAGATCGGGAAGTTTCCGGCGAAGCCGACGAGGCCGAGCAGCGTGGCGCGGCCGGTCAGACGGTAGATGAGCCATGACTGCGCTACCAGCTGCACCCACGTCCCAGTCATCGAGATCAGCTGCCCGGCCGCGAACAGGCGGAAGTTGCGATGCCGCAGGGAGCGGAGCGCGAGGAGCACGGGATCGGACCTCCGCCAGACGGGAAGGACGCGCGATCGGGCCGCGGAAGGTACGCTCCGCTTCCGGAACGTCACGCCGCTAGGCGGTCCGCATCTCCCTGCGCGCCAGCCCGCGGGCGCGGGCGCGCGCCGCCTCGACCTCGCGGTCGCGCGGCGAAGCCCTGGTCTCCAGCGCATCGACCAGCTCGCGCGTGATTCGGCTCACCTCGAGCACCGCGTGGTCGAATGCCACCTGGTTGACCTGCGACGGCCGCGTGAACCCGCTGATCTTGCGCACGTACTGGAGGGCCGACGCCTGGATCTCCTCTTCGGTGGCGGGCGGATCGAAGTTGTAGAGGGTCTTGATGTTCCTGCACATGATGAAAAAATACCCGGGCCGCTCACTCGTCGCCAACCGCGTCAGGGGTTGCTTGACACGGTCGCGCGACCCGGCTATGATCGAAAAAAGTTTTTCACCTTTGATCGATCGCGGCCCGCCGCGCGTCGTACCTCCGGATGCCCGAGACCACACCGCAGCCCCAGACTCGACTCAGCCGCCTCGAGCGGACGATCATGGACGCCCTCTACCGGCTCGAGGAAGGAGGCGTCGCCGAGACCGTCCGGGAGATGCCGGGCGAGCCCTCCCCCGACTCCGTCCGCGTCACGCTGGGAATCCTCGAGCGCAAGGGATGGGTGACCCATCGGCGGGACGGGAACCGGAACGTCTATACGCCGACCGTGCCGCGCGCGCGCGCCCGCAAGCAGGCGGCGCGCCACCTCACGCGCACGTTCTTCGACGGCAAGCCCTCCCGCGCGATCCTAGCCCTTCTGGACATGTCGTCCGACCAGCTGACGCCGGCGGAGCTCGAGGAGATCGCGGCCCGGATCGAGCGCGCGGGCAGGAAGGGACCTCGATGAGCGCGTGGATGATCCTCGACCTCGTGTTGAAGGCCACGCTCGTGCTGGGGCTCGGGCTCGCGGCGATCCGCGCGCTGGGGGACCGGGCGGCGGCCGTGCGCCACGCGCTGCTGGTGGCGACGACGGCGGCCGCCGCG
>DATFFS010000045.1:0-13000 GCA_035249945.1 Gemmatimonadota bacterium
GGCCTGGGCTTCGGCGCCGGGCTGCAGTTCGACTTCGGCGCGTTCGGCTCCGGGTTCGACTACGCGTACCGCGACTGGGGCCGCCTGGGCGGCACCAACAACTTCAGCGTCGCCATGCTCTTCTAGAGCGACGCCGAAGGCGGGGTGCGCCCCGCGACACAGCGAGAGGCGCCCGGGCTACGGCTCGGGCGCCTCTTCGTTTTCCGTCCGCGGCGGGTCTGCGGCCGAGGGGCTCGGGGCCGTCGCAAAGGTGCCCGAGGTTGCTTCCGTACAGGGAAGGGGGCAACTTAAACCGGCATCTTTCCCGCGCTCTTTATACGGCAGCATCCGCCCCCGTCCACGGGCGGGGATTCCGCCGTCCGGCAAGTTCGAAACAAGGAGTGATCATTGATGTCCGATCGTCGCCTTTTTCTCTGGCTTCCGCTGGCCCTGCTGGCGCTTCCCGCGACAGGTCTGGCCCAGGGCGCGAGCCTGGCGCTGGAGACCAACCGTTTCTACTCCGAAGAGGGTAAGACCCTCATCGAGGGGGCCGTCGAGATCCCCTACACGCTCATGACCTTCGAACGCGAGGGCGAGACCCTGCAGGCGCGGGCGAACGTCGAGGTGATGGTCGAGAAGGCGGGCGGCGAGTCGGTGTACAACACCTCCCACGAGATCACGGCCGAAGCGTTCAACGAAGCGATGGCCGGCTCGAGCCGCGTCTCGACGATCGAGACGTTCGCGATCTACGCTCCGGCAGGGGAGTACACGACCAAGGCGCGGGTGACGGACATCGGCAGCGGCAAGTCGTTCGAGGTCTCGCGTCCCCTGATGGTGCCGGAGACCCCGCCGCTGATCAGCGACATGCTGATGGCCAATCAGGTTCGCAAGGACGTGCGGCTGCAGGAAGGCGCATATCTGCCCTATCTGATCGGCACGACGATGTTCAATCCGAATCCGCGCCGCGCCTTCTATCGGGACAGCCCGATGCTCTACTTCTACTACGAGGTCAACCCCGAGGCGCTGCCGGAGCCCCACGAGAGCGTGGCGCTGGACATGCGCGTCAAGGATGCCGCCGGCACGGTGGTGAAGGACCTGGGCAAGCGCACGATCACGGTGACCGAAGACCGCAACTTCGACGTGGGCGCCTTCAGCATCGCCGGACTGCCCCCCGGTAGCTACGCGCTCGAAGTGGTTTGCGCCGACTGCGGCGGTGGCATGAGCGCGGCCAGCGAGTTCGAAGTGCTGGCCCCAGGCGAGCGCCTGGCGTTTCTCGAGCCTGCCACGCCGGTGGCCCAGGCCCCGCAGCTCAAGTACTACGCCGAGATGAGCCTGGCCCAGGTCGACAGCGTGATCTCGGTGCTCGACATCTTCCTGACTCCCGCCCAGCAGGAACTCCTGAGCACGCTGAACGAGACCGGAAAGAAGCAGTTCCTCAATCGCTTCATGGACAGCGCGGATCCGGACCCCGAGTCGGCCGAGAACGAGTTCAAGCAGGCCGTCGAGCAGCGCCTGGCCTACGCCAATCAGTTCTTCACGTCGAGCCAGAACCCGGGCTACAAGACCGACCGCGGCCGGATCTACCTGCTGTATGGGCCGCCGACCGAGACGATCGACAAGCCGGTCGAGGCGACGGTGGGTCCGTACATGATCTGGACGTACAGCGGACAGGGTGAGACCTTCGCGTTCGGCGACTTCCGCAAGGACGGATCGTATCAGCTCATCTACTCTACCGACCAGCGCTTCCCGGGCGATCCTTCGATTCAGAACCTGGTCGATACCGACAGCAGCACGTCTTCGCCGACGTTCCTGCGGACGGGTCGCGGGTACGAGAACATCATCCTGGACATCCGCCAGTACCGCACGGGGACCGGCTACCAGCAGTAGTCGCCCGTCACGACTAGATTGTATTCCTGACAATGATCAATGCGAAGAGGGCGCCTCGCGGCGTCCTCTTCGCATGGCCTTCCTTCCCGACATCGGAGCCCGATGGTGATCGCCCGCGACCGTCCGCTGCTGTGCTTCGTGCACTCGACGCAGGGCGATGCGCGGGAGACCCGGACCGCGGCGCGTGCGCTGGCCACGGCGGGCGGCGACGCCTGGGGCGAGGTGGACCTCGTCCAGGTCCGGGGCAAGGACCTGCCCGCGGGCGACCTCGCGGACCTGGCGCGCGACTGGATCGAAGCGCTCGCCGATCATCCGTCGACCCTGGTCGTCGTCAACGATCGCCTGGACGTCGCGCTGGCCGCCGGCGCGGACGGCGTCCACGTGGGCCAGGAGGACCTGCCGGCCGCCCAAGCCCGCGCGCTCGCGCCCCGTAGCTTCGTGATCGGGGTCAGCGCGCACGGCCGCGGGGAGATGGAGCTCGCGCAGCGCTCGGAGGCGGACTATGCGGGGCTGGGAGCCTTCTACCCCACGGGCACCAAGACGGGGGCCGCGGTCCTCGATCGCCGCGACCTCCGCACGCCGGTGCCGGGCCTCACCATCCCGGTGGTGGCGATCGGGGGCATCACCCCCGAGCGCGTGGCGGAAGTCATGGCATTTCCGGCGGTGACCGGGGTAGCTGTCAGCGCGGCCATCCAGGCCGCTCGCGAGCCGGCGAAGGCGATCCGGGAGCTGCGGTCGACGCTGGACCGCGCATGGCGTGAGCGGGCCCCGGAGAGGCCTCGGGAGGGCCCGTGAGGCGCTCCTGGCAGTGGGACTGTCGTTGGCGGTGGGTCGCGCTCTTCCTCGCCGCCCAGGCCTGCGGCGAGACGGCGCCTGCGCCGGAGGGCCGCGAGAATCCCGGCGCCGGTCCCGAGCCCGTCGCGGCTCCGCTGGTCGACCCCGCGAGCGTCACCGTGCGGGAGACGTTCGTGCTCCCCGCCGGGGAGGCTTCCCGCGCCGGCCTGCGGCAGCCCCGCGACCTGGCCTTCGACGCGGCCGGGCAGCTCTACGTGCTCGATTTCGCCGCGCCCGACCATCAGCAGGTCGTGGCCTTCGAAGGAGATGGGACCTTCGCCTACCGCTTCGGCGAGCGCGACGACCGCGCCGATCGCGTGGGTCCCGCCGACCAGCTCACGGTCAGCCCCTGGAACTACGTGATGTTCGTGGACATGGTCGACAACACGCTGACGTCGTTCCTGACGATGGGCACCTACGTCTCCTCGGCGGGGCTCCACGGGGTCGGCATGTCGGTGCTCTCGATTCCCGAATACGGCCACTACTACCTCAAGAAGTGGGACCCCGCGCGGCGGCGGGCGTACGTGCTGCACATGCAGCTGCCCGTCGACTCGGTCGCGATGGTCTACGAGGTGCGGCTGCCACCAGGCCAGAGCGTCCGCAAGGACGCGCGGGACGTCTCGTTCCGTACCGCCACCGACCGGTCGGGGCGGCTCTACGTCGCATTCGACGACGTCTACCAGGTGCGCGTGCTGGACAGGACGGGCGCCACCGTGCGGGTGGTCCAGTCGGCGCGGAAGGCGGTCGCGAAGAATGAGCGAGAGATGGCAGCGGAGCGGGAACGCCTGCTGGCCCGCCTCCAGGCGCAGGTCGGGGACGTGTCCGACTCGCTGCTGCAGGACGCGGCCCAGCCGGATTCGCTCTTCCCGCTGATCGACGAGCTTAACGTGGATCCCTCGGGGAGGCTGTGGGTGCGGACCCGACGCTCCGAGCGCGCAACCGGCACCGTATACGACGTGTTCAATGAGCAGGGGCAGCTGATCTCGTGGGTGGCGGTGCCGGCGATGGTCCGGAAGACGGCATTCTCTCCCGCCGGACGGCTCTACGTGATCGACGAGCGCGACCCCGACGCTCCCGCAGTCGTGGGCTACGACGTCACGTTCGGCGGCGCGGCGACCGCGTCATCGGAGCCTGAGGGAACTCGCGCAGCGAACTGAGCCTTAGTCCGTCAGGGTGAGCGGCACCTCGCGCAGGCGCTTCTCCCCGCTGGCCAGGTCCTCGACCTCCACGCTCAACGTGTAGTTGCCCGCCTCGGACTCCGACACGTCCAGGGACACGTACTCGAGCAGCGGGTCGGCGGGTGCCGCCTGGCCGCGCTCGAACGAGTACGTGATCTCGCCACGGTCCTCCTCGCCCGACAGCAGCTCTCCGATCGAGGAGAAGATCCTGGCCACGACGTTGTGGTCCGCCTCGCGAGCGCTCAGGGTGTAGGTGGTCCGGTAGCGCGCCTCGCCGGCGGAGGCGTCCAGCCCGTAGAGCTCGTAGTAGACGTAGATCGGCTGTTCCCGGCGGAACATGCGCGACGGCAGCGCGAGAACCTTGGTCTGGCCCCAGCGGACGAAGGGGTTCCCGGGATCCACCGCGGGCTCGACCCTGGTCGCCAGCACGACGCCGCTCATGGCCAGGCCGGGGCCGTCCATTGCGGTCACGGCGACGCTGCCCTGCAAGATGCCGAAGCGGCCCGAGTTCAGATCCGTCACCTTGAGACCGTAGTGGTACTGACCGGGATCGACCGCCACGCGCTCGATCCCCGGAAGCATCACGCCCGGACCCTGCGGGATCTCCTGCGGAGTGGCGATGCGCACCTCCTCGTCGGCCCGTCCGTGGATGTCGTCCGGGTTCTCGGTCGACGTCACCCGCAGCTGATAGCGGTAGTCGACTTCGCTTCCGGCCCCGCGCGGCAGGATCGTGACCCCCGTCGTCGGCAGAGCATAGTAGAACGCCACCTCGGTCCCTCCGGACGGCGACTTGAAGGGCACCGCGTAGACCGGATACAGGAGCGGATCGGAGGGCTCGGGCTCGTAGCTCTGGGTGCGGGTCCCGATGCGGATGTCCTGCGCGAGCCGCGCTTCCTCCTCCTGGAGGATCTGCGCATCGAGGCCCATTGCGACCCGGTCGTAGTCGGGATCCAGGTGGCCGCGCGAGCGATACAGGTCCTGCAGGGCCACGCGCTGAGTGGCGAGGATCCGCGCGTCATAGGCATCCAGGGTGCCGGGATTGAGCGCCGCCGCGGAGCCGGCGCTCTCGTCGAGGAGCGTCTGCCCTGCCATCGAGGTATTGGTCGAGATGACCGCGTCGCTCAGCCGCCGTACCAGCTTGTAGTCGGCGACGTCCTCGTTGCTGACGAAATGGAACAGCATGGGCTCGGCATCGGCCGCTTCGTACTTCCACGACAAGTTGCGCTCGAACTCCGGCCCCGAGAACGTCGCCGTCTCGTCGGGCGCGCCGTGTCGCAGGTAGATCACGCCGCGGTCGTCGAAGCCCGACTGCCATTCGGGAACGTAGGCGTCGATCGAAGAATAGTGGCGCCGCTCGGGAAGCTCGAGGCGGAAATTCGACATGACGTAATTCAGCCGCCGGTAATGCTCGGCCAGCCGTTCGTCCGCGTTGACGAAGGACTGATCCGCCATCGTCTGCCAGTAGGCCCGGATGTACTCCGGCTTCTGCTCCAGCGGCAGCCGCTGGAACTCCACGTTCGTCTCCGTCGAGGCGACCGGCCGCAAGTCGTGCCAGTAGAGGTTCGCATCTTCTTCGTTCTCGATCGCCAGCAGGCCGCGCCAGTATGCCTGGACACCCTCCTGGACCATGTCCGAGGTCGCCTCCGGCGCGTTGATCAGGGAGTACGCGAGGAGCAGCTCCATGGAGGGCCGTCCGGCCAGCGTGCTGTCCGCCTCCTGGATCGTCGAGAGCATGGTGGACAGGTCGCCCGCGTCCCGATAGGTGAGGACGAGGAGCTTCATGACGCTGTTGTACGAGGGATCGGCCTGCACCACCCGCAGGAACTGATCGGCCGCCTTGCGATAGTTGTCGGCACCCCGCGCCTGCCGATACGCGAGCCCCAGATTGTACCGGCCGGGCAGGAAGTCGGGGTCGGCCTCCAGCGCGTCCTCGAAGTACCCGATCGCCATCGAGATGTGATCCCGGTTGAAGATCTTCTTCAGGCTCTCGAGGAGCACGAGCCATTGCTCGTCCTTGGCCAGCTCGTACATCCCGATCCCGTTCAGCGCGTGGACCGCGCCGGGATCGATCTCCAGCGCTGCCTCGAACGCCGTCTCGGCGGCGTCGAGATGCGCGTCGTCGTCGGGCGCGCTGACCGCGGCGAGCTGACCGTACCCCTCTTCGATCAACGCCTGAACCTCCGGGGCGTAGGTGCCCGCAGCGGGGACGGCGGGAACGGCAGAGAAGTATGCGTCGACGAACTGGGCGGAAGCGGTGGTGGCCGGTGCCAGGACGGCCGGCACGAGCAGTGCGGCGAGGAGCAGCAGACGATTCATATCGGCTCCGGGAATATGTCGGAGAGGGCGCCCTTCTTCCAGCAAAACCGGTCTCCCCGCGGCGGGGTTTAAGGTCGCCCGCCGGGGAGGGACGGTGGAGGGTCCCGTGCCGCCGGCCCGTTCTCGGTTTGTTGAACCGTCCCGGCGGGCGGGGTAGATTCCCTTGCTATTATGCACCGCGAAGGCGTGACCGAGCGACTCCGCCGGGTCGAGGACCGGATCGCAGGTGCTTGCGCCAGGAGCGGTCGCGATCCGACGGAGATCCAGCTGGTCGCGATCACCAAGGGTCATCCGGCGAGCACGCTGGTCGCCGCGCTGGAAGCAGGGCTCGGGAGGATCGGCGAGAACCGAGTCGGCGAAGCGCTGGACAAGTTCGCCGCGGCGGCGGACTCCATGGAACGTCACGCCGCGGTTCGCCACATGGTGGGGCATCTGCAGCGCAACAAGGCGCGGCTTGCGGTCGGCGCGTTCGACTGGATCCAATCGGTCGACTCGCTGCGCCTGGCGGAAGAGCTCTCCCGCCGGGTCGCAGATCGGACGCAGAGGATGCCGGTGCTGATCGAAGTCAACGCCGGCGGGGAGGAGCAGAAGCACGGGCTCTCTCCCGACGAGGCGATCGAGCAGGCCGGCAGGATCGCCGAGCTGCCCGGTATCACGGTGCGGGGACTGATGACGATGGCGCCCTTAACCAGCGACGAGGGCGTCCTCCGGAAGACCTTCCGCCAGGCCCGCGCGGTGTTCGAGCGCCTGGCGGAGCAGGATCACGACGCGGGACTGGCCGCCGACACTCTCTCGATGGGGATGTCGGGCGACTTCGAAGTGGCGATCGAGGAGGGCTCGACGATGGTACGGCTGGGAACCGTTCTCTTCGGATCTCGGGAGAAAGTCTGACGTGTCGCTCACGCCGCTCGAAGTGAAGAAGCAGGAGTTCGAGAAGGTGTTCCGCGGATACGACCCCGTGGCCGTGGACGCCTTCCTCGAGCTGGTCTCGGAGGAGATGGCCACTCTGGTCCTGCGGATGAGCGTCCTGGAGGAAAGATTCGAGGCGGTCCAGTCGACGGTCGAGGACTACCGCCAGATGGAGCAGGCCCTCAAGGAGACGATGGCCGGCGCCCGGCGTCAGGCGGAGGAAGCGAAGGCGGCGGCGACGCGCGAAGGCGAGCTCCTGAAGCGCGAGGCCACGATGGAGTCGGAGCGGATGGTGGCCGAGGCCGAGCGGCGCCGGGCGTCGCTCGAACAGCGGATCGAGGAGCTGCAGGCCGGCGAGAGGGCGTTCCTTAGCCGCCTCAAGGCGTTCCTGGACGAGCATCGACGCACGCTCGAGGCGCACCCCCTGGTGGTGGACGGCGATAGTGGACAAACGCAGAAAAGAAGGGGCCCGTGAGCGATAGCCGTATACAGCGGATCGACGAGGCCGTGGCGTGCATCCGCGGCCGGACGGAGCGCAGGCCTGAGGTGGGCGTCGTCCTCGGCACCGGACTCGGCGCCCTGATCCGGGACATCGAGGTCGACGAGACGATCGAGTACTCCGAAATCCCGCACTTCCCCGTGTCGACCGTGGAAAGTCACAGCGGTCGACTCATCCTGGGGCGGCTCGAGGGCCGCTCGGTCATGGCGATGCAGGGGCGGTTCCATTACTACGAGGGGTACTCGATGGAGCAGGTGACCTTCCCGATCCGGGTCATGCAGCGGATGGGCGTGGAAACGCTGGTCGTCTCCAACGCGTGCGGCGGCATGCATCCCAGCTATCGCCGTGGAGATCTCATGCGCATCGACGACCACATAAACCTGATCGGCGACAATCCCCTGCGCGGCCCGAACCTCGACGAGCTGGGACCACGCTTCCCCGACATGAGCGAGCCGTATGACCGGGGGCTCGGGGCGCTCGCTGACCGGGTGGCCCTCGAGGCCGGCATCCGGCTGCACGTGGGCATCTACGTGGCGGTCGCGGGACCGAACCTCGAGACCCGCGCGGAGTACCGGTTCCTGCGCATGATCGGCGCCGACGTGGTGGGCATGAGCACGGTTCCCGAGGTGATCGCGGCGCGCCACGGCGGCATGCGCGTGCTGGGTCTCTCGATCGTCACCGACGAATGCTTCCCCGACGCCCTCGAGCCCGTCGACGTGGAGACGATCATCCGCGTGGCGGGAGAGGCCGAGCCGCGCATGACGCGGGTCATCCGTGAGACGATCGGGCGGCTGGACGAGGCGGAGCGGCTGACGCCGCTGGAGGTGGGCTGAGTGGCCGACGCGACCCGTCAGCGCGACTACAAGGAGACGCTCAACCTGCCGCGCACGGCGTTCCCCATGCGCGCCAACCTGCCGCAGCGGGAGCCCGAGACGCTCGGGCGCTGGCTGGAGCGTGACCTGTACGGCGAGTTGCGCCGGCGGCGCGCGACCCGCGAGCGGTGGGTGCTCCACGACGGCCCGCCGTATGCCAACGGGCACATCCATCTCGGGCACGCCGTGGACAAGATCCAGAAGGACATGATCGTCCGCAGCCGCTCGATGATGGGCTACGACGCGCCCTACGTGCCGGGATGGGACTGCCACGGGATGCCGATCGAGATCAACGTCCAGCGGGAGTTCCAGGAGCGCGGCGAGCAGCCTGGGCTGCTGGAGCTGCGGGCCCGCTGCCGCGAGTACGCCGCCGAATGGGTCGACACCCAGCGCGCGGAGTTCCGCCGCCTGGGGGGCTGGGGCGCCTGGGACGATCCTTACCTGACGATGTCGAAAGAGTACGAGGCCGACATCGTGGAGGTGTTCGCCGACCTGGTCGAGGGCGGCTACGTGTATCGCGGCCTGCGGCCCATCCACTGGTGCACGGTCTGCCAGACCGCGCTGGCCGAGGCCGAGATCGAGTACGCCGACAAGAAGTCCCCCTCGATCACCGTCAAGTTCGAGCTGCGGACGGACCCCAACGGAGTCTTCGGCGCCGACGCGAAGTCGCCGGGGGTGCTGATCTGGACCACGACGCCGTGGACGCTGCCCGCCAACCGCGCGGTCGTGGTCCATCCCGAGGTCCGGTACGCGGTGGTGGACACCGAGCGCGGCCGGCTGCTGTACGCCGCCGATCGGCACGAGGAGCTGTCGAAGCTGTTCCCGGGGGCGCGCGTCGTCCGCACCCTGGAGGGGCGGGAGCTGGTGGGGCTGGTCTTCACCCATCCGCTCGAGGACCGGGACAGCCCGCTGTATCTCGCCGAGCACGTCTCGACCGGCGAAGGGACCGGGGTCGTGCACACGGCGCCCGGGCACGGGGCCGAGGACTTCGCCGTCGGCCGCGCCGAGGGTCTCGAGATCTACAATCCGGTCGGACCGGACGGGGTCTACCTGGCGGCGACTCCGACGTATGCTGGCATGCACATCTGGGACGCGAATCCCCGCATCATGGAAGACCTCGACGAGCGCGGGCTGCTGGTCGCGCACGATGACGTGGTGCATTCCTATCCGCACTGCTGGCGCTGCAAGAACCCGGTGATCTTCCGCGCCACCGTGCAGTGGTTCCTGTCCCTCGACCACGGCAACCTCCGCCGCCGGGCCCTGGAGGAGATCGCCACGGTGCGCTGGATCCCGGGATCGACGGTGAACCGCATCTCGACCATGGTGGAGCAACGTCCGGACTGGTGCCTGTCGCGCCAGCGCGCGTGGGGGGTCGGGATCCCGGCCGTGTACTGCCGGAGATGCGAGGAGCCGATCCTGGACGCCGGGCTCATTCGTCACGTGGCGGCGCTCGTGCGCGCGCGGGGCGCGGACGCCTGGTTCGCCGAGGGGGTCGACGAGATCGTACCGGAGGGGACGCACTGCCCGCGCTGCGGACCCGAAGCCAGGTCGTTCCGGCGCGAGATCGAGATCCTCGACGTGTGGTTCGACTCCGGATCGTCGCAGCGGGCGGTGCTCGAGGGCCGGGCCGACCTCTCCTGGCCCGCCGACATGTACAAGGAGGGGCCGGACCAGCATCGCGGGTGGTTCAACTCCTCGCTGATCCTCGCGGTTGCCACGCGCGACGCGGCCCCCTACAGGAACGTCTTGACGCACGGCTGGATGGTCGACGCCCAGGGCCGCGCCATGCACAAGTCGCTCGGCAACGTGATCGGTCCGGCGGAGGTGGTGGAGGCGCGGGGCGCCGACATCCTGCGCCTGTGGACCGCCGCCAACGACTTCACCCGCGACGGCAGGTTCAGCTGGGACGGGATCGACCAGGTGTCCGAGGCGTATCGCCGGATCCGCAACACCCTGCGTTTCCTGCTCGGGAACCTGTCGGACTTCGATCCCCAGGCGGACGGCGTTCCGGTCGAGTCGCTGCTGCCCTTCGATCGCTGGGCGCTGTCCGAGCTGGAGCGCACCGCCGAGGACGTGCTCCGCTCGTATGCCGCGTTCGAGTTCCACGTGGCGTACCAGCGGCTGGTCAACTATTGCACGGTCGAGCTGTCGGGGATCTACCTCGACGGCATCAAGGTGCGTCTGTACACGCAGCCGGCGGGCTCCCAGGCGCGCCGTAGCGCCCAGACGGCGCTGGCCTTCGTCCTGGACTCGCTGATCCGGCTGCTGGCGCCTATCCTCTCGTTCACCGCCGAAGAGGCGTGGGGCGAGCGGGGGAGCGCCGCGGAAGAGAGCGTGCACCTGGCGGAATTCGCGCCCGCGCGTCCGGAGCACCGGGACGCCGAGCTCGAGCGCGAGTGGGACGTTCTCCTGCGCGCCCGCCAGGCGGTGACGGCGGAGCTCGAGAAGCTGAGAGAGAAGAAGGAGATCGGGTCGTCCCTGGAGGCCCAGGTCGAGATCGCGGTCGCGAGCGATGGCGAGCGGGAGATCCTGGGGCGCCGGGTCGAGGAGCTGGAGGAGGTGTTCATCGTCTCCCGGGTGGCAGTGCGGGAAGCCGCGGAAGGAGAAAGCGATTTTCAGGTCCGGGCGTCGCCGGCCGACGGCCGGAAGTGCCAGCGCTGCTGGCGGTTCCGCACCGACGTGGGGGCGAACGTCTCGCATCCGGACCTGTGCGAGGAGTGTGCTGGGATCGTCGATTGACGGTACGGAAACGAGATTCGAACGCAGGCACCGAAACCGAGATGAAGGGAAACGAAATGGACAAGAAGCGTGTGGAGCTGCTCGAGCGCCGGCTGCTGGAGGAACGGGAGCAAGTGCTCAAGGAGCTCGGATTCTTCGACGAGAACTACCACGACACGACCCGTACCGCGTCGGGCGACCTGAGCGCGTACTCCTTCCACATGGCCGATCAGGGCACCGACGCCATGGAGCGGGAGAAGGCGTTCCTGTTCGCCTCGCAGGAGGGACGACAGCTGTACCAGATCGACAGCGCGCTGCGGCGGCTGTACAAGGAGCCCCAAGGGTTCGGGAACTGCGAGCTCTGCAACGAGCGGATCGCGTGGGAGCGCCTGGAGGCGCTGCCGTATGCGACCCTCTGCGTCACCTGCAAAGCGCGAGAGGAGAATGGAAGGGGCATCTGAAACCCTGAGCACGCCGCGACGCATCTCGCTGTCCTACGAGACGGTGCTGCCGCTCGCCGTCCTCGTGCTCGACCAGGTCACGAAGTCATGGGTGCGGGCGAGCATGTCGCTCAACGAGACGATCCCCGTCATCGGGGACGTCGTGCGGCTCACGTACATCCACAACGAGGGCGCCGCGTTCGGGCTGTCTCTCGGCGCCAACTCGTCGGCGATCTTCCTGGTCCTCGCCACGATCGCCTCGGCGCTGGTGTTGTACTTGCTCCTGACCTCGCCGCGCGGGGAGCGGCTCCAGCGGGTGGCGTTGGCGCTGATCCTGGGTGGTGCCCTCGGCAACATCATCGACCGCATCCGCTGGTCGATGGTCGTGGACTTCATCCAGGTCGGCATCGCCGGTCACTTCTGGCCGATCTTCAACGTCGCCGACAGCGCCGTGACGATCGGCGCCGTCCTGCTCGCCTGGACGTATCTGTTCAGGGATTGACCGCTCCGGGAGACGAAGGCGAACACAGGCGGGGCGGGGCCGGGGCCGGGGCCGAGACGTATCGGGTGCGCGTGCCCGCGAGCGCCGGGGGCCGGATCGACAAGGTCCTGGCCGGGCTCGCGCCGCTGTCGCGGATGCGGATCCGGAGGGCGATCGAGGCAGGGGGAGTGCTGATCGACGGCGTGGTGGTACGCCGGGCGAGCGAGCCGGTCGCACCGGGGGCCGAGATCGTGGTGGAGGTCGAAGCCAAGATCGAGTCCAGCCTCATTCCCGCGGACATCCCTCTTTCCATCCTCTGGGAGGACGAAGCGCTGCTCGTCCTCGACAAGCCCGCAGGTCTCGTCGTCCATCCCGGCCCCGGCCACCACGGCGACACGCTGGTCAACGCGCTCCTCTACCACCGGCCCGAGATCGTCGGCGTGGGCGACCAGCGGAAGGCGGGTCTCGTGCATCGGTTGGACAAGGACACGTCCGGGTGTCTGCTGGTGGCGAAGAGCGACGCGGCCCACCTGGCGCTCTCCGCCCAGTTCGCCGCGCGGACGGTCGACAAGACGTACTGGGCCTTCGCCTGGGGGCATCTGGGTGCGGCCGAGGGCGCATTCGACGCTCCGATCGGCCGGTCCGTCCGGGACCGGCAGCGGATGTCCACTCGTGCGCGCCGGGGGCGAGCAGCCGTCACCCGGTGGCGGGTGCTCGAGCGGTACGCCGTCGCAGAGTGGCTGGAAATCGGTCTCGAGACGGGCCGGACGCACCAGATCCGCGTGCACCTCGCCGATGCCGGGCATCCGGTGGTGGGCGACGCGCGGTACGGGGGCGGCCGCGGGCGAGCGCGGGGGTTTCACGGGCCGGGGCTGGCGTGGGCCCGG
>DATFFS010000046.1:0-13901 GCA_035249945.1 Gemmatimonadota bacterium
GCGCCCCCGGCCGTCACCGGCAGCAGGTTCTCGACGGCCGCCAGATGCCAGTCGATCACCGGAGGCGCTGGCGAGGTCCCCATCGTGCCGATCACGAGCACCGGCCCGTTCTCATGGCTGAGCCCCGACACGTACGCCAGGACGTCATTCATATGTCGGGACTCCGTCGGAAACCAGTCGCGGCGGGCGAGCGTCGCGGAGTGAAGCGCGGCGAGGCAGGCCACCAGCCCGATGGCGGCGATTCGAATGCTCCTTCCGCGCGTCCGAAGCCACCCCCACAGCTCAGCCGCGGCGACGCCGGCCAGGACGAACAGCGCCGGGAGAACCGGCAGGATGTGGCGCGCGGCCTTCGTGGGGTGGATGGTGCCGATCCCGAGCAAGCTCACCGAAAGCACCACCAGGAAGACCACCCCGGGCTTGTCCCGAGACTTCCATGCCGTCGCCAGGCCGCCCCAGAGGAGGGCGGACATCCACCACGATCCGGAGAAGGCGGCGATCGCGCGGGGATAGAACCAGAGCCCCGCACGCTCCTGCACCTCGCCTGGCGAGGGCTGGTTCACGAGCGCATTCCACGTGGACACGATCTTGGGCGGGTAGGCGAACCACACCAGGCAGAAGATCGCCAGCGGCAGAGCCGCATAGAGGTTCTGCCTCGTCGCCAGCCGGCGCACCCGGAAGTCGACGGCGAGCAGCTTCGATACGACGATCGCGAGGACGAGCAAGATCCCGTAGTTGGTCTTGACGAGGTACGCGAGGACCGTGCCCACCCCGAGCAGCGCGTGCGCGCGGGCGGGCGCGCCGGGATCCCGCTTCAGCGCACAGTAGGCCAGCATCGTTGCGGCGATCGCCAGCAGGCCCGGAAGCTCGAGCATGCTCTGGGCGGCGAAGAGGAGCAGTCCGGGCGACGTGAGCGCGAGCGCGGCGGCGACGCTTCCGGCCAGGATGCCGTGCCGGGGCTCGACGGTGCGTCCGATCAGGAAGAGCGTCGGGGCGAGCAGGACGAGCGCGAGCACGCTCACCCCGCGGGCGACCTCCAGGCTCTCGCCCGCGACGAGGAACGCGCCACCGAGGAGCCAGGAGTGCAGGGGCGGCCACCAGACCTGCCGGTAGGTGTCGAACAGGAAGCCCATCGGATCGAGCGTACGAAGGTCGTGCGCGATGAGAGCCCCTTGAAGGGCGTGCGCGGCCTCGTCCCAGGCTGGTGCCCGTTCGGGGAGCACCATGCACACGAAGACCAGCAACCCGGTTACCACGGAGGCCATGAGCACGGCCGTCAGCGCCAGCGTGGAGCGTGTACCCTGGAGCGATCTCCCGCCCTTTCCATGTCGGTCCTTGCTCATGGCCGGCGGCTCTATCGCATGTTGGCGGGCGCGAGATCGATCCGGAACTCGTCGTCGCTGATCGAGCCCTGGAGGATCTCGACTTCGCGGAAGAGATCCTCGCCGGACAGCAGCTCCAGCACCCGAGCCCTGTCCTCCTCCTCCACGCGGCTGCCCAGGATCACCGTCGTCAGGAGCCCCTCGGGCAGCGGCAGGTACTGCTCGCCTTCCTCGCTGCGCGCGGGGTCGAGCGGCAGGACGAAGCGCCACTCACACTCGTACGACCAGTCGTCGCTCTTGGTGAAGAAGAAGCGGTGCGCGAGGAGCTCGGCGAACACGTCTTCGGGAGCGCGCGTGTCCGCCTCGGTCACGTGCGGACGCCGGCGGCTGTATTCCACGCGTTGGAGCGATGGGATCCCGTCCTCGCCGCCGATTCTGCGATCGAAGAAGGGATGCCGGGGGTCGAACCCGTAGACGAGCCCGCGATGTCCGTCGGCGTAGTGACCCCACATGAGGAGACTGTCCCGCGTCTCGGTGAAGCAGAGCATCCCCACCCGGGCGGCCGCCGCGGCGTGGACGACGCGCAACAGGTGGGGGGCCATGTCGGCCATGGCGACACCCGAGCCGGCCTCGGCGAGCCGGCGCCGAAACTCCTCCGGCGGCAGCTCCGTTCGGAGCGCGTCGGGCGTGATGCCCCGGTCCCTGGCGGTCGCCGCGTAGATCTCCTCCAGCCCGGTATCGTCCAGCCAGCCGGAGATCAGGGCGGTAATGCGGTCCTCGGGCAGGAGCGTCTCGAGGCTCGGCAGGATTTCGAAGGGATCGTTGAACCCGGCCGGCGAAGGAACGCGCAACCGCTTCTCCTCGAGCAGCCGCACCCCGTCACCGCGGACGTATTTGTACAGCTTCTCGGGCAGCTCCATGCCTACACGCTCCAGTCGGCGAACTCTCGCCCGGCGAACGCGCGGAACCGGGCGGCGTCGTCGCGAAGCCGCTCGGCGAGCGCGCCGCGGTCGCGCGCGGAGAGGGGCGGTCGCGGGAATGGCCTTGAGAGCGGCCAATAGCCGAAGAAGTCCCGCATCACTCGCCATCGCGCCCACTGCGGCAGTGCGTTCACTACCCGCTCGAGCGCGGATCGATAGAGCCATTCGCCGGCGGAGGTCCGGAGGCGCTTTCGATCGCTTCGATGCTTCCGCAGGTCCGGCAGCGGCACGTCTGGATCGACGTCGAGGAACTCGAGCACTCTTCTGACGGTCGAAGGCTGGTCGCGGGACAGGTCCTCCATCGCGACGACGAGGATTCGGGACGGCGAGTAGTGCTCGAGGTAGGCCGATATCTGGCGCCAGTAGCGGCTGCCGTCGATGTACAGCTCGTCCGCCGCCGCATCCGCGAGCGGCCGCCGCTCGGTGCCCTCCGCGATGGTGTGGACCCACTGAGAGATCAGGCGCTCGATCGGGTCGCGCACCATGTACACCAGTCGGGCGTCGGGAAGGACCGAGTGCATCCGGCCCGGGACGCCGGGGAACCTGGCGGCGTTACTATAGCCCGGCGAGCTCTCGCCGCGGATCGCCGTCCCGGACGAAAACCGGGCGGCGTACCACTCCACCCCCCGCCTCCAGTTGCGGCTCTCCACGAAGAAGTTGAGCTCCTTGCTGCGCGACATCGCGATCTGGGGGTGGTGACGCAGCTGGAAATGGAGACTCGTCGTCCCGCACTTCATGGCTCCGATGATGATCAGGTTGGGAAGCGGCATGGCCCCTCGGCGGTGGCGCTCGACAGGATCGCCTCGGCGAAGCGTGCCGCCGCACCCGGGGTGATGTCCAGCGCGAGGGCCGGCTCGATCAGCTCGAGCTCCATGAGGACGGGTCCCAGGGACGTCTCCACGACGTCGACGCGCGCGTAGAGCCAGGGATGTGCTGCCGCCCGCAGGACGGATTCGGCGAACGCGTGCGCGGCGTCCGCCGCGGTTGCCGGGGTCTCACTCCCTCCGAACTCGACCTGCACCCGGAACTCTCCCGGGACCGCCCGCTTGAGGAAGGCGTGGCTGAACCGGCGGGCGAAGAAGACGAGCGACAGCTCGCCGGCGGTGTGGATCTCCGGGACGAACGCCTGGATCAGCGATCCGGAAGCGAGAAGCGGAGCGAGGTCCGTTTCGGAGAGCTCCTCGCCGACTCGCACGATGCGCGTTCCCCAGGCGGTGGCCGAGATGCGCGGCTTGACGACCGCCACGCTGGCGCCTGTCTCGGCGAAGAAGCCCTGCACGTCCGGCGGCTGCCCGGGCTCGAACCAGTGGGTTGCCGGAATCCGAACACCGAGGTCCGCGAGCTCGCGCAGGTAGATCTTGTCCATGTTCCAGAGCACGCTCGCGGGCGGGTTCCAGAGGGTCGCCGGCTCCCGGTCCCAGGCCTCGACCCAGCGGCGGAACTCCGCCGGTCGGCGGTGATAGTCCCAGGTAGATCGCAGGACGACGACGTCCCCGTTCGATGGTGCAGGGGAGATCGTTTCCCATGGCGCGGACGCTACCCGCACGCCGCGCCTCTCGAGCTCGTCGCCGAGCGCGGCGTCGGAAGGTGTCAGGGGGAAGCTCCGCGACGTCGCCAGGATGACGCTTCGCATGGCGCACCACGATAAAGCGCCGGCGCTGGCCGCGCGACATCGCGGCTCGCCGTTTCGAGCCCGGGTTCGTCGAGCCGGACCTGGATGTCGGCGCCTGCCGTTGCTCCCCATCGAGCTGGACGCGACCACGGTTATGCTAGAAAACTAGCACAGTAGAGATCGGCGACGGTACCTTTGTCCCATGGTCCGCTTTCCGCCGACCGCCTGCCGTCGTCTCGCCTCTCTCGAGCGACGCCTCCGAGCTATGGTGCTGCACTGGCTGGCCGCGGTCGCGGCGATCGACGAGGCGCGGGAGGCGGCCGGACTCGATGAGCGCGAGCTCGCCGACCTCGACGAGGCGGTGGAGCGGGCGCGCGAGGCCGGGCGATAGGGGGTTACGCGTTCCGGGGTGGAACCTCGCCCCGACCGCCCGGGGTACCTCTCGAGTGAGAGAAGTTCCGGGGGCCGCGCCACCCGGAGGTGAACCCCATGACGATCGACGCCCGCAGGATCCTTCCGCTTGCGTTGGCGCTTGCCCTCGCGCTTCCGGCCGTCGCCTGGGCGCAGGGGCGCGGCAACGCCAGAGGCCACGACAAGCAAAAGAACAAGCACGAGAACCGACGTGTCGTGGTCATCGAGCGCGACGACGATGATGGCGACCGCATCCGCGTGCGGGAGCGGGACCGCGACCGCATCCGGGTAGAGCGCGACCGCGACAGGGACCGGGACCGCGATTGGTTGAGGATCTGGAGCTCCGACCGCGGCCGGGACCGGGACCGGTTCGTCCTGCGTAGCGGCGGCCGCACCATCGTGCTGCACGACGACGACTTCGCCTGGTATCCAATCCGCAGCGACCGGGGACCCAGCTTCTGCCGCAGCGGCGCCGGGCATCCCGTGTTCGGCCTCGCATGGTGCCTGGACAAGGGGTTCGGCATCGGCCAGCCGGGATCTGTCTTCCTGCGCGGGGACGACGTGTTCCTCCGCGACCGCACGCGGGTAATCGTGCTGCGGGACCGCAGATACGACGCCGACCAGGCGTTCTGGAGCGCGGTCGTCGGGCAAGTGCTCGCGCTCGTGGACTGACGCGCGCGCGTGGATTGACCCTCGCCGCCGGTTGCGCGGCGGCGCGCGTGGACCCCCGGCCCCCATCCCTAGCAGGGCGAGAGGATGGGGTCGCAGGGGTCACCCGCCGGAGCAGGCTTCCGCTCGGCGGTTGCGGGACCGACCGGGTCCGCCGCGCTGCAGGCGACGGACAGAAGCGTTAGGATACAGGCGCAGACGTACCGCAGGGAAGCCGCTCGCATCGTAGACCTCCTCGTTCCAGGCTCTGTGGCGAGCTCGGACGCCGTTGCAGTCCGAGCGTGGGCCTAGAATCGATCTCGCGAGCGAGTCACCCGATCGTATCCTGATCGTCATCCGGGAAAGGATCGCTGTCGGTGGAGCGACCTGTGGAGTTCCGCGCGCTGGGGTCGATCGAGCTGCGCGTGAGCGGCGTCGAGGCCGCGAACGTTACCGCCCAGCCGAAACGGCTATCTCTGTTCGCGTTTCTGGCCCTGGGCCCGCATCGGAGCTGCCGCCGCGACACCCTCGTCGCGCTCCTCTGGCCCGAGCGGGACGAGTCCCACGCCCGCCACGCGCTGCGGCAGTCCCTCTACTATCTGCGCAGCCACCTCGACGAATCGCTGTTCATCATTCGCGGCGAGGAGATCGCGATCGACGACTCGCGACTGTGGTGCGACGTCGACGAGCTCGATCGGGCATGGGCGAGAGGGGACCTGACACGGGTGGCCGAGTTGTATCGCGGGAATCTCCTCGAGGGATTCCACCCGAGCGGCGCCGGGAACGAGTTCGAGTTCTGGCTGGAGCGCGAGCGATTCCGCCTGCAGGAGCTCGCCGGAGAAGCGAACCGCCTGCTGGCGGAGTCCGCGCATGCACGCGGGGACGTCGAATCGGCCATCCGCTGGGCCACGGCGAGGCGCGCGGTCCAGCCGGCCGACGAAGGCGCGCTGCTGGCGCAGATGGCCCTGCTGAACGAGGCGGGGAGGCGCGAGAGCGCGCTCGAGTCCTACCGCGCATTCGTGGCGCAGAGCGGATACCCCGGGTCGGAGACACTCGAGACCCTGGCGCGCGAGCTCCAGGCGGAGGCCGAGCGCGGCTGGTCCACCCGGATGCTGCCGCCCCCCACCATGCCCGGCGCGCTGATCGGCCGCCGACACTGGATCGCCGAAGCGTTGCGCCACGTGGAATCGGGGGCCCGGCTGCTGACGATGACCGGCACGGGTGGGGTCGGGAAGACCCGCATGGCGATCGAGGTGGCGCGGGCGGCGGAGAGTGCGTTCGAAGGCGGGATCGCGTGGGCTTCGCTGGCGAGCGTCCGCGACCCTTCCCGGCTTCCCGACGCGGTAGCCGAGGCGGTCGGACTAGAGGCCCGGCCGGCGGGGTTCGAAGAGGCGCGGCTGATCTCGTGGCTGTCGGGCCGGAGGCTGCTCCTGGTCCTCGACAACTTCGAGCACCTGGTCGCCGCGGCTCCATTCGTAGCGCGGCTCCTGCGCAAGTGTCCCGATCTCTCGGCGCTCGTCACCAGCCGTTCGCCGCTCAAGCTGCGCGGCGAGCAGGAGCTCGACGTGCCGCCGCTCACGCTCCCCGATCCTTCCCGGCGCCTGGGGCAGGAGCTCCCCTTCGACTCCGAGGCGGTGGCCCTGTTCGTCGATCGCGTCCGCGCCCTGTCGCCGTCGTTCCGGTTGACGGACGCCAACGCGGACGCGGTCATCGAGATCTGCCGCCGGCTGGAAGGACTCCCCCTGGCGATCGAGCTGGCGGCGCCGAGGACCAAGATCATGTCGTCCGCCAGGCTCGCGCGCCGGCTCGAGAAGCAGCTGCCGCTGCTGACTGCCGGGCCGCGCGACTTGCCCGAGCGCCAGCGGACGCTCCACGACGCGATCCGCTGGAGCGTCGACCTGCTCGACCCGGCGGAGCGCGAACTGCTGTTCGGTCTCTCCGTCTTCGCGGGCGGGTGCGACCTGAAAGCGATAGAAGGCGTCATCGAGACGGTGGCGGGATCGGAGGGCAACACGCTCGATCTTGTGACCGCGCTGATCGACACGAGTTTGCTCAGGCGGACGGAATCGGCGGACGGCGAGAGTCGCTTCAGCATGCTGGAGTCGATCCGCGAGTACGGCGCGGCGGCGCTCGAGCGCAGCGGCCGGGCGGAGGTCTGGCGCGCGGCACACGCCCGCCACTACGCCGCATGGGTCGAAGCGGGGTGCCGGGCCCACTACTGCACGCCGGGTGAAGTCGGGTGGTTCGCCCGGGTGACGGAGGAGCACGAGAACCTGGACGCGGCCATGGGCTGGTCGCTCGCCGGCCCGGATCCCGATGCCGCCGCGCGCATGGCGGCGTCGGTCGCGCACTTCTGGTGCGTGCGCGGGCGCCTCGCCGAAGGCCGCGGCTGGCTGGACCGCATCTTGGTCCGGCAGGAGGAGCTGACGGAGACGCTGCGGGTGCGGGTGCTGGCCGCCGCCGCGCACCTGCGTTCGTACCAGGGCCTCTGGGACGAGGCAATTGCGCTGCACGCGGAGGTCGTGGTCTGCCGGAAGTCGATGGGCGAGCGAGAGGCGCTGGTGGCGGCGCTCTACAACCTCGGCGTGACGCAGAGGGAGGCGGGGCTGGTGGAGGACGCGCGCGCGTCCCTGTCCGAGAGCCTGGAGCTTGCCAACGAGCTGGGGGATGACTTGAACGCGGCGTTCTCTCTACTCGGCCTCGGCACTCTGGCGCGGATCGAGGGCCGGCTGGGGGCGGCCAAGTCGTGGCTGGCCGAAGCGCTCACACGGGCGCGGAAGTCCCGGCAGGAGGCTCAGTCCGCGGCGGTCCTGCGCGAGATGGCCGACGTAGCGCGTGCGGAGGGGGAGACCGAGGCGGCGCTGCACCTGCTGGAGCAGGCAGCGGCAATGCTCGAGGGGCTCGACCGCACCGCCGACCTCGCCGCGACAATAGAGCGGGTCGGAGAGATCAAGGAGCCCGCAGAGCCGGATGTCGCGCGCGGC
The DNA here is from genome assembly GCA_035249945.1 of Gemmatimonadota bacterium. Lineage (GTDB taxonomy): Bacteria > Gemmatimonadota > Gemmatimonadetes > JACCXV01 > JAHWKZ01 > JAICNR01. The sequence continues at coordinate 7,955 of DATFFS010000046.1, forward strand.
CTCTACGCGCAGGCGCTGGAGATGTATCGTGAAGGCGGCTACCTGTGGGGTACGGCACGCGGACTGGCACGGTTCGCGCGCATCGCGTTCGCCGACGGCCTGCCGGAGCGCTGCATCGAGCTGATGGCCGGCGCCGATGCCTTGTCCCCAGCCGAAGCGGAGGCGGGTCGAGAGGCGCTGGAGGGCGCTCGCGCCGCGCTGGGCGGAGCGAAGAGCGCGGCATGCTGGATGACGGGACAGGCGATGCCGCTCGACAGAATGGTGCGCCTGGCTGGCGAGCTGGTTCCGGCAATCGAGGTCACCGTCGTGCCCGAGCTCGTGGGCCGAATACCGGTCGCGTCTAGAACGTCTGCTGGAGTCGGCTCTGGAGGTGCTCCCGCCGGGAGCGGCTGAGCCGCAGCTCGGTTCCATCGACGAGGAACACGACGAATGCCCCGTGGAACCATGGCTGCATCTCCTGTACCCGATCTAGGTTCACGATCGTCGAGCGGTGGATGCGCACGAAGCGCTCGGGGTCGAGTTGCTGCTCGAGATTGGCCAGCGTTTCCCGGATGATATACGTCGCGCCCTTGGCGTGGATCTTGGCGTAATAGTCGGCGGCTTCGATCCAGTCGATGTCATCGACCTTGAGGAACAGAATCCTGTCGCCATCCTTGACGACAATACGTGTAAGGTTGCGCCGCGCCGGATCGCCGCCCCGTTTATTCGCCGTCATCCCAATCGTCTCCCCGAGAAAGTCCATCAATCGGTTCCGCACTGCCGCGGCATCCTGATCTTCGAGATGAGACCGTGCGCGATCGAGCGCTCGATGGAAGCGCTCGTCGTCGAAGGGCTTGAGGAGATAGTCGAGGGCGTGCACGTCGAATGCGCGCAGCGCGAACTCGTCGTGAGCCGTGACGAAGATCACCACCGGAGGATCGAGCCGATCGAGCGCGGCCAGCAGCTCGAACCCGGTCAGCTCTGGAATCTGAACATCGAGAAACAACAGATCCGGATGCAGCTCACCGATAGCGGCGAGGGCTTCGGCTCCGTCGCCACACTGGGCGACGATTTCGATGTCGTCTTCTTCCTGGAGTAACGAAGCGAGGCGGGACCGACCGAGGGGCTCGTCATCGACGATGATCGTACGGATTTGTTCCATGTATAGGCTCCGCGCGCTGGAGGACGATACGGGCGGCTCTCCGTGTGCTGGATAAACGACACTGGCGAGCGCTCGTTTATTCAAATGAAGGCGATTCCATGCTTAATAGGACGGGTTCCAGCCCCCGGAGGTTGCAGGCCCACTCGTTCCCGTTGTGCGAGGCAGGCTCCTGGAAGGCGTTCGCTGCTTGCCCGAGCGCTTCGCTGCTCCAAGGCAGCGGCTGGCTGCAACGGAAATTCTTTCGGGGTATGCGCTCCGTCGAAGAGCCGTCCCGGTAGTCTCCGCTTCATCGGGCGGACGCTTCGCTGCACCGCACGGCGCCTCGCTGCAAATCGCTCGTAAGCGCAAGCCTCTCCTGCCATGATGGTAGCGCAGGGAAAACCTGCGAAGACGCCAGCCCTACCGCCCGGCGCGGGAGAGATCCAGCGCCGGGATCCACGCATCGAAGGAGAAGAGAATGCGAGAGACTGGTGCGAGAGGCTTTACAGCCCGAGTGTCGGTCCTTGCCCTGGGGGTGTTCGCGGTCCTCGCCTTGAGCGGGACGGCGGCGTTCGCCCAGGTCACCGGCAAGGTGATCGGCACGGTAACCGACCTCGACACCGGCCAGCCCCTGGTCGGGGCGCAGGTCGTGGTCGAGGGAACCAACCTCGGCAACGTGACGAACGAAGACGGCTACTACTTCATCAACAACGTCCCGGTCGGCCTTGAGCAGCTGACGGCCCAGTACCTGGGCTATCAGACGCTGACCAACGAGCAGCGGATCCTGGCCGGCCAGACGATGACGGTCGACTTCCAGCTGTCGAGCGACGTGGTGCAGGTCGAAGGGCTCGTGGCGACGATCGAGCGTGAGCCGCTGGTCGTGCGCGACAACACGATCTCGAAGACGCGCTTCACGGGCGAGGAGGCCCGGAACCTCCCGGTCGAAGACATCGAGGCCGTGATCGCATTAGGCGCTGGGATCTACGAGGATGAGCTGAATAGCGGCTTCATCGTGCGCGGCGGCCGGAACACCGAGTCGGCGACGTACGTGGATGGCGCGTTGATCACCGATCTCGACACCCAGCTCAATGCGGTGGAGCTGTCGAACTATGCGGTCGAAGAGATCGACGTGATCACCGGCGGCTTCAGCGCCGAGTTCGGCCACGCGCAGTCGGGCATCATCAACATCGTGACGCGCGAGGGCGGCCGTGAGTACCACGGCAACGTGCGCTTCACGACCGACGAGCTCTCGGACGCGATCGAGCAGAGCTACGGGTTCAACAACCTGCAGGCCTCGTTCGGCGGGCCGATCATCCCCGACCTGCTGACGGCCTACGGCTCGTTCGAGGCGACGGGCGCCAAGGACTTCTTCCCGGCGTCGGCGGGCTTCAACCCGGCGAACGGCGATCAGCTGGACAATTCGGGCTCGACCGAGGAGATCCTGCCGGGCAACCGCGGCGACCGCACGCTGGGCCAGGCCAAGCTGTCGGCGTTCCTGCCGTTCGACGCAAAGCTGACCGGCACGTACCTGTACTCGCGCGATCAGTTCGAGAACTATCAGGCTCCGGTCTCGCAAGTCGGCACGCCGATCGGGCTCGACCAGTCGCTATCGTGGACGGCGAGCCGGAGGACCACGAACGACTTCATCCTGGGCTACGACCAGCAGTTGTTCCAGACCGGTGAGCGGAACCTGAACCTGCAGGTCCGCGGTCAGTACCACCTGTCGAAGCTCTTCGCCGGCACCCCTAAGACGGTCGCCATGTCAGAGGTCCTGCGGGAGCATTTCGGGGACGCCTGCGGCGCGGCCTGCACCGTGGACGAGGACGCGTTCGAGGAGGACTTCCTCAACTACCGGATCGGGGATGTGGAGTTCTTCTTCGAGGACTCGCTGACCAACACCACGTTCAACCTCCCGAGCCGGGGGACGACGAACCCGGATCCGGTATTCGGTCAGCGGAACCTGTTTTCCACGAATCCAGGCTTCACGTCGATCTTCGGGAAGCAGGACGAGCGGCGTTACGGGATCCGCGTGGATCTCGACTCGCAGCTCAACCGTGTGCACCGCGGCAAGGTCGGGGTGGAATGGAATTGGATCAACCTGACTCACATCGGGCCCCACGTAGACGATAACGTGTTCGCCGACGTGTGGGACGTGGATCCGATGCTCGGCGCGGCGTACGTCCAGGACCGCCTCGATTATGGCGACCTGGTGATCGACCTGGGCCTGCGATGGGATCACTGGGACCCGAACACGGTGTTCCCGGCGCTGCCGGGCTTCGTGGACTGCTCGATCACCACGCTCGGCCCGACGCAGTGCCGCGAGGCGGAGGTGGAGGAATCGACGACGAAAGACGAGCTCGCTCCGCGACTCGGCGTGGCGCATCCGATCACCGACGCCACCCAGGTGCGGCTCAGCTACGGGAAGTTCTACCAGCTGCCGCAGCTGCAGCACTTCTTCTCGAGCTACCTGACGGACATCCAGGCCTCAGGTGGCAACAACAACATCCAGTACGGCAACCCGAACCTCGACTTCATCGAGACGACGGCGTTCGAAGCGGGCATCACGCACCTGCTGAACGACAACCTGGTGCTGGACGTGGTGGGGTACAACCGCGACCGCAAGGGTGCCATCCGTCTGGACGTCTTCCAGGCCCGCTCGATCCACCCTGAGCTCGACGAGCGGCGCGTGTTCGTCAATGGCGACAACGGGAACGTCAAGGGATTCGACCTCACGCTGAACAAGCGATACTCGAACTACTGGTCGACGAGCCTGGCGTGGTCGCTGCAGTGGGCGCGCGGCACCTCGTCCTCGCCGCTGGACTGGGCGGGCACGGGCGGGTTCGGCCGTCTGTTCGACCCGCTGGAGGGCCAGGGCGTGCTGTTGACGCCGCCGACGCAGCTGCAGCCGGAGGACTTCGACCGTCTGCACAACGTCAACTGGCAGTTCACGCTGCAGTTCCCGGAGGACTTCCGGGAGGGCACGACGCTGGGGACGGTGTTCAAGAACACCGGCGCGTTCCTGACCTACAACGCGCAGTCGGGCACGCCGTTCACGCGGACCGACCCCGACGGTCAGGGCTTCCCGGTAGAGGACTTCGGAAACAGCCGTCTGCCCTGGTTCCACTCGGGTGACATCCGGCTCCAGAAGGGCTTCAACGTCGGCGGAGTCGACCTGAGCGTCTTCGGCCTGGTCCAGAACTTCCTGAACCAAACCAACGTCATCGCGGTCAACGCGATCACGGGCCTTCCGGACGTGGGCGGGACGGAGTTCGAGGACAGCCGCAACCCGCAGATCCCGGGCAACTTCCTGGTGGAGGGCGCGACGGCCGGCTTCCCGCTGGAAGTGAGCGACGTGCTGCCCGAGTGGCAGGACGAGCTCTCGCTCCAGGATCTGGACGGCGACGGGACGATCACCCTGGCCGAGAGCCAGGAGACGTTCTTCCGCGGCAACATCGCGGTGAACAACTCGGCGCTCCACTATGGAGCGCCGCGGCAGATCCGTCTCGGAGCGGAGATTCGGTTCTAGTTCCTTCCGCGACTGTTTCGAGGAGCAGGGTCCCCGATGCTTAGGGACCCTGCCTCCTCCGACTGCGATTGACAGGAGGCAGTATGCGATTGGATTCCTGGTTCGATGCCAGAAGGTCCCGCCGCTGGTTCGCGGGCTTCCTGGGCGTCGTTCTTGTCCTGGGCCTGGTGGCCGGGGCGGCGGGCGATCTCCCCAAGGATCGTCCGGCGCGTTCCGGTGGCCGGGGCCTGGCTCCGTCGACGATACCGCTCGGGTTCTTGATGGACGTGAACCGGGTGCTGATGTCATTGACGGACAAGGCCGAGATCGGCGCGGCGAGCTCGTCGGTGTCGGGCGGTGGCGCCTGGAGAGCCATCACCGACCAGTACATCTTCAGCTCGGGTGTGAACATCGGCGCCACGGTCACGCTGCCGGGCGGCGGTCTGGACACGCTGGTGATGATCGGAGGCCCGTTCTCGGAGCTCCGACCGGGCCGTCTGGAGCCGTTCCAGACGCGCAGCGGGGCGACCCTGCCGGGTAGTGACCTGGGCGTGTTCTGGCTCAGCACCGACCCGGCGGATTTCGCGAACTTCCCGCTGGTCTGCACGGTGGACGAGTTCCGGATCAGCCTGTTCCCGTCCCTGGCCCCGTTCGCGGGCCAGCCGTTCCCAGGGTTCGCGGATCTGACGACGTGCTTCGCGGCCAACGACGTGGACGGGGCGACCTGCTCGTCGTGCGCCGGCACGCGCCTGGGCGCGGAGACGAACCAGACGTACTTCGCGTTCTCGATCCCGGCGGTGCAGGACTTCTTCTTCGTGGCGATGCGGATCTTCAACCGCTCGAACTTCGTCACGCCGCTGAACACGCCGGGGAACAACATCCACAACGGGTATGACTTCCTGGACACGGTGGTGGCGATCGCCATCGACCCCGACCTCGGGGACGCGGGCGACGACCAGATCGGGTTCCTGCCGGCGCCGGTCAACACGATGGTGTGGTGGGACTCCGACTTCGACGAGCCGGCCTTCCAGTTCCAGCCACCGGGCTTCGGCGGCGTCTCGTATCTCAAGACGCCGGAAGATCCCGAGACGGGCGAGGAAGTGGGCTTGCAGAACTTCACGGTGTTCACCAACGGCGGTACCCGTCCCGACCCCAGCTCCCGTCAGGAGTGGTACCAGGGGATGACGGGCGACCCGGACTTCGTGGTCTTCGACGTGATCCCGCAGGACGTCCGCGGGATGGCCTCGTCGGGCCAGTTCCCGCTGCCGGCGGGCGGCTTCGTGGAGATCTACGCGGCGTACTTCTTCGCCGAGGCGTTCGGC
>DATFFS010000047.1:0-16925 GCA_035249945.1 Gemmatimonadota bacterium
GGGCTCCTGGCAGCGTGTACACCGGACACCGCCCCGCCGCCCCGCCGCGACGCGCTCGCCGGGGCGGACTCCGCCGCCGTCTCCGCGGAGACGCCCGCGGCGGCGTCGTGGACCTCCGGTGTCGTCGACATGCGGCCGGAAGGCGGCATTTCGACACTCGTCTCGGTGCGCGCCGCGCCCAACGAGGGGTTCGACCGGGTCGTCTGGGAGCTCGAGGGAGCGCTGCCGGGCGCGCACGTCGAGTACGTGGACGAGCCCGTCCGCGCGTGCGGCTCGGGCGAGCCGGTCGCGCTGCCGGGAGACGCCTGGCTCGAGGTCCGCATGTCGCCGGCGAACGCCCACACCGATGCGGGTCGCGCGACGCTGGCGGAGCACCGCCGCGCGACCGGACTGCCGGTCGTCCTCGAGATCGTCCAGACCTGCGACTTCGAGGCGGTCGTGTCGTGGGTGCTCGCCGTCCGGTCCCCCGAGCCCTTCCGCCTTACACGACTCGACGCCCCGCCGCGCCTCGCCGTCGACGTCCGCCACCGGCGGTGACGCAGCGCGGCGAGTTCGCGTGGATCGAGCGGCTGCTCGAGGTTCTGGGGCCGGCCGCGCGCGCCGGCGGGCGGGTCGCCGCGGGCGACGACGTGGCGGTGATCGATGGGCCGGCGGGCGAGACCTGGGCGTGGACGGCCGATTCGCTGGTCGAGGGCGTTCACTTCCGGTTCGACTGGCTCGACCCCGAAGCAGTCGGGCATCGCGCGCTCGCCGCGAGCTTGAGCGATCTCGCGGCCGCCATCGCCGAGCCGATCGGGGCGCTGGTGACGGCGGCCGGATCCCCGGCGGCCTTCGAGGCACGAATGGAGGGGGTGTACGGGGGACTCCGGGATCTCGCGGGCCGGACCGGCTGCCCCGTCCTGGGCGGCGACCTGTCGCGCTCCGACGGACCGCTCTGCCTGACAGTGACCGCGCTCGGGCGCTGCCCGCGCGGCGCTCCGCCCGGTCGCGCGGGCGCCAAGCCGGGCGACCATGTGTGGGTGACCGGTGCGCTCGGCGCTCCGGCGGCGGCGATCGAGCTCCTCGCCCGGGCTGGGGGGGAGCCGGATCGCCTCGCCGCCGCGCGCGCGCATCCCGCCGTCGAGCGGCTCGCCCGTCCCGAGCCCCGCCTCGCGGAGATCGCCTGGCTAGCCGAGCGCGCTTCACTCCATGCGCTGATCGACGTCTCCGACGGGATCTCCGGAGATCTCGCGCACATCGCCGACCGCAGCAGCGTGCGGATCGCGATCGAGCCGGACAGGCTCCCCGTCCACGCGGACGCGCTCGACGCGGCGACGCGTATCGGAGCCGACGCGGGGTTCTGGGCGCTCCACGGCGGCGAGGAGTTCGAGATCGCCGCCTGCGCACCGGCCGGCGCGATCGATCCGCACGTCGGGGAGTTCGAGTCGCGTTTCGGGATCCCGCTGACGCGGATCGGGAGCGTCGAAGAAGGCCACGGGGTCGTCGGGCGCGACGAAGGAGGCGAGGAGCCGATCGCGCGCGGCGGTTGGGATCACTTCCGCTGAACGCGGTTGCGCGGACAACGGCGCCCCGGTAGGATTTCTCCACCCATCCGCATCGACATCGCTCGTGAACAGCCGCCCATCGGCGGCTCCGGTTCCACCTCGATCGGGAGCGCCTCCTTGTCCAGGATCGCCCGCCTCGTGGCCCGTGAGGTTCTCGACTCCCGCGGGCGCCCGACCGTGGAGGTCGAGTGCCATACCGACGACGGCGCGTGCGGCCGGGCGATCGTCCCCTCCGGCGCGTCGACCGGGGAGCACGAGGCGCTCGAGCTACGGGACGGGGATGAGTCGCGTTTCGCCGGGGCGGGCGTCACGCGCGCGATCGAGAACGTGCGCACCAGGGTCGCGCCGGCCGTGGCCGGCATGGATGTGGCCGACCAGGACGGGCTCGACGCGCGGCTCGTCGAGCTCGACGGCACTCGCGGCAAGTCGAAGCTCGGCGCCAACGCCCTGCTCGCGGTTTCGATGGCTGCGGCGGTGGCGGCTGCGGAGTCCGCCGGCGAGCCGCTCTTCCGCTCGCTGGGCGAAGGCGAGCTCCTGCCCGTGCCGCTCCTCAACATCCTCAACGGCGGCGCGCACGCAGACAACACGGTCGACATCCAGGAGTTCATGGTCGCGCCGCTGTCGGCGCCGACGTTCGCCGAGGCGCTGCGCGCCGGCGCCGAGGTCTACGCGGCGCTGAAGCGCGTGCTGACGAAACGCGGGCTCTCGACGGCTATCGGCGACGAGGGCGGCTTCGCACCCGACCTCGATTCCAACGAGGCGGCGCTCGATGCGCTGATCGAGGCGATCGAGGCGGCCGGATACGAGCCCGGCGAGGACGTCGCGCTCGCGCTCGACGTCGCCGCGACCGAGCTCTTCGATGAGGGGCAGTACCGCTGGAAGAAGCGGGGGTCCGATTCCATGACCGCCGACGATCTGATCGACGACTATGAGCGTCTGGTCGAGCGCTACCCGATCGTCTCGATCGAAGACGGCCTCGGCGAGGACGACTGGGAAGGATGGGTCGCGCTGACGAAGCGGCTAGGCGGAAAGGTGCAGCTGGTCGGCGACGACCTGTTCGTCACCAACCCCGAGCGGCTCGAGCGCGGCATCCAGGCGGATGCGGCGAACGCGATCCTGATCAAGCTCAACCAGATCGGGACCGTGAGCGAGACCCTGGCCGCCATCGACGTCGCGCGGAAGGCCGGGTATGCGCAGGTGATCTCGCACCGCTCGGGGGAGACGGAGGACACGTTCATCGCCGATCTCGCGGTCGCCACCGACGCGGGCCAGATCAAGACGGGCGCCCCGGCGCGCGGCGAGCGGACGGCGAAGTACAACCGGCTGCTCCGGATCGAGGAGCGACTCGGGGAGCGCGCCAGCTACGCGGGTCGCGGCGCGTTCGCGGGGCGGGCGTGACGCGGAAGCGGCTCGCGGACCGCCGGGAGCGGCGGCGCCAGAAGGCGCTCTTCCTGGCCCTCGTGGCCGCGCTCGTGGGGTACGGGTTCTTCGTCGGAGACCACCGGCCGTGGCACCTGTTCATGCTGCGGGTCGAGCGTGGGCAGACGGAGGAACGGATGGCGGAGCTCAAGCGCGAGAACCGGGAGCTCCTGGGAGAGCGTCAGCGCCTCTCCGACGACGACTACGCCCTCGAGCGGCTGGCGCGGGAGAAGGGCATGGTCCGGCCGGGGGACATGGTGTACCGGATCGTTCCCGTGCCGGAAGGGATCCGTGAGACGGTGGCCGAGTCCCTGGCCGCTCGCGCGGCCCGGCAGGAGGCCGCAGCGGCGGACTCGATGCGGGCCGCCGCCGCCCCTCTGGCGCCCCTCTCGACGCCTTGACACCCCGCGAGGAGACGCTATTTTCTCCTCCACATCGCGGGGTGGAGCAGTCTGGTAGCTCGTTGGGCTCATAACCCAAAGGTCGCGGGTTCAAATCCCGCCCCCGCTACCAAGTCCGAGAGGGGTTGGCCGACGAGTTCGAGCCGACCCCTTTCTCTTTTCACTTTCTCTCGTTCGCGCCATTTTGGGCGACTCTCTAGGGCAAGGCCGTGGGCGGCGTAGCTCAGCCTGGTAGAGCAAGGGACTCATAAGCCCTGGGTCGCAGGTTCAAATCCTGCCGCCGCCACCAGAATGATGAAAACGGCCCATCTGCTGCGTTGGGCTCCTCGTGTCTTCCTGCGGCGTACAGTCGTACGCCTCGGAATCCACTCGTCGCCCGCCTTGCATCTGGGCCGTTTTGATCATTCTGGGCTCTTATCTTGCACGGTTGCGTCATGAGTCGCCCGTCGCGTCCTGTCGTCGATTTGCCGCAAGCATTCCGCGAGCACTGGTCGCGCCATTTCGCACCCGCTGAAGGGGGGCGGCTCGTCGTCGGAGTGTCGGGCGGGATCGATTCCATGACGCTGCTGGCCCTGCTCGGGCGGGAGCGTGCCGGCGGCGCCGAGCTCGAGGTCGTGGCCGCCCATTTCGACCACGGCGTACGCGGGCCGGAGGGGGCGGAGGACGGGCGTTTCGTCGAGGCCGTCGGCGCGGTGTGGGGGACGCGGGTGGTGCGGGGGGCGGGGGACGCTCCGGCACGCGCGCGGGAGGGTGGCCGTGGACCGATGACGGCCGCGCGCGAGCTCCGCTACGAGTTCCTGCGCGAGATCGCCGCCGACGAGGACGCCTGGGCGATCGCGACCGCGCACCAGCGGGACGACCGCGTGGAGACCGTGCTGCTGAGAGTCGCGCGCGGCACCAGCGTGGACGGCCTCGGCGGTCCGCGGGCCATCGACGAATGGCGCGGCACGCCCGTGATCCGGCCGCTCCTGCCGTTCTCGCGGAGCGCGATCTCTGAGTGGGCCGGGCGCGCGGGCGTGCCCTTTCGCGAAGATCCGTCGAACGTCGACGCGCGCTATCCTCGCAGTCGGCTCAGGAACGAGCTGCTGCCGCTGCTGCGCGAGCTCAACCCGCGGATCGACGCCGCGGTCGTTCGTCTGTCGGACCTCGCGTCCGTGGACGCCGCGTGGCTCCGGGCCGAGACCGACGCGCTGCTCGAGCGCGCGACCACCTCCCGCGACGACCGGGAATGGACCCTAGACGCCGATACCCTGATGCATGCGACGGAGGCCCACCTCGGCCGCGCGGTGGTCACGATGTGGAGCTGGACCGGCGACGAAGGGGCCACGCCGCCGAGTGCGGCATGGATCGAAGGCGTGGTGAAGTTCCTGCGCGGCGGCCGTGGCGGCCGTGTTCCCGTGCCCGGCGGGGGCGAGATCCGGCGGCGCGGACCGGCGATCGTCGTGTGGCGCGCCCCGGACACCAAGACCGAAGACGGAGAGGAGTCAGCCGAATGAAGACCGCCTCATCGATGGAGCGTCGATCCGAGCATCCGAGTGGCCGCCTGGAGCGCACGCTAATCGACGCCGAGACGCTGCGCGCACGGGTGCAGGAGCTGGGCGCCGAGATAGCGCGCGACTACGCGGATCGCGACCTCGTGCTGCTGTGCCTGCTCAAGGGCGGCATCTACTTCACGGCGGATCTCTCGCGCGCGATCGACCTACCGGTCACGGTGGAGTTCGTGCGCGCCCGATCCTACGCGGGCACCTCGTCATCGGGGGAGGTCAAGCTCTCGTGGATCGACGGACTCGACATCGCCGGCCGCGACGTCCTCGTCATCGAGGACATCGTGGACACGGGGCTCACGCTGATCGAGATCTGGAAGGCACTGGAGGCCCAGGGCCCGGCCAGCCTCGCGCTGTGCGCGCTCCTATATAAGGAGAAGCGGCTCGCTCACCCCTTCGCGGTGCGCTATATTGGCTTCGCCATCGAAGACGTTTTCGTGGTGGGGTACGGACTGGACTACGACGAGCGCTTCCGGAACCTTCCGCATATCGCGGTGTTCCAGCCGGACGAGTCGGCCCGAAGCCCGTCGCGACAGGGAAGGAGTCCGCTGGACCCGCCATGACCGAACCACGCAACCGCCCCCGCACCCCGCGGCGCGCGGGAGGCTCTCGTCGTCCCTCGCCCAACCGGCCCCGCTTCTCCGGCCTTTCCAAGAGCCTCGCGCTGTGGCTCCTCATCATCCTGCTGCCGCTGACGATCTACCAGCTGTTCATGCCGAAGGAGCAGGCGGCGGTCGACATCAAGTACTCGGAGTTCGTCGATCAGCTCGACGCCGAGAACGTGGCCTCGGTCACAATCACCGAGCGTCAGATCCGCGGCAAGCTGGAGGAGCCGGCCAAGACGGCCACGCAGCAGGGCGTCCGGACCTATGACGAGTTCCACACCGTGCTTCCGTTCGAGGATCCGGACCTCGTCCGCGCCATGCAGGAGCGCGGCGTGTCGGTGGAGGCGCGCGAGCCACCGATCAACTGGTTCACGCAGATCATCTCGTGGCTGCCGTGGATCCTGATCATCGGGCTGTGGATCTTCTTCATCCGCCAGATCCAGGGCGGCGGATCGAAGGCGTTCTCGTTCGGCAAGTCCAAGGCGAAGCTCCTGTCCGCCGACGCGCCCAAGGTCACGTTCGACGACGTGGCCGGCGCCGACGAGGCCAAGGAGGAGCTCGAGGAGATCATCGAGTTCCTGCGCGATCCCAAGAAGTTCCAGCGCCTCGGCGGGCGGATCCCGAAGGGCGTGCTGCTGCTCGGCCCTCCGGGCACGGGCAAGACGCTGCTCGCGCGCGCTATAGCCGGCGAGGCGGGGGTCCCGTTCTTCTCGATGAGCGGCTCGGACTTCGTGGAGATGTTCGTAGGTGTCGGAGCTAGCCGAGTAAGGGATCTCTTCGAGCAGGGCAAGGCGCACGCGCCATGCATCATCTTCATCGACGAGATCGACGCGGTGGGACGCCATCGCGGCGCCGGTCTCGGCGGCGGGCACGACGAGCGCGAGCAGACGCTGAACCAGCTGCTGGTGGAGATGGACGGCTTCGAGTCCAACGAGGGCGTCATCCTGATCGCCGCCACCAACCGCCCGGACGTGCTCGATCCCGCGCTCCTCAGGCCCGGCCGGTTCGACCGTCAGGTGGTCGTCGATCGACCCGACGTTCGCGGTCGCGAGGGAATCTTCGAGGTCCACGTGCGGGACATCCCGGTCGCGGCCGACGTCGACCTCAAGATCCTCGCGAAGGGGACGCCGGGTCTCTCCGGGGCCGACATCGAGAACATCGTGAACGAGGCGGCGCTGCTCGCCGCGCGGAAGAACCATACCGAGGTCTCGATGGACGACTTCGAGCAGGCCAAGGACAAGGTGATGATGGGTGCCGAGCGGAAGAGCCTCGTCATCACGGAGAACGAGAAGCGCTCGATCGCGTTCCACGAGGCCGGTCACGCGCTGGTCCGCATGCTGACGCCGAAGGCCGACCCGGTCCACAAGGTGACGATCATCCCGCGCGGTCGCGCGCTCGGCGTGACGCACTTCCTGCCCGTCGACGAGCGCCACATCTACACGCGGGAGTGGTGCGAGGACCAGCTCTCGGCGCTGCTCGGAGGGCGCGCCGCGGAGATTCTCGTCCTGGGCGAGTCGACGACCGGCGCCGGCGACGATCTCAACCGGGCCACGGAGCTGGCTCGGCGCATGGTGACGAAGTGGGGGATGAGCGAGGTCCTGGGACCGCTCACCTACGGCGACGAGCAGGAGCAGGTCTTCCTGGGCCGCGAGATCGCGCAGCACCGCGACTACTCGGAGGAGACCGCGCGCCTGATCGACTCCGAGGTGAAGAAGATCGTCTACCAGGCGTTCGACCGCGCGAGCTCGATCCTGAAGGAGAACGAGGCCGCGCTGCACAGGCTGGCCGCGGGGCTTCTGGAACGGGAGATCCTGGATCGCGTGGAGATCGCGCTCATCCTGGAGGGCAAGCCGCTGCCGCCCGAAGAGACAGACGAGGCGGAGAAGGCCGAGCCTCCGAAGGGGGCGACCGTCCAGGCGCCCGCCGAGCCCGCCCCGGTGCTCGCCGCCGAGGATACGTCGGAGCCGGGCGGCCCGTCCGCCGAGAAAGCCGAGCGCACCAACGGCCGGCGCGCCGGCGAAACCACGCGCGTTCCCGAGCCCGCCGCGCGGGCGGAGGACAGCGCTCCCGGGGAGGCGTGAGCCGAGCGGCTACGGTCGTCCCCCCGGCTCCCGCACCTCCCGCGTCCGCCGTCTGGCGGGTCCGCGGCCGCTCCATCCCGCTCGAGCCCCGCCCCCGCCTGATGGGTGTCGTCAACGTCACTCCCGACTCCTTCTCGGACGGCGGCGATTTCCTGGCCCCCGACAGCGCCATCCGGCGCGGGCTCGAACTGGCCGCGGCCGGCGCCGACGTCCTCGACGTGGGCGGCGAGTCGACGCGGCCCGGCGCCGCCCCCGTGAGTGTGGCCGAGGAGCTGGATCGCGTACTGCCCGTAATCGAAGGCCTCGCGGCGGGTTGCGACGTACCTCTCTCGATCGATACCACCAAGCTCGAAGTCGCGCGCGCCGCGCTGGAAGCGGGGGCGGCGATCGTCAATGACGTAAGCGCTCTGCGCTTCTCGCCCGGGATCGCCGGACTGGCGGTGGAGATGGGGGCCGGCCTCGTCCTGATGCACATGCGGGGCGATCCGCGCACGATGCAACTCGATCCGCGCTATGACGATTTGCTCGGCGAGGTGCAAGGCCACCTGCGGGAGGCAGCGCGGCGCGCGGAGACCGCGGGAATGGACCGGGCGTCCATCGTCGTCGATCCGGGCATCGGCTTCGGCAAGACGGCGCGGGACAGCTGGCGGCTGCTGGCCGGGCTCTCCGAGCTGGCGCCGGAGTATCCGGTGCTGGTCGGTCATTCGCGCAAGTCGTTCCTGGATCCCGGCGGGAAGCGGCCGCCCTCCGAGCGTCTGCCCCAGACACTCGCGGCGGCACTGCTGGCCGCCCTGAACGGGGCCGCGATCCTGCGCGTCCACGACGTGGAGCCGCACATGCGGATGCTGGAAGCGTATCGGGGGTACGAAGAAGCCAGACGATGATCGAGCACTGGTCGCGCATGCGCTTCCTCCAGCCGTCGGTCAGCGACGTGATCGACATCGCGGTCGTTGCGTTCATCATCTACGGGCTGTTCACGCTGATCAGCGGGACGCGCGCCCTCCAGATGATGATGGGCTTCGTGATCCTCGTGATCGCGGCGTATCTCGCGCAGGCCCTCCAGCTCGAGGCGCTCAACGAGATCTTTCAGGCCGGGCAGCTGGTGTGGGTGATCGCCATCCTCATCGTGTTCCAGCCCGAGCTGCGGTCCGCGCTGGCTCGGATCGGACGCACGCCGGTGCTCAAGTTCTTCGTAAAGGTCGAGGAGAGCCCTGTCGTAGCCGAGGTCGTCAAGGCGGCTGCGCAGCTGAGCCGGGACAAGCGAGGCGCGATCATCGCCATTCAGCGCGAGGTCGGGTTGATGGAGTACGTGGAGAGCGGCAAGCGTCTTCAGGCCGAGGTGTCCTCCGAGCTGCTGGCCACCATCTTCGCGCCGTACACTCCCCTCCACGACGGTGCCGTGATCATCGATGGCAACAACATCGTGGCGGCGGCCTGCATCCTGCCCCTGACGCAGTTCCCGGTCTACGATCCGACGATCGGCACACGCCATCGCGCCGCCATCGGACTGTCCGAGGAAACCGACGCGGTTGTCGTGGTCGTGAGCGAAGAGACCGGCAACATCTCGCTGGCCGTCGGTGGGCGACTGGAGAAGAATCTCTCGCCCGAGCAGCTGACCGGCCGGCTCGAGACGCTGACGCAGGCCCGGGCGCCGGCATGAGGGGCGCCGCTGGCGCGGAGCTCGCTTGCCGCGCCTTTGGTCCCATCCTAGTTTTGCCGGCCACCCCTCTATCGAGGGCGCCTCGGCCCGTTTCCCCAGGCATATCCGGAGGAGATCCGATCCATGCGGACGCTTAGCCGCGACCGGCTGCTTTTCGCCGGCCTGACGTTCCTGATCGTGTTCGTCTCCTACGTGCTCACCATGGCGCCCACCCTGACCTTCTGGGACGCGGGCGAGTTCGTGGCCACCGCCTACAGTCTCGGCATCCCGCACCCGCCCGGCACCCCGCTGTTCGTGCTGCTTGGTCACGTCTTCGGGATGCTGCCGCTGGGCATCGGGTTCGCCGCCAAGACCAATCTGATGTGCGCGCTGGCTTCGTCCGTCGGGGCATTCTTCTACTTCCTGGTCCTGGCTCAGGTCATCGGCCGGATCGACGGGAGGCAGGACTGGGGGCTGCCGCGCCCGATGGTACACCTCGCCGCCCTTGGCGCGGTGTGCCTGTCGGCATGGGGCCTTACCCACTGGGTGAATTCCACCGAGACCGAGGTATACACGGTCGCGCTCATGACGATCGCGCTGGTGACATTCCTCGTCTTCTACTGGGCCGATCACCTGACCGAGGGCAAGGACTGGAACCTCATCCTGCTCATCGTCTTCCTCATGGGATTGTCGATCGGAAACCATCTGATGGCGCTGCTCGTCATGCCGGCGGTGGTGGTGTACGTGGCATGGGTCGCGTGGGACGGGTACCGGGGCTACGTGCTGAGCCTGCTGGTCGGCGCGCTGGGCCTCTATATAGTCGTCATGAAGGGCATCTCCGTCGACGGGTTGATCGGAGGGGGCCGCGTCGTCAACCCCGCGGCGATGCTGCTGGGGCTCGTCGTCCTCGGCGCTGGGGCCTGGTGGATGGCCCGCGAGGGCGCGCTCCCGTTCTTTCTCGCGGCCGTGGCGCTGTTCGTCGCCGGGGCTTCCGTCATCCTGTTCCTGAAGATCCGCGCGGGCCTCGATCCGGCGATCAACGAGGCGAATCCGGAGACCTGGCGCGAGCTGCTCGCCGTGCTGGCGCGCAAGCAGTACGACGTGCGTCCGATCTTCCCGCGCTCCGTCGACTTCCTGCGCTATCAGATCCCGCTGTACTTCGACTATCTCTTCGGGCGGGTGGGGCCCTTCCAGTCGATGGTCTCCTCCCAGTTCGGCCTGCCGGGACTTTCGATCGTGGTATTCCTGCTGGCCATTCTGGGATCCGTCTACCACTTCCTGTCGGATCGCCGGACGTGGGCGTACTTCCTGCTCGTATGGGGCATGACGTCCCTGGGGCTGCTCTTCTACCTGAACTTCCCGCTGGGCAACACTCAGGCCCTCGACGTGACCGGCGTGGCGCGCGAGGTGCGCGAGCGCGATTACTTCTTCATCGTGTCGTTCGCGTTCGTCGGCATGTGGGCGGGGGTCGGGCTGTTCGCGGCCTTCGGCGAGATCTGGCGGCGGGCAGGCGCTCCGGCACTCACTGGAGTCCGGATGGCGGTCGCGGCGGCGGCTCTGCTCCTGGTTCCGGCGGCCGTGTTCGCGCTCAACCATCATGAAGCGGATCGCAGCGGCAACTGGATCCCGCGCGACTTCGCCTACAACCTGCTGCAGTCGGTGGAACCGTGGGGCATCCTGTTCACGAACGGCGACAACGACACGTTCCCGCTGTGGTATCTCCAGGAAGTGGAGGGCGTGCGGCGGGACGTTTCGATCGTGAACCTCGCGCTCCTCAACACGACCTGGTATCTGGAGCAGCTGAACGAGCGGACGTTCACGGCCTCGGATCCGCCGCAGGAGATGACGCTCGATGTGCCCCATGAGCTGGAAATGCCGCTGGTCGGCGCGGGAATCGAGGCCGGTCCTAGACCTGCCGAGACGATCATCGATTACACCGGCACCGTCGATGATCCGCTCCAGCGGCTCGGGATCGTGATCGACGAGCCTACGGCGCTCGAGGTGGCGGGGCTGAGGATAGAGTTCCCCGCGAACAGCATCCTCCGGCGGCAGGACGTGGGCGTTCTCCAAGTCGTGCGCAAGAACCTGGGCCGGCGCCCGATCTACTTCTCGGTCACCGTGCCGGACGACGCCAAGGTGGGGCTGAGCCCGTATCTCGTACGCCAGGGCATCGCCGACCGCCTGCTGGAGCAGCCGATCGAGGAGCTGGCGCGTCAGGGCCGCCAGTACATGCCCATGCAGGCGCCGGAGCAGGAATGGATCGACGTCCCACGTACGGAGCTCCTGCTGGACGCCGTATATCGCTATCGCGGGCTCGACGACGACTCCGTATACAAGGACGGAACCGCTCGCGCTCTGACCGGCAACTACGGCGCGACCTTCCTCCAGCTGGCCGCCGCACAGGCGCGCCAGGGTCGCGCGGAGGACGCGATCGCGTCGCTCGAACGCGGCAACAGCATCCTGGGACGCGAGCCGACCGACGATTCGTATGTCGCGAGCATGATCAACGTCTTCGCTGCGACCGGGTCGTACGCCAGCCTCGACTCGCTGATCCAGGCGCAGGCCGACCTGGCCGGAGGCCAGGTCGACGACCGTCTCGTGAAGACCGCCGCATACAACGCGGCCGTGGCGTGGCATTTCGACGTGTCCGAGCGCCTGCTCGACAAGTACTTCGAGGACAGGCCCCAAGCGGTGGAGCCCGAGCTGTGGATCGAGATCGCCGAGATGGCGATCGAGCGGGGGGACACGAATCAGGGCCTGACGTTCCTGGCCAAGGCCATCCGCACCGACCCCGACAACCAGCGCGCGTTCCTGCGCCACATCAACCTCGCTCGTGGAATCGGCAACGAGGTGATGGCCAAGACGTTCATGTACCAGTGGGTGAAGACCCACCCGGGGGACACGACCACCGCGCGCCTGTACCAGCAGTACCTCGACAGCGGCGATTTCCCTGAGGAGCTGACCTGGGAGAACATCACCCGGTCGCCCGCGGAGGAAGCGAGCTCGCCCGCCGGCCCTTGACGGCTGGCTGCACCCCTTTGTATCGTGCTGCTGCCTGAGGGCGGCTCGCTGCGCCGGGGCGATTGACACCCCCCGAGGCGGCGAGCTATAATGGGGAAGCGCTGCCCCAGCCTCAGCGTTTCACCGCCACCCCCAACGCGAGGAGGGCGTTTCGTACCAGATTCGTTGGCCTTTTCCCGCGCGCCACTCGCGCGCTCCCATTCCAGCCACTTATCGGGACCTCGGAGCGGCCCTTCCGCTCCCCGACGGCTTCGTCCGTCCGCGTCCCGGTGCGTCGTTGTTCCGCGCTTCATCGAACCCGAACGGAGGACACCGTATGCAGCAGCCTAGTGCGTTGCGTCTGACGTCAAGGGCAGCGGTCCTCGTCCTGGGGGTGTTCGCGCTTCTCGCCTTCGGCGGGAGCGCGGCGTTCGCCCAGGTCACCGGCAAGGTGATCGGCACGGTAACCGACCTCGACACCGGCCAGCCCCTGGTCGGGGCGCAGGTCGTGGTCGAGGGGACCAACCTCGGCAACGTGACGAACGAAGACGGCTACTACTTCATCAACAACGTCCCGGTCGGTCTTGAGCAGCTGACGGCCCAGTACCTGGGCTATCAGACCCTGACCAACGAG
The DNA here is from genome assembly GCA_035249945.1 of Gemmatimonadota bacterium. Classification (GTDB taxonomy): domain Bacteria; phylum Gemmatimonadota; class Gemmatimonadetes; order JACCXV01; family JAHWKZ01; genus JAICNR01. The sequence continues at coordinate 12,868 of DATFFS010000047.1, forward strand.
CAGCGGATCCTGGCCGGCCAGACGATGACGGTCGACTTCCAGCTGTCGAGCGACGTCGTGCAGGTCGAAGGGCTCGTGGCGACGATCGAGCGTGAGCCGCTGGTCGTGCGCGACAACACGATCTCGAAGACGCGCTTCACGGGCGAGGAGGTCCGCGAGCTCCCGGTGGACGACATCGAGAGCGTGATCGACCTGAGCGCCGGGATCTACGAGGGCCAGGGCGGGTTCATCGTGCGCGGCGGCCGTGGAACGGAGTCGGCGACCTACGTGGACGGCGCTCTGATCACCGATTTCAACGACCAGCTGAACACGGTGGAGCTGTCGAACTACGCGGTCGAGGAGATCGACGTGATCACCGGCGGCTTCAGCGCCGAGTTCGGCCACGCGCAGTCGGGCATCATCAACATCGTGACGCGCGAGGGCGGCCGTGAGTACCACGGCAACGTGCGCTTCACGACCGACGAGCTCTCCGACGCCATCGAGCAGAGCTACGGGTTCAACAACCTGCAGGCCTCGTTCGGCGGGCCGATCATCCCCGACCTGCTGACGGCCTACGGCTCGTTCGAGGCGACGGGCGCCGAGGACTTCTTCCCGGCGTCGGCGGGCTTCAACCCGGTGAACGGCGATCAGCTTGACAACTCGGGCTCGACCGAGGAGATCCTGCCGGGCAACCGCGGAGATCGCACGCTCGGTCAGGGCAAGCTGACGGCGTTCCTGCCGTTCAACGCCAAGGTTACCGGCACATACCTGTACTCGCGTGATCAGTTCGAGAACTACCAGGCGAGCCGCGGGGTGAACCAGTTCGCGTCGACGACCGCCACGCGGGCCAAGACGCACGACTTCATCCTGGGCTACGACCAGCAGCTGTTCCAGACGGGTGAGCGGAACCTGAACCTGCAGGTCCGCGGCCAGTACCACCTGTCGAAGTTCTTCACCGGCATCCCGCTCTCGACGGCGATGTCGGAGGTCCTCAACGACCACTTCGGCTCGGGCGTCTGCGGCGCTGACTGCGCGGCGGACGAGGACGCCTTCGAAGAGGATTTCCTGAACTATCGGATCGGGGACGTGGAGTTCTTCTTCGAGGACTCGCTCACCAACACCACGTTCAACCTTCCGACCACCCTGCTGGTGAACCCGGATCCGGTGTTCGGTCAGCGCAACCTGTTCGTGACCGATCCCGGCTTCACCTCGATCTTCGGCAAGGAGAACGAGCGGCGCTACGGGATCCGGGTGGACCTCGACTCGCAGCTCAATCGCGTGCACCGCGGCAAGGTCGGGGTGGAGTGGAACTGGATCAACCTGAACCACGTGGGTCCGCACATCGACGACAACGTGTTCGCCGACGTGTGGGACGTCGATCCGATGCTCGGAGCGGCCTATGTGCAGGACCGCCTCGACTACGGCGACCTGGTCATCGACCTGGGCCTGCGGTGGGACCACTGGGATCCCAACACGGTGTTCCCGGCGCTGCCCGGCTTCGTCGACTGCTCGATCACCACGCTCGGCCCGACACAGTGCCGCGAGGCGGAGGTGGCCGAGGCCACGACGAAGGACGAGCTCGCCCCGCGCCTCGGCGTGGCGCATCCGATCACCGACGCCACCCAGGTGCGGCTCAGCTACGGGAAGTTCTACCAGCTGCCCCGGCTGCAGGACTTCTTCTCGAGCTTCCTGACAGACATCCAGGCGTCGGGCGGTAACAACAACATCCAGTACGGCAACCCGAACCTCGACTTCGTCGAGACGACGGCCTTCGAGGCGGGCATCACGCACCTGATCAGCGACAACCTGGTGGCGGACATCGTGGGCTACAACCGCGACCGTCGCGGCGCGATCAGACTGGAGGTCTTCCAGGCACGCTCGATCGACCCCGAGCTCGACGAGCGGCGCGTGTTCATCAACGGCGACAACGGGAACGTCAAGGGGTTCGACCTCACGCTGAGCAAGAGGTACTCGAACTACTGGTCGACGAACCTGGCGTGGTCGCTGCAGTGGGCGCGTGGCACCTCGTCCTCGCCGCTGGACTGGGCGGGCACGGGCGGGTTCGGCCGTCTGTTCGATCCGCTGGAGGGCCAGGGCGTGCTGTTGACGCCGCCGACGCAGCTGCAGCCGGAGGACTTCGACCGCCTGCACAACATCAACTGGCAGTTCACGCTGCAGTTCCCGGAGGACTTCCGGGAGGGCACGACGTTCGGGACGGTGTTCAAGAACTTCGGCGCGTTCGTGACCTACAACGCGCAGTCGGGCACGCCGTTCACGCGCATCGACCCGGACGGCCAGGGCTTCCCGGTGGAGGACTTCGGGGCCAGCCGTCTTCCGTGGTTCCACTCGGGTGACATCCGGGTCCAGAAGGGCTTCACCATCGGCGATGCGCTGGACCTGAGCGTGTTCGGCCTGGTTCAGAACTTCCTGAACCACGAGAACGTCATCGCGGTCAACGCGATCACGGGCCTTCCGGACGTGGGCGGGACGGAGTTCGAGGACAGCCGCAATCCGCAGATCCCGGGCAACTTCCTGAACCCGGGGGCGACGACCGGCTTCCCGCTGGAAGTGAGCGACGTGCTGCCCGAGTGGCAGGACGAGTTCTCGCTGCAGGATCTCGACGGCGACGGAACGATCACCCTGGCCGAGAGCCAGGAGACGTTCTTCCGCGGCAACATCGCGCTCAGCAACTCGGCGCTCAACTACGGCGAGCCGCGGCAGATCCGGTTCGGAGCGGAGATCCGGTTCTGATCGCCAGGATCCACGAGGCAGAGGGGGTCGCCGGCGCGAATGCGCCGGCGATTCTCCGCTCCTCGGACGCTAAGGATCCGATGCGAGTCACGCATTCATCAGGAGGCTCTATGAATTTGGGATTCGGGTTCGATGCCAGAAGGACCCGCGGCTGGTTCGCGGGCCTGTTCGGCGTCGTTCTTGTCCTGGGCCTGGTGGCCGGGGCGGCGGGCGATCTCCCCAAGGATCGTCCGGCGCGTTCCGGTGGCCGGGGCCTGGCCCCGTCGACGATACCGCTCGGGTTCTTGATGGACGTGAACCGGGTGCTGATGTCGTTGACGGAGAAGGGTGAGATCGGCGCGGCGAGCTCGTCGGTGTCGGGCGGTGGCGCCTGGAAGGCCATCACCGACCAGTACATCTTCAGCTCCGGTGTGAACATCGGCGCCACGGTCACGCTGCCGGGTGGCGGTCTGGACACGCTGGTGATGATCGGAGGCCCGTTCTCGGAGCTCCGTCCCGGCCGTCTGGAGCCGTTCCAGACGCGCAGCGGGGCGACCCTGCCGGGCAGCGACCTGGGCGTGTTCTGGCTCAGCACCGACCCGGCGGACTTCGCCAACTTCCCGCTGGTCTGCACGGTGGACGAGTTCCGGGTGAGTCTGTTCCCGTCCCTGGCGCCCTTCCTGGGCCAGCCGTTCCCAGGGTTCGCGGACCAGACGACGTGCTTCGCGGCCAACGACGTGGACGGCGCGACCTGCACGTCGTGCGCCGGCACGCGCCTGGGCGCGGAGACGAACCAGACGTACTTCGCGTTCTCGATCCCGGCGGTGCAGGACTTCTTCTTCGTGGCGATGCGGATCTTCAACCGGTCGGACTTCGTGACGCCGTTGAACACGCCGGGGAACAACATCTTCGGCCCCTACGACTTCAACGACACGGTAGTGGCGATCGCCATCGACCCTGACCTCGGAGCGGCGGGCGACGATCAGATCGGGTTCCTGCCAGCGCCGGTCAACACGATGGTGTGGTGGGATTCCGACTTCGACGAGCCCGAGTTCCAGTTCCAGCCGCCGGGCTTCGGCGGCGTCTCGTATCTCAAGACGCCGGAAGATCCCGAGACGGGCGAGGAAGTGGGCTTGCAGAACTTCACGGTGTTCACCAACGGCGGGTCGCGCCCCGACCCCACTTCGCGTCAGGAGTGGTACCAGGGTATGACGGGCGACCCGGACTTCGTGGTCTTCGACGTGATCCCGCAGGACGTCCGCGGGATGGCCTCGTCGGGCCAGTTCCCGCTGCCGGCGGGCGGCTTCGTGGAGATCTACGCGGCGTACTTCTTCGCCGAGGCGTTCGGC
>DATFFS010000048.1:0-1594 GCA_035249945.1 Gemmatimonadota bacterium
GGTGACCACCGCCCTTGACTTTCCGGTTCCACACGATAAACTGCAAGAGTCCGACGGTTACCGGTCCCGGTCGACTACGGAGCCGTCGGGTGAGTTAGGCCCGCGTTTCCTCCTGGCCTAATCACCGAAGGCCCCGCCAACGGCGGGGCCTTTCGGTTTCCGGCCGCCGAAATCCCGCGATCCGCCGTCAGAATCGCAACAGGCGCGTGAACTTGATCGCCAGCACCTCGTGCGAAGGCCCGTCCGGCTCGCCGAACTCGCTGCGCCGCGTGTCGAGGACGACGAACAGGTCGCTGCCCGGCGCCCAGATCCAGTTCAGCCGCACGTTGGTCGAGAGCTCGTCGCTATCGCCGTTGTATTGCACGAGCGCGTTGATGCCCAGACGCGTGCTGAAGGCATAGCCCATCCGCAGCAGTCCAAGATCGGTGTCAAAGTCGCCCTGCGGCGATCGGATCTCGTTCCGCTCCCATCCGAGCTCGAGCGAAAGATGCGGATCGGGCAGCCACCCGACCTCCGCCCCGTACACACGGCGGTCGCCGTCGAAGAACCCGGATTCGCCGAAGCTGGCCTCGCCGCGGATCGCGCGCTTCTCGGACGTCTCCCCGCTCAGCGACCAGCCCGTCGTCCAGTACTCGCCGGCCGGGAACACGATGTCGTCCCGCAGCTCGAACGGCTCGGTCAGCAGCTCGGAGCGGCGCTCGATCTGGAACGAGGCCTCGTCGCCGCTCTCGAACGCGGGGCCGATCTCGAACGAGGCCGCGCGATCGAGCACCTCTCCATCGGTATCGGTCACGAGCTCGACGTTCTCGCGAAACGTGATCGTGCGGAAGGGACCGCCGGGGCGTGGTCGCTCGCGCAACGTTCCGAACGTGCGGAAGGTTCCCGGCCGGCGCACGAATCCCGTCGGGGGCTGCATGCCGCGGCCGATCCCTTCCCCCTCGACCAGCCAGCCCCAGAAGTCGCCGGTGTAGTCGAAGGCCAGCCGGCTCGCGTACTGCTCGGCGGCCGCTTCGGGCCCCTCGTTGGCGGCGGCGTAGCCCGAGATCTCCAGCTCGTTCGTCGGGCGCCATGAGAAGTCCGCGCCGACCGACCCCGCCACCTCGCCGCCGTCCGGCTTCATGGCCGCCATGATCGCGCCCCACTGCCCCCGGCGACCCACGTTGCGCCGCACACGAGCCACGCTCCAGTTCGTGCGGGGCTCACCCGCATCCTCGGCGGTCACGACGTCGAGCACACCCACCGACCACGGGCCGGCGCGGCCCGTCAATCGTCCTCCTCCCAGGAGCTGGACTTCCTCGCCCGCATCGGAGATCCCGATCCGCCGGCTGAAGAAGAGGAGCATCGCCGGAGGCCCGCCGAAGCCGCGGCTGCCGAACTCGAAGATCCCGGCGTTCTCGAGAAAGAAATCACGCTTCTCGGGGAAGAAGAGGCTGAACCGGCTCAGGTTGATCTGCTCGACGTCGGCCTCGACCTGCGCGAAGTCCGTGTTGGCGGTGAGGTCCAGCGTCCAGTTCTCGTCCAGGCCCCACTTGGCGTCACCGCCGAACCTGGCCTCCAGACCTTCGTCGATCGCGTCGTCGTCCTGGTCCGCCTG
>DATFFS010000049.1:0-4770 GCA_035249945.1 Gemmatimonadota bacterium
ACGTTCTCCCCGCGAAACCATCTGCACCGATTCCGGATCACGAACGCCCAGGACATCGACGCGCGCATGCGCGCCTGGATGCGCGAGGCGTATACGGTCGGAGAGCAGGGGCACCTGGACGATCGCAACGCTCATTGACGCGGGGCTGGGGGATCGAGCTCGCAGGGGAGGCGCACGACATCCCGCCTTCGACTTCGTTTAGCCTGTCACGCGGATCATGAAGCGCTCTCTTCTCCGGCGAGGTCGGCCACCTCGGCGTCCGTCCCGGCCAGGAGCGCGACGGCAGACACCGCGAACGAGATTCCGAGGACGAAGATCAGCGGATCGCAGACCGCGTCCATGACCGTGAATGGACCGCCGAGTGCGACGCCGAACAGGACGATCGCGCCGAGGGCGTCGAGTCCCGCCATCGCCCAGCGCTCGACCGTGCCGGTCTCCCCGCGCTCCATCTCCCACAGCAGCAGGATCACGGTCGGCACCAGCCACAGGTCGATCCACGGCAGGAATGCGCGGTAATGGGAATGGAGCAGCGAGGTCACCCACAAGTCCCCTTCGGAGTACACGATATAGGGGAAGAGCGCGGGAGCGAGATGGAGTCCGATGAGGGCGTAGACCGCCAGCCCGAGGCGGATGGCGATCCCGCGCCGGGACGGCTCGCGCGGAGCGCGCAGAGGAGGTAGCCCGCGCGGATCCCAGCGGCTCGGGAAGGGCGAAGGAGAACCCATGCCCCACCGCTGGATGATCGCGAAGACGAGGACGACGACGCCGAAGTTGGCGACCGCCCCGAACACGACGTCCATCCACGTCGTCGACCCGGTGAACGCGAAGCGGAACGGCAGCAGGTACGTGACGGTATGGAATCCCCGCAGCCAGAGCGCCGTGAAGGCGAGGTGGACGAGCAGCACCCCCGCGGCGCACTTCCAGAAGAACGGCAGGATTCGCGCGCCCACCAGTACCGATTGATCGGGTGCGAGCCTGTAGGCGACCTCGGCGGGATCGCCCATCGCGGCGAGTTGCTCGAGCGCGATCTTGTCGGCGGTGAGGTCGGACTCGCGGCGCCGCCCCTCGACCTCGGACGTCAGGCGGGCGCGCAGGTCGTCGGCGACCTCGGCGCGCCGATCCCGCGGAAGGCGGCGCACGACCTCGTGCACGTACCTGTCGATCCACTCGTGCCACTCGACGATCATCGTGCTTCCTCTGGCATGGGTCGTTGCCTGAAACTAGCTATGTGCCGTCTCCCCATGCAGCCCTACCCGGAGGATCCGCATGATCGAGGTAGAGACTCTCCGCAAGGAGTATGACGGACTCGTGGCCGTCGACGACGTGTCGTTCGTCGCGCGGCCCGGCGAGATCTTCGGCCTCCTCGGGCCGAACGGGGCCGGCAAGTCGACGACGATCGGGTGCATCTCGGGGCTGCTTTCGCCGACCGGTGGCCGGGTGCGGGTCCAGGGCCATGACGTGGCGCGCGAGCCCCGCCCCGCGAAGACCCGGATGGGCATCGTGCCACAGGAGGTCGCGCTCTACGAGGACCTCGCGGCCGAGGAGAACCTTCGCTTCTGGGGAGAGGCCTACGGCCTGCGGGGGGGGCGGCTCGCGGAGCGGGTGCGGGCGGTTCTCGAGACCGTCGGGTTGCTGGACCGGGCCGGGGACCGGGTCGAGACGTTCAGCGGAGGGATGAAGCGGCGGCTGAACTTCGGCTGCGGGATCGTGCACGAGCCCGAGGTCCTGCTCCTCGACGAGCCGACGGTGGGAGTCGACCCTCAGAGCCGCGTCCGCCTCCTCGATCTCGTGCGCGACCAGGCGGCGGCGGGAGTGTGCGTGCTGTACACCACCCACTACATGGAGGAGGCCGAGGCGCTCTGCGATCGTCTCGCGATCCTCGACCACGGCAGGATCATCGCCTCGGGCACCCTCGAAGAGCTCCGTGGGTCGATGGGGGAGAGGGACTTGGTGCGGCTCGCCGGGACGCTCGATCCAGGCGCCGTTCGGGAAGCCGTGGGCTCGCTCGACGGAGTCGAGGTCGTGGCGGCGGGAGAGGATCAGGTCGCGCTGGCCGTGCCCGAGGCCTCGCGGCGGCTCCCCGAGATCCTGACCACGGTGGCGGGAACCGGGGCGGCGGTGCGCGAGACGACGGTCACGCGGCCCAGCCTGGAGAGCCTGTTCATCCGCCTGACCGGCAAGGAGCTGCGCGAGTAGTGCGGTTCCTGCTGTCCGCCGCGCGCAAGGACCTGCTGCGGATCAGGAACGACTGGCCCGCGCTGCTCCTGTGGATCGGCATCCCGCTCATGGTCGGCGGGCTCCTGGTGCTCGTCTTCGGCGCAGATGCTTCCCCGCAGGCGAAGCTCCTGGTCGCCGACAGCGACGGGACGCTCGTGGGCCGGCTCTTGACCGGCGGGTTCCAGCAGGGGCCGCTCGCCGATCTCGTCGTGGTCGAGGCGGTCGAGCCGGCGGCGGGCCGCGAGCGGATGGAGGACGGCGACGCCTCCGGACTGCTGGTGATCCCCGAAGGATTCGGCGAGGCGGTGCTGAACGGCGAGCCCGCCGCGCTCGAGCTGGTGACCAATCCGAGCCAGACCGTGTTGCCGGAGATCCTCGAGGAGACGCTGGACATCGAGCTCGAGGCCGCCGAGGTCCTGCGCCGGGTCTTCGACGACCCCATCGAGCGCATCGTGTCGGACGCGGAGCGGACCGGCGTGGCCGGAGATGTCGCCTTCCCCGCCGACACATCCGTGGCGGCCATCGCCACGGCGTTCGGCCGGAGCGGGGAGGAGGCGGGCGCCTGGCTCCTGCCGCCCGCGATCGAACTCGAGACCGTATCCGACGAGGACCAGGAATTCGATTTCGCGGGCGCGTTCTTTCCCGGGATGCTGATCCTGGCGGTCCTGTTCATGGCGTCCGGTCTCTCGATCGACCTGTGGAGCGAGAAGCGGCAGGGTACGCTCGAGCGGGCGCTCGCCGCCCCGCGGAGCGCGGGCTGGCTGCTGGCGGGGAAGTGGCTGGCGGGCTCCGCCGCGCTCGCCGTCGTGTCCGCGATCGGACTGGCCGCGGGACGCTGGCTGTTCGGCATCGAGGTCGAGAACCTGCCGCTCGCCCTCCTCTGGCTCACGCTCGTGGGCCTCGCGCTGCTCGCGCTCTTCACCGTCGTCCAGGTCCTGGCGCGGAGCGAGCGCGCCGCCAACGTGCTGGTCAACGCCATCACGCTGCCGCTGGCCATGCTCGGCGGGAGCTTCTTTCCGTTCGAGGCGATGCCCGAGTGGATGGCCTCGCTGGGGAGGCTGACCCCGAACGGCTGGGCGCTGCTGAGGCTGCGGGCGGTCATGGACGGGACGCCCGAGGCGGTCCTGCTCGCGGCCTCGATGGCGGCGGCGGCCGGGCTCGCGCTCGGCCTCGGGTGGACTGTCTCCCGGCGGCTCCGAGGATGGGTGGCGTGAGCTTCCTGAGGTCCGCCCTGTTCGTGGCGCGGAAGGACCTCTGGTACCTGCTGCGCCAGAAGGAGACGCTGCTGTGGACGTTCGCCATGCCGCCGGTGTTCTTCTTCTTCATCGGCACGGTGACGGGCGGCATGCGCGGCGGGATGGACGAAGAGCCCGCGCTCGACTTCGTCGCTCCGGAGCCGGCCGGGTACCTCGCGGACGGGCTGGCCGAGAGACTCGCGGCGGAGGGGTTCGACGTTCGCCGTGCGGCCGCGCCGCGCGCCGATTCGGTGGCCGCTCCACGCCGGCTCGTCCTGGCGCCCGGGTTCACCGACTCCCTCACGGCGGGCCGGCGCGTGGCCGCCAGGTTCGAGCGTGAAGGCGAGCTCGACCCGACGGCGCAGCGCGATCAGATCAGAGTGGCGCGCGCGGTGTATGGGCTGCTGGCCGATGCCGCCCTGGTCGCGAGCGGCGGCGACTCGGTGACCGCGGGGGCGCTCGCGCGCGAGCAGGCGCGGCCCAGGCTCTTCACGCTCGAGGTGCGGGCCGCGGGCGAGGCGGCCGAGCCGCCGATGGGGTTCCAGCAGGCGGTACCGGGGACGATGGTGATGTTCACGCTGCTCGTCCTGCTGACGTCCGGCGCCGTGCTGCTGGTGATCGAGCGCCGCGACGGTCTCCTTCGGCGGGTAGCCTCTACGCCGTTGCCACGGGCCGGGGTCGTGGCGGGGAAGTGGGCCTCGCGGATGGGGCTGGCGATCGTTCAGATCGGCTTCGCGATGGCGATCGGGACGCTCTTCTTCCGCGTCGACTGGGGACCCGATCTCTGGATGGTCGTCGCGATCCTGTTCGCGTGGGCCGCCCTTTGCGCGGGGCTCGCGATCGTGGCCGGGAACGTCACGCGCACCGAGGGGCAGGCGGTCGGCCTCGGCGTCTTCGCCGCCAACCTGCTGGCCGCGCTCGGAGGCTGCTGGTGGCCGATCGAGGTGACGCCCGGGTGGGCCCAGTCGATCGCCATGGCGCTTCCCACGGGCTGGACGATGGCCGCGCTCCACCGCCTCATGAGCTTCCAGGCCGGCGCGGCATCTGCCGTACCGCACGGCATCGCGCTCGCGGTCGCCGCGCTCGCCGTCGGCTGGATCGCGACCCGCACGTTCCGCTACGCGTGAGCCGAGCCGTCGGCTACCTTGCCGGATGGGTTCACGGTGGACGACCCGCGGCAACATACGGTCACCCGGCTGCTCCATGACCTGAAGACGGGGAACCGCAGTGCGTTCGACGCGCTGCTTCCCCTCGTGTACGACGAGCTGCACGCGCTTGCGGAACGACAGCGGCGCTGGTGGACGGGGAACGAGACCTT
>DATFFS010000050.1:0-1284 GCA_035249945.1 Gemmatimonadota bacterium
GCTCGCCGCGCAGGCGTTGTCAGAGCGACCATCTACGTCCACTTTCCGACACGCACGGCTCTCCTCGACGCTGTGATGGAGCACGCAATCGCACAGGTCGTCGAGGCGATGAGAAGTGCCGAGCCGCAGCGCGGCGAGCCGGTTGAGGCGCTGGAGCGAGTGCTCCGCGCCACCTGGCGACAACTCGCCCAGTTCCACGGCCTACTCGCGCTCAACATCGCCCGGCTCTCGGCGGAGGAACTTCACCGGCGTCACCGCCCCATGCTCGACCAGCTGGAGCCGCTGATCGAACGCGGCCAGAAGCAGGGCGTCTTCCGGCGTGATCTCCCAGTGGTTTGGCATCTCGCGGTGCTCCGGGCGATCGTCCACGCCGCCAGTACCGAGATCCGAGGCGGCCGCATCCGGGAAACGGAAGCTGAGGCTGCGATGCTGAGCACGGCGATCTCCGCGGTTTCAAGGCGCCCGAGCTAAGCCTCGAACGCGCGGTCTGCGCTTGGGGGTAACTCCAAACGACACTCCGAAACGAGCTAGCCGTTGGGCGCAACCGAGCTGTCGGCGACCGACCGGTCCGCGAGACGAAGGAGCCGCCACGCGAGGAGCCCGAGCCAGAGGAACCAGGTGATGCTCGCAGCGCGTACCGCCGCGCCGTCGCCGATGACGCTGAAGGCGACGCTCGCGGCCACCACGAGGGGCACCGCGAGCAGCGTCGGAAGCCACAGGTCGCGCCACTCGGGGAGCCGCCGGAACGCGAACGCAAGCACCGGTGGGGCCAGGAAGAAGAGCGCCGATGCAATACCGGATTCGATCCCGTGCGCGTCGGCTTGCCAGGACGTGTTCTCGCAGCCGTCATCCATGCCGCGGCAGTCGAGTCGCAGGAACCCCTCGAGGAACCTCGTGACCCCCAGAACCGCCAGCCCGAGGACGCCGAGCCTCGCAAGCCAGCCGGGTCCGAGCGCACGCCAGAGGCCCAACGCGAAGGCCAAGATCAGGAGTCCGTTGAGGTTCGCTGCGATCTGGTTATAGAGCCAGGCCTGGTCGGCCGTTTGGGCGCCGACGTCGCTGATGTTGTCGTTGGCCGGGCTGAACTCGTCGGGCTGCGCGAGGTCGCCGAGCACGAGGCCGACGACGAAGGTCACCGGCGCCAATAGCCCGCAGATCGCGGCGGCGCGAAGCGGCACTCGGCGAGTTTCGCAGACTCGCGGCCCACGCCTGAGGCCTCCACTCTCGACCTCGTCGGGCCAGTCCTCGTCAACTGTTGGCGTGGATCGCCACCAAGCCCGGTCG
>DATFFS010000051.1:0-3009 GCA_035249945.1 Gemmatimonadota bacterium
CAGTACGACGACATCTATCGCGGCGGCGTGCGCTACGCCGTCGTCAGCCAGCCGGCGCCCGACCGGGTGCGGTTCGACTTCGCCCTCACCGGCGTGGCTTCGTATGCGGTGTACCAGGAGGGAACCAACCTCTACGTCACGTTCGATAACCCCACGGACGCGTTCGGGACCTACGTTGCGGCGGCCGGAGCCCCGGCCCCGGTCGCGCAGGCGGTCGTCGTGCCCCCCGAGGGTGGGGTGATCGTGCGGACCGCCTCCGCGGAGACGCAGTTCGTCGTGGCCGAGCCCGAAATCCAGGAGCCCGGCCTCCCCGGCATCGAGGGCGCGCCGATCTCGCTCTCCTTCCAGAACGCCGACATCGAGACCGTGGTGCGCGCCTTCGGCGAGGTGTCCGGCTACTCGATCGTGGCCGGCGCGGGGGTCGTCGACGTCAGCGTCACCGCCGACATCCGCAATCAGCCCTGGGACGAGGCCCTGGTCACGCTGATGCGGGCCAACGGTCTCGAGGTGCGGCTCGAGGGCGAGATCATCCGCGTGGACTCGGTCGCCAACCTGGCGGAGACCGAGAAGCTGGTCGACCTCGTCACCGAGGTGATCTCGCTGAACTTCATCGCGTCGCAGGACGTCGTGGCCGTGCTGGAGCCGCTCAAGAGCGAGCGCGGCGCCGTCCAGGCCGACGCCAAGACGAACTCGCTGGTCATCACCGACGTTCCGGGCCGCGTCCAGCAACTGGTGGGGATCATCCGCGAGCTCGACGTCCAGACCCCGCAGGTCACGATCAAGGCGAAGATCGTATTCGTCAACAAGGTCGATCTCCGGGAGCTGGGCGTGAAATGGCGCATGGAGAACCTGCGCGACTTCACCGTCGACACGCACGTCCTGGCGAACTCGGAGGGCACGATCGCCGATCCGTTCCTCGACCTCTCGATCGGCACGCTCGCTTCGGGCCTCAACGTGGGCGGGCTGCTGCAGGCGCTGGAGCAGCGCGAGATGGCGGACATCCAAGCCGAGCCACAGACCACGGTGCTGAACAACCTGCCGGCCGAGATCTTCGTCGGGGAGCGCACGCCCATCCGCGTCCTCGACATCGGCGCCGACTCACCCGAAGCCCAGGCCACCGTACAGCTCATTGAGACGGGCATCATCCTCAACGTCACGCCGCACATTACCTCCAACGGCAAGGTGCTGATGCAGCTCCGCGCCGAACGGTCGGGCGTGGCGGTCAACGATCCGGACGTGGGGGTCACGTTCAACACCCAGCGCGCGAACTCGCAGATCCTGGTCGACGACGGCGAGACGGCGGTGATCGGCGGGCTGACCGTGCAGGACGTCTCCACCGTGCGCAGCGGCATCCCGCTCCTCAAGGACATCCCCGTGCTGGGCGCCCTCTTCCGGACCGAGCGCACGCGCACCGAGAAGCGTGACCTGCTGATCTTCGTCACCCCGTACATCGTCCCGATCGACCGCGAGGAGAGCGAGATCGTCACGCTCGTCTGTCTCGAGGATCAGTCCTGGTATCGGGGCGACGACACGATCCTGCACAACGGGGAGACCTGGATCGAATTCGGAGCGATCCGACGCATCGACCCGCGCGACCTGATCGCCGTGGGGAATTTCCGTGGCGTGCCGGTCTACACGACCGTCGAGATGGCCGCCAGCGAGATCTACCTGCCGCTCTGCGCGCAGGGCATGTATCAGGCATACCGCCGCGTGGAAGCCGTCCGCGGCACCACCGGTTGAGGAAAGGAGCACGACCGTGAACAGATCATCGTCCCATCGCCATCGCCTGGCCGCCGCGCTCGCGCTCGGGGCGTGGCTCGCCCTGACGGCCTGCACCGAGGCGCCGCCGACGGCGGCGGATGACCCCGACGCCATGCCGACGAGCCTGATCCCCGTGACCCCGGTTCAGCTGGGAGCCACGCTGGGAGACGGCTTCGGCCTGGTGCTGGAGACCCGCGTGCTGGGGCCCCAGGGCCAGCCGCTGCGCTCGGCGGTAGTCGAGTACGACATCGTCTCGGGGGCGGGCCTGTTCACGGCGGACAGCACGCTTACGAACGACCAGGGCTACACGCAGGTCGTGTTCCTTCCGCTGTCAGCGGGCGCCGTGCTGGTCCAGGCGAGCAGCGGCGCGGACGCGATCACGTTCGCCATCCAGGTTGCGAGCGACCCGAACCAGGGCGCCACGTTCCTGAAGATCGGCGGGGACGGCCAGTCCGCGACGGTGGGAGCGATCCTGCCGCAGCCGTTCACCGTCCAGGTGCGGAACCCCGACGGGCTTCCCGTCGATTCGATTCCGGTGACGTTCACGATCCAGTTCGCGCAGGGCGATTCCGCCAAGCTGGCCACCGATCCGAGCGCGTTCCAGGGCGATGGCGGCGAGGCGGGCGGTAGCGGCCACCAGGTGGTGGTCGTAACGGATGCCGCCGGCTTCGCGCGTGCGTGGCTGCGGCTGGGCACGCTGGCCGGAGGACATACGGTCAGCGCGACGGCGCTGGTAGGTCCGGCCGGGGCGCAGTCCGAGCAGACCGTCAACTTCACGGCCGAGGCGCTTCCCAGCGCGCGGGCGACCCAGCTCATCATCATCTCGGGCGACGACCAGACGGTCCCGATCGATACGCTCTTCCCGGCCGCGTCGCCGCTCAATCGGACGCGGGATCCCAACCCGTTCGTGGTGCAGGCGGTCGACGCCTTCGGCAATCCGATCTCGGGTGTGGCGGTCCAGTGGCGGGTATCGGACGGCGGCGGCTCGATGTTCGCCTTCACGACGTTCACGGACGCGTTCGGGTTCGCCACCAACTCGCTCTTCGGACCCACCGAAGGCCACAACGCGGTGGTCGCCGTCGCGCCGGGCACCGGCCCGGTCACCTTCGACGTGGACGGCGTATTGATCGCCGCGCCCGACGAAGGCGGGGGCGACGACGAGGAGGGCGGAGGCGGCTGATCCGGGCAGGGAATCGGAAACGAGTGGAACGGGGCGCCTGAGGGCGCCCCGTTTCGCGTTGGTGGAGG
>DATFFS010000052.1:0-7920 GCA_035249945.1 Gemmatimonadota bacterium
GGATTCGAGCCAGGCCAGCACGTCGTCGCGCGTGACGCGCCCGTCGCGTCCGCTGCCTGGCACCTGCGTCAGATCGATCCGGTGTTCGCGTGCCAGCTTCCGCACCGCGGGCGAGGTCTTCATGTCCTCGGGGATGACCGCCTCGCCGCGAGGGGCTGGTCGCGGCGCCGCTGTTTCCGCCGCCTTCGGCGTCTCCGCGGAGACGCGCTCCTTCCCGGCGGGCGCGGCGGGCGGCTTGGCCTCGGCGGTCGGCTTCGCCTGGGCGGGAGTCGCGGGCTTCGCTTCGGCGGCCGGCTTCTGCGGCTCGGACGGCTCGCGCGTCTCCGCGGAGACGTCGGCTTCCTCGACCTCGGTACGCGTCTCCGCGGAGACGTCGGCCTCCTCGCCCTCGCCTGCGATCACCCCCAGCGTCTCGCCGACCGCGACGGTGGCGCCTGATTCCTTGTCGATCCGCGCGAGCTTGCCGCCGCGGAAGGCGGTCACCTCCATGTTGATCTTGTCGGTCTCGAGCTCGACGACGGCCTCGTCGGCGGCGACGTCGTCGCCGACCTTCTTCAGCCATTTGCCGACCGTCGCCTCGGGAACGCTCTGGCCGAGCGACGGGACCTTGATCTCGAGCGGCATCCTGCGTCCCTCCTAGGTCTCGGCGGTCGCGCGGAGCGCGGCGGTGATCTCGTCGGCGTCCGGCATGTAGTAGTCCTCCATCGTCTTGGCGGCGGGGAACGAGGTGTTGAACCCCGTGAGCCGCCGGACCGGCGCGTCGAGCTCCCAGAAGCACTCCTCCGCCAGGATGGCCGCGATCTCGCCGCCGATCCCGCCGATCTTGGGGGCCTCGTGGATGACGACCGCCTTCCCGGTCTTCGAGACCGATTCGAGGATCGTCGGTGTGTCGAGGGGCAGGAGAGTCCTGAGATCGATGACCTCGACCTCGATGCCGTCGCCCGAGAGGGTCTCGGCCGCCTTCAGGGTCTCGTGGAGCAGGTAGCCGAACGTGATCGCGGTCACGTCGCCGCCCTCGCGCGCGACGTGCGCCCGGCCGATCTCGGTGACGACCTCCTCGCCCTCGGGCAGCTCGTCCTTGAGCGAGCGGTAGAGCTTCTTGTGCTCCCAGTACAGGACCGGGTCGTCGCTTCGGATCGCGGCGCGCAGCAGCCCCGCCGCGTCGCGCACCGTCGAGGGAGCGACCATGACGAGCCCCGGCACGTTCATGAACCAGGCCTCGTTGGACTGCGAGTGGAACACGCCGCCGCCCACGCCGCCGCCCCACGGACAGCGGATCGTCACCGGCATCGCGTAGGTGCCGTTCGTCCGCCAGCGGTAGCGCGCGAGCTGCTGGACGATCTGATCGAAACCGGGCGAGATGAAGTCGGCGAACTGGATCTCCGGCAGCGGCCGGCAGCCCACCATCGCCGCGCCGACGGTCATGCCGGCAATCAGCGACTCCGAGATCGGGCTGTCGATGATCCGCTCGGGGCCGAACGCCTCCAGCAGGCCGCGGGTGGCCTTGAACACGCCCCCGTAGATGCCCGTGTCCTCACCGATCAGGAACGTCGTCTCGTCGCGGGCCATCTCCTCGTGGAGGGTCCGGTTGATGGCGTCGATGTAGGTGATGGCGGCCACGGCTACCTCCCCGCCCGCACGTCGAAGCCGGGGTATTCGTGGACGAAGACCTCAGACAGGAACGCTTCGGGCTCTGGCCGCGCGCTCGCCTCGGCGAACTCGACCGCCTGCTCGACTTCCTGCCGGGTCGCCTGCTTGATGCCCTCCAGCTTCTCCTCGTCCAGCACCTCGCTCTCCATCAGCCAGGCCACGTAGCGCGGCAGCGGATCGCGCTCGATCCAGTCCTCGACCTCGTCCTCGCTCCGGTAGTCGGCGGGATCGATGTCCGAATGGCCGAACCAGCGATAGGTCTTCATCTCTATCAGCGTGGGACCCCCCCCGGAGCGCGCGCGCTTGAGCGCCTCGCGCGTCGTGTTCCACACCGTGATCACGTCGTTGCCGTCGATCGACACGCCCGGAAAGCCATAGGCGTCCGCCCGATGCGACAGGTCGGTGAGCGCCGTCGTCAGCGACAGCGGCAGCGATTCCGCCCACAGATTGTTCTGAATCACGTAGACGATCGGCAGCTTGTGCACGCCGGCGAAATTGCATCCCTCATGGAAGTCGCCGTGGGCGGTGGCGCCGTCGCCGCCGAATGCGGCCGCGACGTTCTTCTTCTTCAGCATCTTGAAGCCGAACGCCGCGCCGGTGGCCGCGATCCAGTTCATCATGATCGAGGTCGAGGGCTGCATGACCCAGTACTCGGGGTGCCAGTAATGGCACGCCGTGTAGCGGCCGCCGTCCGGCGAGTCGACGCGGTTGTAGACCTGCGCGGCGAGCGCAGTCAGCGGCACGCCCTTGCCGACCGACGCGCCGAGGTCGCGATGCGACGGTCCGACGAAGTCTTCCTTTTCCATCTGCGCGGCGATGACGACGTCGCACGCCTCCTGCCCGATCTGCGAGTAGAACGTGCCCTCGAAGCGGCCCTGGCGGAAAAGCCGCCGCATGCGGGCGTCGAATGTGCGGGTACGTACCAGTCGCTCGAGGAGCTCGATCTTGCGCGCATCCGAGCAGCCCTCCATCTCGCCCGAGAGGCGGTACTTTTCGGGGAAGGCGCGCGACACGTCGAGCGCCGTTTCCTCGCGCCGTCGCTGAAGCGCCTGGAAGCCCTCCTTTGCCTCGCCGGCCGGGGCGGCGCCCTCGCCGGTCGTCCGGCCAGTCTCCTGGGACTCGCTCGCCGCTTCGGTCACAGCCTCCGCGGCGGCGGCCTTCTTCACCGAAGACTTCTTGCCGTTCTGTGGCTTCCCGGGGGTCCTTTTATCCGCCATCTCCACCATTCCGGAAGGGATATCAGATCGCTTCGAGGACCGCGGCCCTGGCGGCGCGGCTGTGCATCAGCTGCCGGTCGGCCCGATAGGAGGATCGTACCAGCGGGCCGGCTTCGACGTGCGCGAACCCCATCGCCTCACCGGTCCGCGCCAGCTCGGCGAACTCGTCGGGATGGACGAACCGCTCGACCGGCAGGTGCCACTCCGTGGGTCTCAGGTACTGACCGATCGTCAGGATGTCGACGTCGCGCTCGACCAGATCGCGCATGACGGCCAGGATCTCGGCCGTCTCCTCGCCGAGACCGAGCATCATCCCGGTTTTCGTCACCATGCCCGGCGCCCACGCGCGTGCCCGTGCGAGGAGCTCGAGCGTCGTCGCGTACACGCCGCCGCCCCGGGCGCGCCGGTAGAGGCGCGGCACGGTCTCGACGTTGTGGTTCAGCACGTCCGGGCCCGCGTCGAGCACGGCGCGGAGCGCGTCGGGATTGCCGCGGAAGTCGGGAACGAGCACCTCGACCGACGTCCCCGGCGAGCGTTCGCGGATCGCCGCGATCGACGCGGCGAAGATCGACGCGCCGCCGTCTGACAGGTCGTCGCGATCGACCGAGGTGATGACGACGTAGGAGAGCCCCATCTCGGCGGCCGCGTCGGCGAGCTTGGCCGGCTCGTCGAGGTCGAGCTCGGTCGGCATCCCCTTGTCGACCGCGCAGTAGCGGCAGCCGCGGGTGCAGATGTCGCCCAGGATCATGAACGTCGCGGTCCCGTGCCCCCAGCACTCGCCCATGTTGGGGCAGCGCGCCTCCTGACACACGGTGTGGAGCCCGCGCTCCTCGACCGCCTGCTTGACGCTGGCGAAGCGCGGTCCCCCGCCCGCCCGGATCTTGAGCCATTCCGGCTTGCGCGGACGCGGAGGCGCGGCAACCGTCGCGACGAGCGACTCGAGCGGAATGGTCGTCATCGAAGCTCTCCGAAGCCTGGGTCGGCGGCGCCACCGAAGACCGCCTCGAACCCGCGGCCCAGCGCGGCCTCGACCTCGGCGCGGTCCACGGCGTGGCCGAGGAGCGCTTCCATCGACGTCACGCGCTTGTCGGCGATCCCGCACGGAACGATGAGGTCGAAGTACGAGAGGTCGGGGTCGACGTTGAGCGCGAAGCCGTGCTGCGTGACCCAGCGGGAGACGCGGATCCCGATCGCGGCCACCTTGGCGTCGCCGACCCATACCCCCGTCAGCCCTTCGACGCGCCCGGCCCGGATCCCGAACTCCGCGAGCGCGAGGATCAGGACCTTCTCGAGATCGCGCAGGAAGCGGTGGAGGTCCCTGCCGCGAGCTGCCAGGTCGACGATCGCGTAGCCCACGATCTGGCCGGGCCCGTGGAACGTGATGTCGCCCCCCCGGTCGGTCTCGATGAAGCCCACCCCCCGCCGCGCGAGCTCGGCCGGGCTGCCGAGGAGGTGCGCGGCTTCCCCGGCGCGGCCGAGCGTGATGACCGGCGGGTGCTCGAGCAGGAGGAGGGTGTCCGGAGCGGCGCCGGCCTGCCGGGCCGCGACCAGCTCTCGCTGGAGGGCCCACGCCTCGGCGTACCCGACCCGTCCCAGCCCGCGCACGTCGGTCGCGGAGCGCGCGGCACGCGAGGGCGAGGTTCCTGCGCGAGGGATGGCCTGGGCGAGTGTCATCGGGCGGCTCAAAGTATCCGGCGCCCCAGAGGTCAGCAACCGGACGCGACGATCGATTCGATGTCGTACTATTTGCGGGAGGCGGGCTCCTCGAGGGCCGCCCGAGCGGGCGAGAACGGCGCCGTCTCGACGGGAGGCTCCGCACCCCGGGCGAGCGCGGCGACGACCTCGGCGGTCAGGGGCGCGAGGAGGATCCCGTTGCGGTAGTGGCCGGTGGCGTAGAGGAGTCCTGGAAGCTCGGGATCGGCGCCGAGGATCGGCAGGTCGTCGGCCGTCCCCGGCCGAAGACCCGACCAGCGCGAAGCGACGGGCGCGTCGCCGAGTGCGGGAACGGCGGCCGCGGCGGCGCGGATCAGCGCGGCGACGGCGGCGGGATCGACCCGCTCGTCGAAGCCCGCGTCCTCCACGGTGGCCCCGACGACCACCCGCCCGTCGTCCCGCGGGACGCAGTACGCCCCGCGCCCGCCGACCACGTGGCGGATCGGCATCGCCGCCGGCTTGAGCGCGGCCATCTGTCCCTTGACCGGGCGCACTGGGAGGGGTCGCGGGAGACCGGCGATCCCGCCGCTCCACGCGCCGGCGGCCAGCACGACGAGATCGGAATGCGCGGCGGCTTCCGCGCCGGCCTCCATCGTCACTCCCGTCACCCGACCGGCTGCCGACTCGATCGCCCGCACCGCGCTCCCGATCTCGACCCGCACGTCGGGCCGGCGGGCGAGCGCCTCGGCGGCGGCCGCCATCAGGGCCAGGGGATCGACCTGCCGATCGTCGGGGATGTGGAGGGCTCCGCGCGCGGTGGCCGCGATGCCGGGCTCGAGCTCGCGGACGCGGTCCGGGTCCAGCCACTCGGCACGGAGGCCGCGTCTCCGCTGGGCAGCCGCGCGATCCGCGAGCTCGGCGGCCTCCACGTCGGTCAGCGCGACGACCAGCGTGCCTTCGTCGCGATAGTGGATGCGGCGGCCGGTCTCCGCCTCCAGCGCGGCGGCGAAGGCCGGCCACCGCTCGCGCGCGGCGATGCCGAGCTCGAGCATCGCGTCCGTGCGCCCGGCGACGTCCGCCTCGCCCTCGACGAGCAGGTCCTCGGCCCATTCCATCTGCGGCGAGAGCATTCCGGCGGCGGCGGTCGACGCCTTGCCGCCGAGCTCGGCGCCGCGCTCGAAGAGCGTCACGCGCCGACCGTCGTCGGCGAGCGCGCGCGCCACGAGGCAGCCGATGAGTCCGCCTCCGACGACGATCGCATCCGGTGCGCGGGGCATGGCACGAAAGTTACCGCCTGCGGGAGAACCCCCACAGGCCCGCGCCCGCGAGGCCCAGGACGATCACGCCGAGCGCCGGCCACGAACCGGCGCCGTGCCCAGTCTTCGCGAGCACCACGCCGGGCATTCCGTCCGCCGCCGAGGCGAGGGAGCGGAGCCGGGCGTCGATCTCCTGGCCGGTTACCTCGCGGGGCAGAGGCGGATCGCCGGCCCGGAGCGGCACGTCCACCGTGCGCACGGCACCGCCCGGCCCGAGGTCGACGAGCGCGGTGACGGGGTAGTCCGCGTCGCCCGCCCGGACGACCAGCACCCACGAGCCATCGTCGGGGATCTCGCCCCGAAGCGCGTAGAGACCGGTAGCCGACGTCGCGACGAGCTCGAGCGGAAGACTCACCCGCTCGCCGTCGATCAGGCCTTCGGCGGTGCCGCGCGCCTGGATCTGCATGGGCACGCCGTGGTGGTAGGTGCGGACGAGCGCGATCGCGCCGCGCGTCAGGCGATCGTAGGGGTTGGCGGGCAGCTCGATCGAGAGCCATGGCGGTCCCGCGAGCGCGGTGGTCGCCAGCGTCAGGAGCAGGGCCGCGGCCAGGACGGCCGGGTTCAGGGCGGTGCGTTTCGTCGCGTACATTGGTCATCCTCGGGTTCAGGTAGCGGTACGGTTCCTTCGGGCATGAATTGGATGCCGCCCGCCGCTCGGTGGTTTGTCCGGCCGGCAGCTGATGCGAGACGCAGCGTGTCGCATCCTTCGTGGAGGTTGACAATTCATAACTGATGGGTTATGGATAGGACATGCCCGTGACGACGGATCGATTGCTCCGCACTCTCGCCGACCCTACCCGCCGGGCGATTTTCGAGCGGCTTTGTCGCGAAGGAGAGCTGAGCGTGGTGGTCCTGACCGGGCGGTCGGGAGTGTCCCAGCCCGCCGTCTCCAAGCATCTCGCCGTGCTGCGCCGGGCGGGCCTGGTGCGCCGGCGGCGCGAGGGCCGCCGCACCCACTACCGTGCCCGGCCGCAGGGGCTCACCCCGCTCGTCGACTGGATGAGCGTCTACGGCCACTTCTGGCGCGACCGGCTCGATCGACTGGAATCCGTACTGGAGGGGATGGAACGATGAGCAGAACCGAAGCCGCCCGGTCGCTCGTCCTCGAGCGACACCTGCCGCATCCGCCGGAGAAGGTCTGGCGCGCGCTCACCGAGAGCTCGCTCCTCGACCAGTGGCTCATGCAGAACGACTTCCTGCCCGTCGTGGGGCACCGGTTCCAGTTCCGCGCCGAGCCCCAGCCGCACTGGAACGGCGTGAGCGACTGCGAGGTGCTGGACGTGGCGCCAGGCGAGCGGCTGGCCTACACCTGGAACGCCTCGGGCGAAGAGGCCCCCGGAGGCCTGAAGACCGTCGTCTCGTGGACGCTGACCCCCACCGCCGAGGGCACGCAGCTGCGCATGGAGCAGTCCGGATTCCGGCCCGAAGAGGACGCGCGCAACATCGATGGCGCCCGCTACGGCTGGCCGCGCTTCCTGGATGGGCTGGAGCGCGTGGTGGCGGAGCTCTAGGCGCGGTTACGCGATGCGGGACGGAGACACGCTCGAGCCGATCGGTGTGATCCGCTCGACGCTGCGGGAACGGAAGCGGGCGCCCAGGCAGGGGTCCGAAGGCGCGCCGGACGCGTGGCTCGACGTGCGGGCGGATCTCGCGCCCGCGCTGTGCGGGATCTCGGCTGGCGACGCAGTCCTCGTCCTCACGTGGCTCCATCGCGCCGACCGCGGCGTCCTCGAGGTCCATCCGCGCGACGACCGCGAGGCGCCGCTCGCCGGCGTGTTCGCCACCCGGTCACCGGATCGGCCGAATCCGCTGGGCCTCCATCGCGTGACCGTGCGGGAGGTTTCCGGAACCCGGCTGCGGATCGGTCCGATCGAGGCGATCGACGGCACGCCGGTCGTCGACATCAAGCCCGCGCTCGGCCCCTCCGACGGCTGAGGCGATCTAGCCGCCGACGACCCGCAGCACGTCGACGTCGACCCCGTCCGAGAAGTGGGCGAGCGGGGCGCCGTCGGGCCGCTCGACACCCCCCGCCGACAGGAGGTCCTCCGACACGGAGTCGACCTCCACTTCCCGGAGCGGATAGG
>DATFFS010000053.1:0-25989 GCA_035249945.1 Gemmatimonadota bacterium
GTGTACGCGGAGGTCGTCGAGGAACCGTTCCCGGCGCGATCGACCGTCGAGGTGGCCGCTCTGCCGAAGGGCGCGCGGATCGAGATCGACGCCATCGCCGTCAGGGGCAGCCGCTGATCCGCCGAGGAGGGGCTTGACCAGGGAAGAGATCACCAAGCTCACCGAGAAGGTCCGGTGCGCGGGTTGAGCGTCCAAACTGAGTCCGGCGGACTTGCACAGAGCGCTCGAGGAAATGACGCCAGGGCCGCGGAATCCGGACGTGCTGGTGGATGCCGGATCGTTCGACGACGCGGGAGTGTACCGGCTCGCGCCCGACCTGGCGCTCATCCAGACCGTGGACTTCTTCACCCCGATCGTCGACGACCCCTGGGATTTCGGCCAGATCGCCGCCGCGAACGCGCTCTCCGACGTCTACGCGATGGGTGGCACTCCGCGCACGGCGCTCGCGCTCGTATGCTGGCCTCCGACCGGTCTCGATCCCGAGATCCTGGGTCGTATCCTCTCGGGGGGAGCGGACAAGTGCCGCGAAGCCGGCTGTGCGATCATCGGGGGCCACTCGATCCAGGACGAGGAGCTCAAGTACGGTCTGGCGGTCACCGGGACCGGTCATCCGGATCGACTGCTCACCAACGCCGGCGCGCGCCCGGGGGACGTGCTGGTCCTCACCAAGGCATTGGGGACGGGCGTCTTGACCACCGCCCTGAAGAACGGCGCCGTGAGCCAGGGCGAGATCGCCGAGGCCGTCGAGTCGATGAAGCGGCTGTCGGGGGGAGCGTCGGAGCTGGCGCTCGAAGCCGGCACGCGCGCCGCCACGGACGTGACCGGCTTCGGACTCCTCGGGCACGCCGTCCAGCTGGCGGACGCCAGCGGCGTGACGCTGGTATTCGAAGCCGACGCGCTGCCGCTCTTCGGCCGCGTCGAGGAGCTCGCGCTGGCGGGACACGTGCCGGGCGGCGGGCGCAACAACCGGAGCTACTTCGAGCCGCGGACCTCGATCGCCGGGAGCGTCGCCGAGGGCTGTCGGCTGGCGGCGTTCGACCCCCAGACGAGCGGGGGCCTTCTCCTTGCCGTGCCGGCGAGCGAAGAGGCGGGCCTCCTGCTGGCGCTGCGGAAAGCGGGCTGGGACGCCGCCGCGCGGATCGGGACGGTCGAGGCTCGCGCCGAGCACTCGGTGGAGCTTCGATGATGGCAGGCCTACATATTGCTACACGACGGTTTCCCGCTTTCGACACGCCGAATCGATATCCCTCAGGAGGAGTGCGCGACATGAGCAAATCGAGCGGTTCGAACGTCGGACGCAGCATGGCGGGAGTCCTGGCCCTGGCCTTGGCGGCCTGCGGGGGGGATGGCGGGGGGCCGGTCGGCAACGGCGATCCGCCCGCCGTCGCGGGGACCTACGAGGCCACCTTCACCGCGGTCCAGGCGACCGGTTGCCTGGATATCGTCACGCCCGGCTCGTCGATAACCCTACCGATGAGAGTCACCCAGTCGGGCTCCGAGGTGACCCTTCACATCAGCGACCTGCGGGAGGAATTCGGCAGCAACCCGGTCGGAACCCTGTCGTCGGACGGGGACTTTCATTTCGGGCCCGGGGTAGTGATCATCGACCCGAATCCCGCGACTCCGGGCGACGAGATCAACGCCCAGGGCACTTTCGACGGGACGTTCTCGGGCACCGCGATGGACATCGACTTCGACTTCACGGCGTTGACCTGCCACGCGGTCGGGACGATCATCGGCGAGCGCTGACCGGCATCCCGTTGACGGTGGAGGGGGCCGGGCGCATCTTTGGGGCGGCCGCAACGGCTTCCGTGCCCGTCGTTCGATCCCATCCCCCAGACGCGGCGATCGATCTTCCTGAACCGATGGAGTCCTGATGCGTAGCAGCTGGGTGTCCCTATCGCGGATCGCGATCCTGGGTCTGGGGCTGGCCTGCAGCGACGGCGGCGGCCCGGCCGGACCGGACGGAGGGGACGGATCCGGCACCGTAGGCCCGGGGGGCGGATCGGTCTCGCTCCAGACCCAGGCCGGGGTGACGGTCCCCGCCGGGGCACTCGACGACGAGGTCACGATCACGATCACGGCCGTGTCGACGCCCGCGTCGCTCGACGACGCGGGGGCGATCGGCCAGGCGTACCGCTTCACCCCCGAGGGGCAGCAGTTCCAGCTGCCGGTCGAGGTGTTCGTGTTCGTGCCGAATGCGGAGCTGACCGGCGTCGATCCGGCCGATCTGACCCTCCTGGCCACGACCGCGACCGGCTTCGAGGCGCTGACCGGCATCACCGTCGACATCGGTTCCAGCGGCATCACCGTTCGCGGGCACGTATCCCACTTCACGGTCATCTCCGCGGCCGTCGAGGAAGACGAGCCGCCGCCCAATCGCGCTCCTGTCGCCAGCGCCGGTGCGGACCAGGACGGCACCGTGGGCGTGCCGGTCACGCTCTCGGGCGCGGGCTCCACCGATCCCGACGCCGACGTGCTGTCGTTCGAATGGCGCGCTATCGCTTCGCCCGGCGGCGTCCCGGTCTCGCTCGCCGGCGCGGCCACGTCCCAGGCGACCTTCACGCCGACGACTGCGGGCGAGTACGAATTCGAGCTGACGGTCTCGGACGGGGAGCTGGCCTCCCGGGATACCGTGCGCGTGAACGTGACCGAGGCACCGCCCACGCCGTCGGTCGACGCGGGCCCCGATCAGTCGGTCACGCTGGGCGCCACGGCGACCGTCACCGCGGTGATCACTCCCGTCGGGGGACCGTCGACCAGCGAGACCTGGACCGTGCTGAGCCGACCCGCGGGCAGCACCGCGGTCCTCACGCAGACCGGGCTGTCGGCCTCGATGACCCCGGATGTGACGGGGGAGTACGTGCTCGAGTTCGCGCTCGACACCGGCTTCGCCGTCGTCACCGACACGGTCCGGATCACGGTAACGGCGCCCGGCGCGAACCGCGCGCCGACGGCCAACGCCGGGTTCGATCTCGAGGGGACGGAGACGATCACGATGACGCTGGACGGCACGGGCTCGTCGGATCCCGACGGCGACCCGCTCACGTTCGCATGGACGATCGTCTCGCGGCCCGAGGGATCGACCGCCCAGATCGCGTCGCCCAACGCCGCGCTGGCCAGCTTTACGCCGGACCTCGAAGGCGTGTACGTGGTCCAGCTGGCTGTCAGCGACGGCCAGTTCACCGCGACCGACACCGCCACTCTGACTGTGGGGCCGTTCAATCATCCCCCGGTCGGGACCCTGACGATCGGCGGCAGCGCCCAGATCCTGGTGGGAGCGAGCGTGACCGCCACCGCCGCCTTCACCGACGCGGACGGCGATCCGCTGGAGTTCACGTGGACGCTCGATGCGCCCGATGGCAGCACTGCCACCCCGACCGTCAGCCCGGACGGGACCCAGGCCACGTTCACCACCGACGTCCCGGGCGAGTACGTGATCGCGGTCTCCGTCACGGACGGCGAGAAGAACGCCGAGGCGCAGTTCATCGTCACCGCGTTCCCGCAGGTTGCCGGAACGTTCAGCACGCTGTTCACCCTGACGTTCGTCAGCTCGATCTGTCAGGACTTCATCGGGCCGCCGGGCCAGTCCATCATCGTCGACATGGCGGTGACCCAGCCGAGCCCGTCCACGGCGGTGCTGGGCGTCAGCGCGCTGATCGAGAACGTGCAGACCGATCCGACGGCGTCGCTGTCTCCCGGCGGCCTGGCGATCTATACCGGTCCGATCGTCCTCGAGACGGGGCTCGAGCCGCCCGATCCGGAGACGATTACGGCCAACGGGACGATCACGCTCCCGTTCCTGTTCGGGAACGGGGCCGGGAGCCCGGCGACCGGGTTCAGCAACGGCGTGTTCGACTTCACCGCCAACGTCTTCACCTTCACGTGCGCCGTGCAGGGCACGCTCCAGAGCCCGCCGAGCTGATCGGCGCGGCGCGTTCGGGAAATCGGCGGGGGAGGTCTTCGGGCCTCCCCCGTTTCCGTTTCGGGCCCAGCTGGACCCTGCGGAGAGGCGCGGGACACATTCCCGAATCCAGCACGCCACGCGCTTCGTCAGGAGGAACCCGATGACCGATCCCATGACCGTCGCTGGGCCGCGCCCCGTGCGCGCGCCGCGCGGGACGAAGCTCCGTTGCCGTGGCTGGCACCAGGAGGCCGCGCTCCGGATGCTCATGAACAACCTCGACCCGGAGGTCGCCGAAGATCCCGACCGGCTGGTCGTGTACGGCGGCTCCGGCCGCGCCGCCCGTAGCTGGGAATGCTTCGACGCCATCGTCGGTGCGCTCGAGGATCTCGCGAACGACGAGACGCTGTGCGTCCAGTCCGGAAAGCCGGTGGGCGTTTTCCGCACCCATCCCATGGCCCCTCGCGTGCTGATCGCGAACGCGAACCTCGTGCCGCGCTGGGCGACGGCGGACGAGTTCCGCCGACTCGATGCACTGGGCCTGACGATGTACGGCCAGATGACGGCGGGATCGTGGATCTACATCGGATCGCAGGGGATCCTCCAGGGCACGTACGAGACGTTCGCGGCGGTCGCGGCGCGGCACTTCGGGGGCTTGCTGGTGGGGCGCTGGATCCTCACCGGCGGCTGCGGGGGAATGGGGGGCGCCCAGCCGCTCGCGGCCACCATGAACGGCGCGTCGTGCCTGATCGTGGAGGTCGATCCCGCGCGGCTCGAGCGCCGCGTCGCGGGACGCTACCTCGACGAGATCGCCCCCGACCTGGACGCGGCGCTCGAGCGCATGGCGGCGGCCACCGCGGCCGGAGAGGCGGTCTCGGTCGGCCTCGCCGGGAACTGCGCCGAGATCCTGCCCGAGATCGCGCGCCGGGACCAGGTGCCGGACGTCGTAACGGACCAGACGAGCGCGCACGACGCGCTGAACGGCTACGTGCCCGCGGGCCTGAGCCTCGCCGACGCCGCCGAGCTGCGAACGCGCAACCCCGACGAGTACGTGCGGCGGTCGATGGACTCCATGGCCGTCCACTGCAGCGCCATGCTGGAGCTCCGCCGCAAGGGCGCGGTAGGGTTCGACTACGGCAACAACCTGCGGGGCCAGGCGCAGGACGCGGGGGTCGACGATGCGTTCGAGATCCCAGGCTTCGTGCCGGCCTACATACGCGCGCTGTTCTGCGAGGGGAAGGGACCCTTCCGGTGGGCGGCCCTCTCCGGCGAACCGGCCGACATAGCGGCGATCGATCGGGCAATCGGCGAGCTCTTTTCCGACGACGAGCCGCTCCAGCGCTGGATCCGGCTCGCGGGGGAGCGGGTCGCGTTCCAGGGGCTTCCCGCGCGCATCTGCTGGCTGGGATACGGCGACCGCTGGAAGCTCGCGGAGCGGATGAACGCGATGGTGGCCGACGGCTCGCTGCAGGCACCGATCGTCATCGGCCGCGATCACCTCGACACGGGATCGGTCGCCTCTCCCTACCGCGAGACCGAGGACATGGCCGACGGCTCCGACGCGATCGCCGACTGGCCGGTACTGAACGCGCTGCTCAACACCGCTTCGGGCGCCTCCTGGGTGAGCTTCCATCATGGCGGCGGCGTCGGCATCGGGCTCAGCCTCCATGCGGGCCAGGTAACGGTGGCCGACGGAACGGACGACGGAGCGCTGCGGCTCGAGCGCGTGCTGACCAACGACCCGGGCCTGGGCGTCGCTCGTCACGCGGACGCGGGCTACGAGGAGGCGCGGACCACCGCTCGCGAGAAAGGCGTGCGCATCCCGATGGGCGCCGAGTGACCGCGGCCTCCGGCGCGCGCGCGCTGGTGGGCGGCGAGCTCCTCGTTCACGGGCTCGCGCAGCTCGTCGATCCGCGCGGCCCCACCTCCGCGCCCCTGCCGATCGTCGCGGACGCCTTCGTCTGGATACGGGACGGCGAGGTCGCCGCCACCGGTCCGATGGCGGACCTGCCATCGGAAGCTGCGGGCCTGCTGGCCGGCGGCGACGATCCGCGCGCGTTCGACGGCCGCGGGTGTGTCGGACTGCCGGGCCTCGTCGACTCCCACACGCACGCCGTTTTCGGCGCCGGTCGCGAGCAGGAGTTCGAGCGGCGGCTGGCGGGATCGACCTACGCGGAGATCGCCGCGGCGGGGGGCGGGATCCTGTTCAGCGTCCGCGACCTCCGCGCCCGCAGCGAGGACGAGCTGGTCGAGATCTCGCGTCCACGGATCGCGGAGTTTGCGCGCTTTGGGGTAACGACCGTGGAGGTCAAGTCCGGATATGGGCTGACCGTGGAGGACGAGCTCAAGACGCTGCGCGCGGTGCGGCGCCTGTCCCGCGAGCAGGACCTGCCGCGCCTCGTGCCCACCTTCCTGGGGGCGCACGCGATCCCCGAGGAGTTCGCCGCCGATCGGGAGTCCTACGTGCGCCTCGTGATCGACGAGATGCTGCCGGCCGTGGTCGAAGAGGACCTGGCGGTGTTCTGCGACGTGTTCTGCGAGGAAGGCGCGTTCACGCTGGGGGAGAGCGAACGGATCCTCGAGCGGGCCGCCGAGCTCGGACTGGGCCTGAAGATCCACGCCGAGGAATTCACTCCGCAGGGCGGGGCCGAGCTCGCCGCCCGCCTTCAGGCCGCGAGCGCCGACCACCTGGTGGCGATAGAAGACCCGGGAATCGCCGCGCTGGCGGCTTCGGCGACGGTCGCGACGCTCCTGCCCGGCACCTCGCTGTTCCTCAAGCTCCCGCGCCATGCCCCCGGCCGTGCGCTGGCCGATGCCGGTGCCACGCTGGCGCTGGCCACCGACTTCAACCCGGGATCCTCGATGAGCCAGAACCTCCCGCTCATGGTGCCGCTCGCCTGCCTCAACCTGGGCCTGACGATCGCCGAGGCGGTGCGGGCGGTGACCCAGGGGGGCGCCCGGGCGGTCGGCCGGCCCGAGCTCGGGTCGCTGGCGGTGGGGTCGCCGGGCGACATCGCGGTATTCGACACGCCCGACGTACGCGATCTGGCGTACCACTACGGCGTGCCGCGTTCCGTGCTCGTCGCGCGCGGCGGGCGTCCGCTGTGGCGAGAGGAGCGCCGATCTAGCGGGCGTCCATCGGCGCTCCTATCTTGTCGGACCCCGCGCCGACAGGAGTGAACGGTCTGAGCTGGTTCAAGAAGGAAAAGCACGCCGCGTCGCGGCACGAGAATCCCGACGACGCGATCGCGCGGTACCTCGAAGAGCTCCGCCAGGCGGATGTCCAGGGCATCGCCCAGCCGGCATCCGCGCTGAACGGCCTCGGCGACGCGTACCTGGACAAGGGCGACCTCCATTCCGCCGTGGATCATTACCGGCAATCGGCCGAGGCGTACGCCCGGGAAGGGATGTACGACAACGCGATCGCGTGCTGCAAGAAGATCCGCCGCTACGTACCCGAGAACGATGGCGTGGCGCTGCTCCTCGGCCGGTTCTACGCGGCCAAGGGACTGCGCGCCGACGCCGCCCGCGAGCTCGAGGCGTACGCGGAGCGGATGGAGCGCGCCGGTCAGCCGAGGGAGGCCATCGCGGCCCTCGCCGATGTGGTGGGTCTGGGTCTGGACAAGCCGCTTCAGCGGGAGAAGCTGGCGCGACTGTATGCGGACAACGGTCAGCGCGACGCGGCGGTTCAGGAGTATCGCGCGCTGCGCCGCGAGTACGAGGCGCGCGGCGACCAGGAAGCCGTCGCCAGGATCAGCGACCGCCTGGCCGAGCACGGCGACCGTCCGCCGAGACCCGCGGCGCCGGTTGCCGGTCAGGCGGAGGAGCGGAAGGCGGAGCCTGCGGTCGAGGAGGCTCCCGTCCGGCCGGTGGCGAAGGAAGCCTCCACCCCACCGCCCATCCCGCTGGAATTGGAGATCGAGCATACGAGCTACTCGGAGCGCTCGCCCACCCCCGATCCGGGCGGCGAAGCGCCCGCGTCGGTCGAGCGCTCGGAGGTCAGGGGAGGCTATGCGGAGATGGTCTCGCTGGCCGAGCGCGCGGCTGCCGAAGGGGATCCCCAGCGCGCGACGGAGCAGCTGGCCGAGGCCGGCCGGGGGTTCACCTCGCAGCGCCGCTGGGAGGAGGCGGTCGACGCCTACCGCCGGCTCGCGGGGCTCGGTTCGGCGCAGGACGAGCACTTCGCCGCCTGGACCGAGGCTGCGCGCCAGCTCGGCATGGCGTCCCTCGTCCTGGAAGCCCTTTCGTCGCAGGCGCGTTGGCACGTCGAGGGGGGGCGCCGCTCCTCGGCCCGCAAGGCAGCCGAGGAAATGCTGCTCGTCGATCCGCAGAACGAGGTGGCCACGGAGATCCTGAGCAAGGTCGGCAGTACCCTGCCCAGGGATTAACAGGTCGTTGAAGCGCTATACGAGGCTCGCGTTGCAACTCCGCGGCGGTAGCTGCAAGGCGGTCCGACGACGGCGATGCCATAAGCATCGTCGAGGAGGACCAACGCAGCAGATGCCGTCGCGGAATCGCAACCCTGCGGGCGCGCGAGCCTCGTATAGCGTTTCAACGACCTGTAGGCTCTCGTGATCACGCCGATTCGCGCGTCCGCTCACCGCGGAACAGCGCTTCTCGAACGGCTCCACGAAGCGGTCGTGGTGGCCGACGGCGCGATGGGCACCGCGCTCTACGAGCGCGGCGTGTTCATCAACCAATCGTTCGACGCCCTTTGCCTCACCAAGCCCGAGCTCGTAGCGGAGGTCCACCGCCAGTACCGTGGCGCCGGCGCCGAGCTGCTGGAGACCAACACGTTCGGGGCCAACCGCTCGCGGCTGGCCGGCCACGGCCTCGAGGACCAGGTGCGGGAGATCAACGCCGCCGCCGTGCGCCTGGCCCGCGAGGCGGCAGGGGACGAGGCGTGGGTGGGGGGCTCCATGGGACCGGTAGGCGTCGCGGGGCAGGTGGCGGGGCAGTTCTCGACGCAGGACCTGGAGCGGATCTTCGCAGAGCAGGCGGAAGCGCTGCTCGAGGCTGGCGTCGACGCGTTCGTCGTCGAGACGATCCCCTGGCTCGTCGAGATGGAGGCGGCGCTGGCCGCGATCCGGCGGCTCGACTCCGGCGTGCCCGTCATCGCGATGATGACCTTCAACGAAGAGGGCGAGACCCAAGGCGGCGAGTCGCCGGAGACCGTCGTCGATCGGCTCGTCGCCGCGGGCGCCGACGTGATCGGAGCCAACTGCTCGGTCGGACCCAAGCCGATGCTCGACGTGATCGCGCGGATGACCGGAGCCGACGTCCTGCTGGCCGCCATGCCCAACGCCGGGTTGCCGCAGTCGGTCGAGGGCCGGCTCCTCTACATGGCGAGCGCAGAGTACTTCGGCAAGTACGCGCGCAGGTTCGTCAAGGCGGGCGTGCGGCTGCTCGGCGGATGCTGCGGCACGACGCCCGAGCACGTGCGCCAGATGAAGCGCGAGGTCGCGGGCTTCGCGCCGGACCGTGAGAGCGGCCGGGCGGGGATCTCGGAAACCGTGTCCGGGTCGCTCGCGCGCCCGACCCGGTCCGCGGAGGAGCGCACGCCGCTCGCCCGGCGGCTCGCCGAGCCCGGCGCATTCGTCATGTCGGTCGAGCTGACTCCGCCCAAGAGCGCCGATCTCAACGAGCTGGTGGTGTCGGTGCGCGCGCTCGCCGCGGCCGGGGTGGACGCCGTGAACGTTCCGGAGTACGCCCGCATCTCGCCCCGACCGACGCCGCTGGCGATCGCGCGGGCGATCAGGGACGCGGTTCCCGGGATGGAGACGATCATCCACTACTGCTGCCGCGACCGGAACCTGTATGGCATGCAGGCCGATCTGCTGTCGGCCCACGCCCTGGACGTCAAGAACGTGCTGATCATCACCGGGGACCCGCCCAAGGCCGGGGAGTACGCGATTCCCACCGCGGTCTTCGACGTCGACTCGATCGGCCTGACCCGCGTCGCGGCAGGCCTCGCGCGCGGCATCGACGCCGCCGGACGCGAGACCGGAATCCCGCTCTCGCTGCATCTCGGCGTGGGGGTGAATCCCGGCGCGATCGACATCCAGCGCGAGATCGATCGGTTCCGGCGCAAGCTGGAGGCCGGCGCCGAGTTCGCCATGACGCAGCCGGTCTACGACCCGATGCTGCTCGAGTCCTTCCTCGACGAGCTCGGCGAGCCCCGAGTTCCGATCCTGGTCGGCATCCTGCCGCTCCACTCGTACCGCAACGCTGAGTTCCTGCACAACGAGGTTCCGGGTATGCGCATACCGGAACCCGTGCGAGAGCGCATGCGCGCGGCGAGGGGAAATCGAGAGGCGCGCGCAGAGGGAGTTGCGATCGCGCGCGAGGCGCTGGATGGAGTTCGGAGCCTTCGGGGAGTGCGCGGAGTGTACGTCATGCCGCCCTTCGGCAGGTACGAAGTCGCGCTGGAAGTCCTCGGCACCTGACGTGCCCGTAGATCTCCACTCTCACACCACCGTTTCGGACGGGACGTTGACGCCCGCCGAGCTTACGGGACTGGCGTCGTCCCGCGGGCTGTCGATGCTCGCCATCACAGATCACGACGCGACCGACGCGCTGGACGAAGCCCGCCGGTCGGCTCCGCCGGGCCTCGAGATCCTTTCGGGCGCGGAGCTCACCGTGCATGTGGCTGATCGAGAGGCACACATTCTCGCATATGGTATCGACGTGACGCATCCGGCGTTGCAAGCCGCGCTCAGCGATCTCGCGCGCAAGCGGGAAGCCCGCGCGCGAGAGATCGTCGCCAGGCTGGTGGCGCTCGGAGTGGACATCGAGTTCGGCGACGTCCAGGCGGCCAGCGGGGCAGGGACGATCGCACGCCCGCACGTGGCGCGGGCGCTCGTCGAACGCGGCCATGCCCGGTCGCTCGACGACGCATTCCGACGCTGGCTGGGCCGGCATGCGCCGGCGTTCGTTCCCAAGGATGCCCTGTCGCCGCGCGAGGCCTTCGATCTGATCAAGGAAACGGGTGGGGTCGCTTCGCTGGCGCATCCCGGCACCTTCCGCCGGGACGACCTGATCCCCGTGCTGGTGGAGTCGGGTCTGGAGGCGCTCGAAGTCCGGCACACCGAGCACTCCGCCGCGCGCAGCCGGCACTACGAGGCGCTGGCGCGGGATCTCGATCTGCTGCCGACCGGAGGCTCCGACTTTCACGGGACGCCGGGTCACAGGAGCCGGCTGGGAACGCCCGCGGTTCCCGACGAATGGGGCGCCGCGCTCGTTGCCCGCATCCATACCCCGCGTTAAGCTTCCGTCCCGATGAAGGCCGGCGCAGCCACTCCTTCCCTGGCCACGATCCAAGGGCTGGTCCACGACGTCCTGGACGGCGTGATCGCTCACATGAGTCGCGTGCTGGAAGCAGACGTTCCGTTCATCAACGAGATCTCCTTTCACCTCCAGCAGATGCGCGGCAAGCTCTTCCGTCCGGTCCTGCTGTCGCTCTCCAACAGGATCGAGGAAGACCCCGATCATCGCGAGATCTCGCTCGGATCGGTGATCGAGATCATCCATCTCGCGTCCCTGGTCCACGACGATTCGATCGACGAGTCCGCGTTGCGGCGTGGGATGCCGACCCTCAACAGCAAGTGGGACCACAAGGTCTCCGTGATCATGGGGGACTACCTGTATTCGCGGGCGATGTCGGAGATCACGCGGCTCGGCGACCTGGAGCTGATCGGACTCGCCGCTCGCGTCACCAACGATCTCACCATCGGGGAGATGGTGGAGATCGCGCACCATCGCAAGCTCGTCGAGGACCCGACCCGCTATTTCTATCTGATCGAGAAGAAGACCGCGAGCCTGGTCGCCACTGCCTGCGAGATGGGAGCGGTGATCGGCGCGCCCGCGCACCGCGAGGAGCTGGCCGCCTACGGCCACCGGCTGGGAATGGCGTTTCAGCTGGTCGACGACCTGATGGACTATGGCGGGGAGCAGGCGGTGATGGGGAAGCCGGCCGGCTCCGACATCAAGGAGGGGCAGGCGACCTACCCGCTGCTCGCCGTCCTGCCGCGGCTCTCGCCGGCCGAGCGCAGGGAAGTGCACGACGTGTTCCGGCCCGGCGGTGGGGCCTCGGCTGATGCCATCGACCGTGTGATCGAGCTGGTGCACGCCCGCGGTGGGATCGACGCCACGCGCGAGCTGGCTGCCGAGTACGCCGCGAGCGCACGCGATGCGCTGGCCCTCGTACCCGAGACCCCCGCCAGGGAAATGCTCGAAGCGGCGGTCGACTATGTCCTCGCCCGCGACCGGTAAGAGCCGAGCGTTGAAAACGGCCCGTCTGCTGCGTTCCGCTCCTCGTGTCCTCCTGCGGCGTACAGACGTACGCCTCGGAGTCCACTCGTCGCGCGCCTTGCATCCGGGCCGTTTTGAACGCTCGGCAGCGCGACCCGTCTATACAGACGGCGCGTAGCTAGCTAACGCGATGCATCGGAAGAGCTTCTGGGTCTATACGGCCGTGTTGACGGGCGGATTGCTGATCGGTAGCTTGATCGGGCAGTTGCTCGCCCGGTTTCTGCCGGCGGGAGTGGCGCGGGATTTCTTCACGACGTCCGTGGTCGGTCATCTTGGACCGGTATCGCTCGACCTCGTCGCCGTGGGATTGACGCTCGGGCCGCTCACCCTGTACGTGAATATCATCAGCCTGGTGGGGATCGCGCTCGCGGCGTACCTCTACCGGGCTTTTTTCTAGGAGGAATCGATGTTCGGGCAGATAGGCATGCAGGAGATCATCCTCATCCTCTTCATCCTGCTTCTGCTCTTCGGAGCAAAGCGGCTGCCCGAGCTGGGTCAGTCTCTGGGGAAGGGCATCCGCGAGTTCAAGCGCGGCGTCAGCGAGATCAAGGAAGATCTCGAAGAAGAGGGCAAGAAGAAGCCGCAGTAGTGCACGCGGGGGAGATCAGACCCCCAGCAACTGAGCGCGCCGGTCCTCGATCTCGGCCGCGGCACGCCGCGCGTCGAACCACGCATTGAAGCGTTCTCGCATCTTCTCGCGCCGCAACTCCTGCCGCAACAGCTCCTTCTCGCGCTGGAACGCCTCTTCGTCGGCGGGCTGGCGATCGAGGAGCCGGATGAAGTAGAGGCCGCGGCCTGTCTCGATCGGCCCGGCCGTCTGTCCCTGCGCGAGTCCAAAAGCGGCACCGGCCACGGGAGTGCCGCTGCCGATTCCCGGAATGTTGTTGAGGCGGGTGAACCAGTCGGTCGACTGAACCTGCAGGCCGTGCCGCGCGGCCGCGCCTGCGAGGCCCTCGGCGCGGATCGCGTCGGCGATCCGCGGCGCGACCTCTCGCGCCGCCTCGAGCTTCTTCTCAGCCGTCAGCTCGGCGCGGATGTCATCGGTCACCAGGTCCACGGCCACATACCCTTCGGGGTACCGCTGGTCGACGTGAACGACATAGAACGCGTCCTCACGTGCGAGCGCGCCGCTGACCGCGCCACGTTCGTTGGCGAAGATGAAATCGGTGAGCTCCGGAGCCGATCCGAGACCCGGTATGACCAGGCCTTTCTCGAACACCGGCGGCTCTACCACCCGCAAGCCGCTGCGCGAAGCCGCGTCCGCGAAGGCGTCCGGCGCGGCGGAGGCGTCGCGGGCGAACTCCTGAGCGGCCTGCCGAATAGCGTCACGCGAATCCGCGCTCGGTTCGACCGCGATCACGATCTGCCGCAGGTGCACCTGGTCGTCGCTGCGCGCTTCGAGCTTCACGACGTGCCAGCCGAACGGCGTCAGGACCGGATCTGAAATCTCCCCCACGGACATGTCCGCAACGGCGGCGCGGATCGCGGGATCCAGCGCCTCCTGACGCAGGAAGCCGATGTCTCCCCCATTGGCGGAGGAGACCGGGTCGTCCGAGTTGCGCCGCGCCAGCGCCTCGAAGTCGCCTCCGGTGGCGCGCGCCGCGGTGGCCAGCGAGTCGGCGGCTCCCTTCGCGGCGACGGAGTCGGCAGCCGTGACGGGCGGTTCGAACTCGACGTATCGCACCTTCGCGCTCTCCCCGCGGCGGTACTCTTCCTTGTGCTCCTCGTAGTAGTCGCGGATCTCCTCTGGTTGGACCGTGGTGCCGGCCTCGCGCGCCACCACCGCGGGATCGACGTAGAGATACTCGATCCTCGCGCGCTCGTTGCGATCGCGATAGACGGCCCGCGCTTCGGCCTCGGTCACGAAGGTCCCCGCGATCACCTGCTCCTGGAGCTTCTGGATCGGCAGGGTCGTTCGCAGCTGACGCTCGTACTCGACCCACGTCTGCTCGAGTGACGGATCGGCGAGTGCGGCCTGGTATTTGGCGAGGTCGAACTGGCCGTCGGTCTGGAAGGCCGGCATGGAGGCCAGGTCGGAAGGTGGGTTGTACTTGATGTACTCGATCAGCTCGCTGTCGGTGACGCGGATGCCGCGCTCGTTCGCCTCCTGCCGCAGCAGCGTCAGGTTCACGATGTCATCCCAGGCCTGCTGTTCGATCTGGTCGAGCCGTTCGCGAGACAAGCCCTCCGGAGCCTGAGACTGAGCCTGCTCGTACAGGATCTGGTACTGGCGCTGAAATTCCTCGACCGTGATCTCGGCGCCATTCACCGAGCCGAGCGAGGTGCCGGTCCCCTGTTGGGACGAGCGCCCGGAAAAGTCCATTCCCCATTCGAAGACCATCAGTCCCACGAACGCGATGGCGACGATGACCATGATCACCTTCGTGGATTCACGCAACTGCCGCATCATGGCCGTGCCGCCCTGAGCTGAGGGATCGATCGGATATGGAGGATAGCTGGAATTCCGTCGAGGTCTCGCTGTGAAAAAACTAACGCCGCCTGCAGCCGCCGTCGAGTCGTTTGACCCGCCAGCGGCACTCTGGATATACTCCGGCTCCATGCCCGAAAGTTCCTCCAGGGACAGCGCTCCGAACGACGGCGGAGAGATCGCCACCTCCACGCTGGCCGAGATCTATGCGCAGCAGGGTCTGCTGGGACGGGCGCTCTCCATCTATCGCAGGATGCTGGCGCGCGCGCCCGAGGACTCGGCGATTGCGGATCGTATCCGCCGCCTCGAGGTGCGCATGGCGGAAGCCGGTCCGGAACCGCGGCAGGAGCCGGAACCGGCTTCCGCACCCCCGGCCGAGCGCGAGCGGCTTCCGTGGGATCCTCCCGAGGTCGAGACGGCGGTCACCCAGGCCGGCGGCGAAGCGGGTGAAACGTCACCGCGCGACGCCGCGCCGGACCCCGCACGCGAGGAGGCGACCGCCGATTCCCCTCGGCGAGTCGGCCGCATGGACGCGCAGGCTTTCCGGTCATGGCTGAACGGACGCTGACACCCCCCGCCCGGACGGCGACTCGCGCGCCCGCCTCTCTGGGGGAGCGGCGCGCGGCGGTGCGCGATCGGATCGAGACCGCCGGGCTGGACGCCCTGATCGTCCTCGATCTCCCCGACATTCGATACCTCACCGGCTTCACCGGGTCCTCCGGGCTGCTGGTGCTGCTGGCGGACGAGGCGGACGCATTCCTGACCGACTTCCGATACAAGGCGCAGGTCGCTCAGGAGCTGGACCCGGCGCTCGACGTACGGATCGAGAGCGAGGGTCTCCTCAAGGTGTGCCGCGAGCTCCTGGCCGACCGCGGGGCTTCGAGGGTGGGGTTCGAACGCGAGCAGCTGTCGTACCGCGCCTGGTCGGAGTGGTCGGATCGCGGGCCCCCCGACCTCGTGCCGGTCGAAGAATGGATCGAAGAACTGCGGATGATCAAGTCCGCGCCCGAGGTCGCGGCCATCCGGAAGGCCTGCCGCATCGCCGACGAGACGTTCGAAACGATGCTCGAGCAGGTGCGCCCGGGCGTGACCGAGCGCGAGCTGGCCGCCAGGCTGAATCTTGAGCTGGCCGCGCGGGGAGCCGACGGCGCCTCGTTCGAGACGATCGTGGCGTTCGGTGAGCGCTCCGCGCTCCCTCATGCGCGCCCCGGAGCGCGGCAGCTCCGCCGCGGAGACGTGGTCCTGTTCGACTTCGGCGCGGTGGCCGACGGCTACGTCAGCGACATGACCCGCACGGTGGCATGCGGCGAGCCGGCGGGGGAGATGGCCGAGGTGTATGCGCTGGTCCTGGAAGCGCAGGCGGCGGCTGTCAGGGACATTCGGGCGGGGATGACGGGACCCGAGGCGGACGGGTTGGCCCGGGCCGTGATCGAGGCCGCCGGGCGCGGCTCCAGCTTCGGGCACTCGCTGGGCCACGGCATCGGGCTCGAAGTGCACGAGGCGCCGAGGCTCGGCAGGAAGAGCCAGGACCGGCTCGAGGCGGGCATGACGGTGACGATCGAGCCGGGTGTCTACCTCGAGGGACTCGGCGGGGTGCGCATCGAGGACGACGCGCTCGTCACCGAGACCGGTCTAGAGGTCCTCACCTCCGCCCCCAAAGACCACCTCATCGTTCTGTAGTGCGTTCGAGCCCGCCGAGGGCGGTCAAAACGGGTCAGATGCAAGGCGCGCGAGGAGGCTCTTCCGAGGCGTGGTGATTCCCACGCCGCAGGAAGAACGACGAGCGCAACGCGGCAGATGGCCCGTTTTCACCGCCCTACTCCTCATCTCGTTTGGTGTATTCGTAGGTGTACGCATAGTACCCCTGCGACCCGTGCCGCCGGTCGTTCATCCCCAGGTCGTTGAGGATCGTCCCCTTGACCCGGGCGTTGACGTTCCGCAGCTGCAGCATCGCGAACTCGAGCGCGCCCACTTCGGTCTGGCTGGCGCGCGCCACCACCAGCACGCCATCGACGTGGGGAGCCACGACCGCCGCGTCGGTTACCACCGTCAGTGGCGGGGAATCGATCAGCACGACGTCGTAGAGCTTGGCCAGCGAGTCGAGCGCGGCCCGCAGGCGGGAGGAGCCCAGCAGCTCCGCGGGGTTGGGAGGGTAGGTTCCGGAGGTCATCACGTCGAGGTGGACCTCCGTGTCGATCGCGACCGCGTGGATGACTTCCCCGAGAGGCAGATTTTCGACCAGCACGTTGGACAGTCCCGGGCGCTTGGGGAGCTTGAACACCTTGTGCAGCACTCCGCGCCTGAGGTCCGAATCGACCAGCAGGACCTTGAGACCCTGGTGCGCGAAGGCAGCCGCCAGATTGACCACGCTCGTCGTCTTCCCGTCGCCCTCGCGCGAGCTCGTCACGACGATCGTGCGCGGCACCTGATCGGGGGTGGCGAAGGTGATGTTGGTCCGCAGGCTGCGGAACGCCTCGGCGACGGTGTTCTGGGTATCGCGGCTGACGATGAGCCGGGAAGGGAAGTCCTGGTTGGCGTCGCGGGCGGCCGGCAAGCCGGTGCGCGCCCTCCCCGGCAGCAGCCTCCGCTTGCCGTTGGTCAGCTGGTGGTTCCGCATGTGCGGGATCATCCCCAGCACGGGCACGCCCGTCAGCGCCTCGACCTCGTCCACCGTGTGAACGGTGTTGTCGAGGTGCTCGCGCCCGAACGCCGCGCCGATCCCCACCACCAGCCCCAGCCCGATGGCCAGCAGCAGGTTCCGGATCTTGTGCGGGCGCACCGGCCGGTTCGGCACCAGCGCCGGGTCGATGACGGTCGCGTACGGCGTCTCGACCGCCTGCGCGATCTGCGCCTCCTTCAGGTCCGCCTGCAGCAGCCCGTAGATCCCCTCGAGCAGCGTGGTCTTCCGCAGGAGCCGCAGGTATTCGGCTTCCTTGCCGGGGAACTCCGCCAGCTGGGTGGCCCCCTCCTGCAGCTGGGACTCGATCGTCACGAGCTGGGAGTCGAGCGTCTTGAGGTAGGTGCCGGTGAGGAGCCGCAGCTCGTCCTCGACCCCGTGGATGCGGCCGGTCAGCACCTGCACGTCCGGATCGTCGGGCTTGCGGCGACCGAGCAGGGCGGCGCGCTCGTTCTCGAGCATGATCAGCGTGGAGAGCATCTGCGAGGCACCGGCATTGCCGGCCAGGCCCGGGTAGGCCATTAGCCTGCGGGCGGGGGAGGGCAGCAGCGGGTCGCGCTGCTGCCTGTCCGCCTGGTCGAGCTCGACCAGGAGCTCGGAGAGCCCGTTCCGCTCCGAGCGAATGAGATCGCGCTGGGTCTCGAGCGCGGCGAAGCGCTCGATCGATGACGCGCCCTCCTCGGTGAGGCTGACGATCTGCTCCTGCTCGCGGAACTCGCGCAGCTCGTCCTCGGCCGTGCGCAGCTGTATGGCGAGCGTGTCGATCTGGCGCGTCAGGAAATCGATCGTGCTGCTGGCCTCGGTCTGCTGGACCGAGCGGCGATACATGCGGAAGCGGTGCGCCAGCGCGTTCGCCGTCCGCGCCACGTAGCGCGGATCCGGACCCTCGAAGCGAATCTCGATGATGCTCTGGTCGCGGCTCGGGCGCTGCACCGTCAGCCCGCTGCGGATCTCGCCCACTACGCCGTCCAGACTGCGGGTGACGAACTGGATCCGGTCGTGATTCCTGGCTTTCGGCGTCAGCGTGAAGCTCAACTGGCTGAGTCTCGTGGGCGTGCCCGGCGTGGCGACGGCGAGCCGCCGACCCTCCGCGTCCAGGACCGCGAACGTCGAGCCGTCGCGGCGCAGCGTGTACGCGCGGGGAGGCGCGTCGTACGGCAGCTGCACGTCACGGAACAGATCGCCGATCGCGGTCTCGAGTGGCTCGACGATCCGGAAGCGCATCGCCAGCGACTCGGCCACCGATTGCGCCATCATGCGGCTCTGGAGGACCGCTATCTCCGTCTCGATGGCGCTGCCGTTCTGGAACAGCGTCAGATTGAGCTCACCGGTCCCGGCGCTGGAACGGCTGTCGTCGTTGATGCGCAGGGTCGTAGTCGACTGGTAGTAGGGGGTCGCGCGCACGTTGTACAGCCAGGCCAGGGCGGACGCCGCCAGGATGCAGGCCAGGATCAGGAGCTTGTTCCGCTGGACGAGCCCCCAGATCGACCGCAGGTCGATGTCCAGCTCCTCCTCGTCCGTCGCCACCGGCGAAAGACCGGCGGGATCGTAGGGGTCCTCGTAGGGACGCAGCCCGCGGCCCGGCGGAAGGATGCGATTCATGGGAGAAGCCTCGAGGTCGGAATTGCCGGCATACAGGGTTCGTCGGTCGCGCGACGACACGGGAATCTGACAGAAACCACCCTGAGGGACAAGGAGCGGTTCGGTTGTTGGAGAGGGGGGCGGCTCCTATATTGCGTCGTCTTTCGCCGACCGTATCGTCCGCAAACGCTCTTCGATGGTCCACCATTCGGGTCCGTATGGCTACGACTGCCGATTTCCGCAACGGCATGGTGATCAAGCTGGATGGAGACCTGTGGCAGATGGTCTATTTCCAGCACGTGAAGCCGGGCAAGGGCGGAGCCTTCGTCCGCACCAAGCTGAAGCGGGTAGATACGGGTCAGGTGGTCGAGCGCACCTTCCGCGCCGGCGAGCGGGTGGAGGACGTGCGGCTCGAGCGTCGTCCGATGCAGTATCTCTACTCCAGCGACCACTTCGCGCACTTCATGGATACGGTGAGCTATGAACAGCACCCGGTGAACGAAGATCTCCTGGTAGACCAGCGATCGTACCTCAAGGAGAACGTCGTCTGTGACGTGCTCGTGCACGACGGCAGGATCATCGGGGTGGAGCTGCCGAAGTTCATCGAGGCCCAGGTGGTGGAGACCGACCCGGGAGTGCGCGGCGATACCGCGTCGGGAGGTACCAAGCCGGCGAAGATCGAAACCGGCGCGGTGGTCCAGGTCCCGCTGTTCATCGAGCGGGGAGAGATGATCCGCGTCGACACCCGCACCAACGCCTATCTGGAGCGCGCCTGATGAACCCGGAGGAGCTCAAGGCGCTGATCCGGATCGTCGAGGAGAGCGACATCGACGAGCTCGAGATCGGTCGCTGGGGGCGGACCGTCCGGATCGTCAAGCGCCGTCAGGGTGCGGCACCCGCAGCGGCTTCCGCCCCGTCACATGGCCCCGTTCATGCATCCGAAACCGGTGCCGTCACGCCCGGCGGGTCCATCGCCGAGGGCGCGCAGGAGCAGGGAGCGCAGCACCACGTGGTGGAATCCCCGATGGTGGGGACGTTTTACCGCGCTCCGGCACCGGAAGCGCCGTCCTTCGTCGAAGTCGGCGACACCGTCCGCGTCGGCCAGACGCTTTGCATCTTGGAGGCCATGAAGCTCATGAACGAGCTCCAGTCCGAAGTCAGCGGAACGGTCCGGAAGGTCCTGGCGGAAAACGGGGCACCCGTCGAGTATGGACAACCGCTGTTCGAGATAGAGATCCGCTGAGTACATGGATCTCCGCGAAATCCTGCGCTCGATGCTCCAGCACGAGGCTTCCGATCTGCACCTGAAGGTCGGAGCGCCGCCCGTCGTCCGGCTCCTCGGACAGCTCATTCCCATGGATCACCCCACGCTCAGCCGCGAGGACATGACCGAGGTCATCGCGGATATGACCACCGACCAGCAGCGGGCCGAGTTCGAGCGCAAACGCGAGCTCGACTTCGCCGTGGGAATGCCTCAGCTGGGTCGCTTTCGCGTCAACCTGGGCATGCAGCGCGGCACCCCGACCGCGACGCTGCGCAGCATCCCCGTGTCGGTGAAGTCCCTGACGGCCCTCCATCTTCCACCCGTAGTGGGCGCTCTCGCCCTGCGGCAGCGCGGGATCATCCTGCTCACCGGCATCACCGGCAGCGGCAAGTCCACGACCCTCGCCGCGATGGTGGAGCACATCAACTCCAACCGCCGGCTCAAGATCGTCACGATCGAGGATCCGATCGAGTTCCTGATCCGCGACAACAAGTCGTTCGTCACGCAGCGCGAGGTCGGGGTGGACACGACCGACTACGCCACCGGCCTGCGCCACGTGCTGCGGCAGGACCCCGATGTCCTGATGGTCGGGGAGATCCGTGATGCCGAGAGCATGGACATCGCGCTCAAGGCGGCCAATACCGGACACCTCGTCTTCGCGACGCTGCACACGACCGACGCCGCGCAGACGATCCAGCGCATCATGACGTTCTTCGCGCCGGAGCGAGGTCAGGAGGTCCGCTCCTTGCTGGCGGAGAACCTGCAGGGCGTGATCTCGCTGAGACTCATCCGCACCGCGGACGGCAAGGCGCGGGTTCCGGCCTGCGAGGTGATGGTCAACACGGAGGCGATCCGCGACTTCCTGCACAGCGGCGACCGGCCCTCCAAGATCGCCGAGCTCATCGCCGAGG
Source organism: Gemmatimonadota bacterium (assembly GCA_035249945.1). Classification (GTDB taxonomy): domain Bacteria; phylum Gemmatimonadota; class Gemmatimonadetes; order JACCXV01; family JAHWKZ01; genus JAICNR01. Next base: position 21,076 of record DATFFS010000053.1, read on the forward strand.
GCGGGGTGCAGTACGGGATGCAGACCTTCGACCAGAGCCTCATGCAGCTCTACCAGGAAGGCACCATCGATGAGGAAGAAGCGCTCGCCAACGCGACCAACACCTCGGAATTCGCCCTCAAGCTGAGAGGCATCGAGGGGACCAGCGGTCGCGTATGGGGCGAGGCCTGACCGCCGAGCGACCGATCGACCCGATCCAGCGCATCCAGGCATCGCTGTCGAAGACAGCGGGGCCGGCGGGAGCCGATCTCGCCGTGGCGGCGGGCGCCGCCCTGGCCGGGGGCCTGGCGGCGCTCGATCTGTACGGGCGCGATGACCTGGCGGTGGAGGATCCGACCGGCCGGGGGCCCGTGACCGCCGCGGACCGCGCCAGCCAGGAGGCGATCCTGCAGGTGCTGGGCCGGCAGCGGACGGGGGAGCCGATCCTCAGCGAGGAAGCGCCGGCGCCGACCGGCCTGGGGGAGGCCCGGCTGTGGGTCGTCGACCCGCTCGACGGCACCCGGGAGTTCATCGACCGGATCGGCGAGTTCAGCGTCATGGTCGGCCTGGCGGTGGAAGGAGCGGCCGAGCTCGGCGCCGTGTATCAGCCCGCGACCGACCGCCTGTTCGCGGGGGCCGCGGGTGTCGGGGCCTGGAGGATCGAGGACGCCAGCGCCCGGCCCCGGACAGAGCGGCTGGCCACCGGGGCGGTGCACGGACCGCTGCGGTTCGTCCGGTCACGCTCGCATCCCGACGAGCGGATCCGCCGCCTGGAGGCGGCGCTCGGAGAGGTCGAGGTTATCTTGTCGGGATCCGCTGGCAGCAAGTGCGCCCTGGTCGCCTCCGGAGAGGCCGACCTGTACGTCCATCCCGTTCCCTATCTGAAGGAATGGGACACCTGCGCACCCGAGGGCATGCTGCGCGCCGCGGGGGGCAGGGTCACCGATTGTCGCGGGGAACCTCTCCGCTATGGCAAGGATCACCCCGGCCAACCGGACGGGATCTTCGCCGCCCATCCGGCGGCGTGGGAATCGGCGCTCCCGATCGTGCGGGAGATCGCGAACGACAACCGGATCGAATAGAAGGGAATCGTATGACCGTCACACGCACTGCCGGAGTCCTCATCGAGCCTTGCGGAGGCCACCTGGTGGACCTGCTGGAGCCTGTGGAGAGCCAGGCCGAGCTCAAGCAGCTCGCCGGCGAGCTGCCCTCGATCCAGGTATCGGAACGGGTCGTCTGCGACCTCGAGCTCCTGGCGACGGGGGCCTTCAGCCCTCTCGATCGGTTCATGGGAAGCGAAGATCTCGACCGCGTGCTGGACGAGATGCGCCTGTCCGACGGGCAGCTGTTCCCGATCCCCGTGACCCTTCCGGTAGCGGACGATGCGCCGGTCGCCGAGGGCAGGCAGCTCGCGCTGCGGAACTCCAAGAACGAGCTGCTGGCGGTGGTCGACGTCGAGGAGATCTACGCCTGGGACAAGAAGCGCGTGGCCTCCCGGGCGTTCGGCACCCTGGATCCGCGTCACCCGATGGTGGCCGAGATGGAGCGCTGGGGATCACGGTTCGTCTCCGGACCCATCCGGGTCCTGCAGCTTCCCAGGCACCACGACTTCCAGGAGCTGCGGCTGACCCCCGCCGAGACCCGGCGCCGGCTGGAGTCCTATGGCCACGCCAACGTGATCGCCTTCCAGACCCGCAATCCGCTCCACCGTGTCCACGAGGAGCTCACCAAGCGCGCCATCGAGGCCGTCGACGGAGTCCTGCTGCTCCATCCCTCGGTAGGGATGACCAAGCCCGGGGACGTCGACCACTATACGCGGGTCCGCACCTACATCGCGCTGGCCCGGAATTACTACGATCCCGACCGTATCCTGCTCTCGCTGCTGCCGCTGGCCATGCGCATGGCGGGGCCCCGCGAGGCGCTCTGGCACGCGATCATCCGGCGCAACCACGGGGCCAACCACCTGATCGTCGGTCGGGATCACGCCAGCCCCGGTGTCGACAGCGAGGGGAAGCCCTTCTACGGTCCTTACGACGCCCAGGAGCTGGTGGAGAAGCACGTCGACGAACTCGGCGTCACCCCGGTGCCGTTCCACGAGCTCGTGTACCTCGAGGACGAGGAGCGCTACGAGGAGCGCTCGCGCATCCCCGAAGGCGCGCGCATCGCCTCGATCTCGGGCACCCAGGTGCGCGAGGAGTACCTGCGAAACGGCCGTAAGCTGCCGGACTGGTTCACGCGCCCCGAAGTCGCCGACATCCTCGCCGAGAGCCATCCGCCGCGCCATCGTCAGGGAGCCTGCATCTGGTTCACGGGCCTGTCCGGGGCAGGCAAATCGACGACCGCGGACGTCCTGACGACGCTGCTCCTCCAGCATGGCCGGCAGGTCACCGTGCTCGACGGCGACGTCGTGCGGACGCACCTGTCGCACGGCCTCGGGTTCAGCAAGGAGGACCGCGACGTCAACATCCGCCGCATCGGATTCGTGGCGGCGGAGCTGGTCCGCCACGGCGGCATCGTTCTCTGCGCCGCGGTCAGTCCTTACCGCTCGACTCGCAACGACGTGCGGTCGATGGTGGGGTCCGGGCAGTTCATCGAGATCTTCGTCGATACCCCGCTGGATGTCTGCGAGGAGCGGGACGTCAAGGGGATGTACGCCAAGGCGCGCCGTGGCGAGATCAAGAACTTCACCGGGATCGACGATCCCTACGAGCGCCCGGAGAATCCCGAGATCACGCTCGACACCACCGCGCACTCGTCCGAGGACAACGCGCGCAGGGTGATCGAGTTCCTGATCGAGCAGGGATACGTGCGAGCTCTGGAAGGCTACAACAGCTGAACGCCGGCGCTTTCCCCCAGAGGCGCTGACATGTTCCGCAAGGTCCTGATCGCCAACCGCGGTGAGATCGCCCTGCGCGTGATCCGGGCCTGCCGGATGCTCGGTCTCAAGACGGTCGCGGTCCATTCCAAGGCAGATGCGGAGGCCCTGCACGTCCGCTTCGCGGACGAGGCGGTGTGCGTAGGCCCCGCTGCCTCCGCGCAATCGTACCTCAACATCCCGCGACTCATCGCCGCGGCGGAGGTCACCGGCGCGGACGCCGTCCACCCGGGCTACGGATTCCTGGCGGAGAACGCGGAGTTCGCACAGATCTGCGCCGAGTCGAACCTCGTGTTCATCGGTCCCACCCCGGAGCAGATCCGCCAGATGGGCGACAAGTCCGAGGCCCGGCGCCTGATGGAGGAGGCCGGTGTGCCGGTGGTCCCGGGCACCCCCGGGGCGATCGACGAAGAGCGCAAGGCGCGGGCGGCGGCGGAGGAGATCGGGTTCCCGGTGCTGGTGAAGGCCGCCGCGGGAGGTGGCGGGAAGGGGATGCGGATCGCCCGCGACGCCGAGGAGTTCGCCGCGGCGTTCCCGCAGGCGCGGCGCGAGGCCGAAGCCGCCTTCGGGGACGGCCGCGTATACATCGAGCGCTTCCTCGAGCGCCCGCGCCACATAGAGATCCAGGTGCTGGGGGATAGCCAGGGGAACGTCATCCACCTGGGCGAGCGGGACTGCTCCTGTCAGCGACGGCATCAGAAGCTGCTCGAGGAAGCGCCCTCGCCCGGGCTCAGCGAGGAGTTCCGGCAGCGCATGGGCGAAGCGGCCGTCCGGGGCGCGGCCAGGATCGGATATCTCGGAGCGGGGACGATGGAGTTCCTGGTCACCGAGCGCGGCGAGTTCTTCTTCATGGAGATGAACACTCGCATCCAGGTCGAGCATCCGGTGACCGAGATGGTCACCGGGCAGGACCTGGTTCTGCGGCAGCTGATGATCGCCGCGGGTGAGCCGCTGGACCTCAGGCAGGACCAGGTGCGGTTCCGCGGGCACGCGATCGAATGCCGGATCAACGCCGAGGATCCCGACCGGAACTTCATGCCCACACCCGGCCGGATCGTCACCTTCCATCAACCGGGCGGGCCGGGCGTGCGGGTGGACACGGCGGCGTACCAGTCGTACGTGATCCCCCCCTACTACGATTCGCTGGTCGCCAAGGTGTTGACCCATGGCACCGATCGCGCACAGGCGATCGCCCGCATGCGGGTCGCGCTGGACGAGTTCGTCGTCGAGGGCATCGCCACCACCATCCCCCTGCACCGGAGGCTCATCCAGGAGCCACGCTTCCTGGCGGGAAAGATCCACACGCGATTCGTCGAGGAGTGGCTTCACGAGGATATCCCGGCGCCCGCCGTCGTCTGATCTCGAATAGTACTTCAACGACCTGTTACCTTTCGCCCATGCCCCGAAAGAAGAAAAAAGACTCCTCGCGGCTGAAGCGCGAGGTCCTGGGGATCCTGATGGCCGCGACCGGTGGCTTCGTGCTGGTGGCGCTGTGGCCCTGGGATCCGGGCCTCGAACGCGGTCCCGAGACGCTGAATCGGGTCGGCATCCTGGGGGCGTACAGCGCCTACTATCTCTACCGGGCGCTGGGCTTCGGGGCGCTCGCCCTGGGCGCGGGGCTGGCGGGGCTGGGGATCCTGCTGCTGTTCGACCGCGTGACGCGGAAGGCGCTGACCCTCGGGCTGAGCGCGCTGGCAGCCGTGTGGCTCCTGCTGACGGTGTTCGGCGTGAGCGCCGTGTGGAACGCCGGACCTTCGGCGTGGGCCGAGCGAGCGGGCGCGGTGGGGATCGCGACCGCGTCCGGTCTGATCCAGGGTGTGGGGCTGGCGGGAGCGCTGATCTTCTGCGCCGTGGCCGCGATCGTGCTGGCCGTAGCGACGTTCCGCGTCTCCCTCGCAGCCACGGTGGAGGCCGGCGTCGAGGCCGGCCGCGCTGGCGGCCGCCGCGCGCGCGAGGGCTTCGATCGGATCGGCGGTCGCCTGTCCGGTTGGAGCGAGGAGCGCAGATCCCGCGACGGGGAAGCGGAGGCCGACGAGGCGGTCGAGCCGCCGGGGGAGCCGG
>DATFFS010000054.1:0-4928 GCA_035249945.1 Gemmatimonadota bacterium
GCGCGGGCAGCACGAGCGCCTCGCGGCGGCGCCGGCGCGCCCACCACCACGTGAGAGGCAGCGCCGCCAGGAGCACGAGCCAGATCGGCGTCGCCAGCGTCCAGGCGAGGTTCACGACGCCACCTCCCCCGCCGATCCTTCCGCCGGGCTGGCCGCGGTCTCGGCTTCCGCGGTCGGCGGCGTCAGCGCCGTCTCCGCGCCGTCCAACCAACCCAGCGCGCGCGCGGCCAGGGTGGGGATCGCTCCCGGCGACGGCGCGAGCCGCGCGAACTTGGCCAGATCGACCTCGTTCAGGATGGCACCCAGAGCGGGCCGGCCCCCCGCCAGCGGCGCCGGAAGCGCATGCAGGATCTCGAACGAGGTGCGCTCCCGCGCGGAGGCGCTCCAGCGGTCCGCCAGGTAGCCGCGGAGCGCGTCGCCGATCGCCGCCGCCGCCGCGATCCGCTCCCCTGCCGTCGACGGGTCCCCCGAGAACGCCTCGATCCGGCGCCGCGCCTCAGCGTAGGGATCGGTGGCGGTACCGCCTGCGACGCGACTCGGCCGCGCGCGACGCCGGCGCCACCACCACCAGAGGGCGATCGCGAGGGCCACGACGAGCGCGGCCAGCGCCGCCCAGACCCAGAGCGGGATGCCCGGCTGCGGCCAGAGCGGCTTGATGTCGGCCAGCAGCGTGTCGCCGGGCGCGAGCACGGAGGCGATGCGGAACGTATCGGAGAGCAGCGGGACGACGATGGTGTCCCCCGTCGACGTCGCGACGCGCGCGTCGACCCCCGGCAGCACGACGTCGCCGGTCCGGAAGATCGCCAGCCGCAGGCGCAGCTGTCCGTCGCGCCGGTCGCTGCCGAGCACCGCGACCTCCGGCCGCGACGCGTACGCGTCGGTCACGGAGGCCGGAAGGAGGTACGTCCCCCGCGGGCCGAACGCGCGCACCGTGGCCCACACGGGATCTCCGACCGTGGGCTCGGCGGCGCCGGCGGGTAGCGGATCGGGGACGACCCGCAGCGACACCGCCGCGGGCGGCTCCTGGGCGTTCTGTCCGATGGCCGGGGCCGACGTCAGGAACCCGAGCGCCGCGCCCGCCGCCATGATCCAAGCCGCCGTCCCGACACGCCGCCTCATATCCGCGCCCTCCGCCCCCACGCCCGCGTCCGCGCCCGCTCGCGGGCCTCGAAGAACCGGCGCATCGGATCGACCCAGTCGGCGAGAGTGTCGAGCGGCACGGCGTCGACGCCCGCGCGCTGGAACGTCGTCCGCCGCGCCGCCGTAGCGGCGTCGGCCGCGGCCGCATAGGCCTCACGCACCCGGCTCGACGAGGTGTCCAGCCAGCGCCGCGCGCCGGACTCCGGCTCCACGACCTCGATCAGCCCGACGTCCGGAAGCTCCCGGTCGCGTCGGTCTTCCAGAACGAGCGCGATCACGTCGTGGCGGACGGCGAGCGCGGCCAGCGGCTTCGCGAAACCCTCGTCGAGGAAATCGGAGAGCAGGAACACCACGCTGCGCCGGTGCAGCACCCGGGTCAGGAAACGGATCGCCCCCGACAGATCGGTGCCGAGCGCCGGCGGGTCGAACGACAGGATGTCGCGCACGAGGCGCAGGACGTGCGTCTTTCCCTTCCGCGGCGGCACGTACCGCTCGATCCCCTCGGCGAACAGGAGCGCGCCGGCGCGGTCGTTGTTGCGATTCGCCGCCAGGCCCAGGACCGCCGCCACCTCGGCCGCGCGCTCGCGCTTTAGCGCCCCCTGTGTGCCGAAGCGCGTCGACGCGCTGCCGTCGACCGCCAGGATCACGGTCAGCTCGCGCTCTTCGGCGAACTGCTTGACGTAGGGGATGCCGCGGCGTGCGGTGACGTTCCAGTCGATCGCGCGCACGTCGTCGCCGGGCTGGTATTCGCGCACCTCGGCGAACTCCACGCCGCGCCCCTTGAAGACGCTCTCGTACTCGCCCGAGAAGATGTCGTTGACGAGATGACGGGTCTGGATCTCGAGCAGCCGGACCTTGTGGGCCAGCTCGGCGGCGCTCACGGCACGTCGATTCGCTCCAGCAGCCTGGTGAGCAGCGTGTCCGGGTCCACGCTCTCGGCCTCGGCTTCGTACGTCATCAGCAGCCGGTGCCGCAGCACGTTGCGCGCCACGCTCTTGACGTCGTCGGGGATGGCGAACGCGCGGCCGCGAAGGAACGCGTGGGCCTTGGCGGCCCGGGTGAGGAAGATGCCGGCGCGCGGCGAGGCGCCGAACGCGATCAAAGGCTTCAGGTCGGCCAGGTCGAAGTTCTCGGGATTCCGCGTGGCTTCCACCAGGTCGAGGATGTACTCGACGATCTTGCCGTCGACGTAGACCTCGTCGACCACCGCGCGCGCGCGCAGGATCCGCTCCGGTCCCACCACCGGCCGGACCTCGGGGGGCGCGGCGCCCGACATGCGGGCGATGATCTCGCGCTCCTCCGCGCGCGCCGGGTACGAGACGTGGAGCTTGAGCATGAAGCGGTCGACCTGGGCTTCGGGCAGCGGATAGGTGCCCTCGTGCTCGATCGGGTTCTGGGTCGCGAGCACGAGGAAGGGCTCCTCGAGCCGGTGCGTCGTCTCCCCCAGGGTCACCTGCTTCTCCTGCATCGCCTCGAGGAGCGCGGACTGGACCTTGGCCGGAGCGCGGTTGATCTCGTCGGCCAGCAGCAGGTTCGTGAACACGGGGCCCTTGTGGACCGCGAACTCCCCGCGCTGGGGGTGATACACCATGGTCCCGACCAGGTCGGCGGGAAGGAGATCGGGCGTGAACTGGATCCGCTGGAAATCGCAATCGATGGCCGCCGCGAGCGAGCGCACGGCCAGGGTCTTGGCGAGCCCCGGCACGCCTTCGAGCAGCACGTGTCCGTCCGACAGGAGGCCGATCATCAGGCCCTCGAGGAGCGCGTCCTGCCCGACCATGACGCGGCGCACCTCCGACAGGAGCTCGCCGACGAACGCGTTCTCCATCGCGACGCGGGCGTTCCGTTCCTCCAGCGTGGCTTGCGTGGCGTAAGCGGGCTCTTCCAGCATGCGCTCCCGGGTCAGGATGGGTGGATCTCCAGTACCGGCCGCCTCGGGGAATGTTCCTCGGCAGAGGCTCGCAACCGGCGCGAATCACGGAAGATACGGGCCCGTGGAGAGGAGCCGCCAGCCGCTCGCCGTGCAGCGCGCGGTGATCGTGCCCACGCGGTCGGTCCGGTGGACGGCCGCGCCGACCCGCTCGAAGCGGCCGAGGGCGTCCGGGTGCGGATGCCCGTAGAGGTTCCCGGCGCCCGCGGACACGACGACGATCTCCGGACGCACCCTGGCGAGAAACGCCGCCGAGCTCGAGTGCCGGCTCCCGTGGTGACCGGCGTGCAGGAGCTCCGCGCGCAGGGAGTCCCCGATGTCGGAGACGAGCGCGGTCTCCGCGGGACTCCCGAGGTCGCCGGTCAGGAGCAGCCGGCACTGCCCATAGCTCATGAGCATCGCCACCGAGCCCTCGTTGGGAGGGATGCGCGAGGCGTACGGATCCCGCGGCACCCACTTCTCGTCCGGATGGATCACGTCCACCGAGACCCCGCCCTGCTCGAGCCTTCGTCCCGCGCGTAGCGCGTCCGCGCGCGGGAGTCTTCCGCGCCCAGGGTTCGACACCAGATCGAGGTAGGCCTCGTTCGACCCCACCGGACCGCCGCTCCCCCAGCGGCGCACGGGGATGCCCGCGAGGACGCTCCCCGCCCCGCCGATGTGGTCCAGGTCGGGATGCGTGGTGACGAACCACTCGAGCGACTGGACGCCTTGCCGCCGCAGCCACGGCAGCACCGTACGTCGCCCCTCGTCTCCGCCATCCCACGCGCGGCCGGCGTCGACCAGCCAGGTGGCGCCGTCCGGGAACCGGATCGCGATCGCGTCGCCCTGTCCGACGTCGAGCCACGTCACCTCCCAGACCGGGCCGCGCGGAGGACGCGAGGCGATGGCGAGCGCGAGCCCGCTGGCCGCCACCAGGACGCCCACGCCGGGCAGCCGCCGCGACAGGAGCGCCGCGCCGATCAGGACCGTCACGGACGCGAGCGCCCAGCCCACGGGGCCGGGCACCCATGCGCCCGAGAAGCGGGAGACCCAGGATACGAGCAGGATGAGCGCGCCCATCGCGGAACCGGCCGCGCTCGATACGGGTCCGGCCAGCGCCTCGGGGAACGCGGCGTCCAGCGCGAGGCCCACCCAGACGAGCGGGAGCGCCACGCCGCAGAGGGGAACGGCGACCGGGTTGACGAGGAAGCCCACCGGCGACAGCCATCCGAAGGCGGCCGACTGGACCACCAGCGTCCCCGCGCTCGACGCCGTCGTAGCGACTACGCCGGCCGAGATCCAGCGGAAGGCGGGACCGCGATCGGCGGCTCCGAGAAGGGCCAGGAGCGGCGTCCGGAGCGCGATCAGCCCGCCGACGGAGCCGAACGACAGCGCGAACCCGAGGTCGAACGCGTCCGCCGGCCGCCAGGCGAGCATCCCGCCCGCGGCGGCCCCCCACCACTGCCACGGCGATACCTCGCGCTCGCCCGCCCGGCTCGCCAGGGCGAGACCCGCCATGACCGAGGCCCGGACGACCGAAGGAGCCGCCCCCACCAGGCTCGTGTAGCCGGCCAGCGCGAGCGTCGTCCAGCCGGCCCGCGCGGCGGGCGATATCCGGCCGAAAGAGAGCGCCGCCGAAAGAAGCGCCGCGAGGAACCCCACGTGCAGGCCGGAGACCGCCAGGAGATGAAGGGTCCCTGTCAGGGTGAAGGCATCCGTCAGCTCCGGATCGATCTCCCGCCGATCGCCGATGACGAGCGCGACCGCCAGCGGCGCGAGCCGCTCTCCGTACCGCGCGGCGAGCCGGCCCCGGATCCATGCCTCGACCGCCGCCGACGGCCCTCTGGGTGGCGCGCCGCGCGCCAGCACTCGCACGTCC
>DATFFS010000055.1:0-2377 GCA_035249945.1 Gemmatimonadota bacterium
GCAGAAGGCGGGGCTCAAGGCCAAGCCAGAAGTGGGCATCCAGTTCGGCGCGGGCGGTGGTGCCACGACCGTGGCCGAGCTCGAGGCCGAGGGCCAGCAGGATCCTGCCCAGGCGATCGGCCGCGCGCGGCGCTTCCTGGAGGCCGGGGCGTACATGATCATGGTCGAGTCCGAGGGGATCACCGAGAACGTCCCGAGCATGCGGACCGACGTCCCGGCGCGGTTCATCGAGGAGCTGGGACTCGAGAAGCTGATGTTCGAGGCCTCGGACCCCGAGGTCTTCACCTGGTACGTCAAGAACTACGGGCCGGAGGTGAACCTGTTCGTCGATCACAGCCAGATCGTCCAGCTCGAGTGCCTGCGGGCCGGGATCTGGGGCGCGAAGAGCGTCTGGGGCCGCGTCCAATCGTACAAGGGATAGCGCGATGAGGAGAGCGGGCAGGTCGCGGGCGATTCGGCGGATGGCGCTCGGTGCGGCTCTCTGCCTCGGTGTCCTGTCGGTTGCGGCGGATCTTCGCGCGCAGGACGACGAGGCCGATCGCTCGGGCGAGCGGCTGTACATCTCGCGGGGCTGCCTCGGCTGTCACGGGGCGAGCGCGCGCGGCGGCGTGGGCCCGGCGCTGGCGGCCACGCCGCTTCCGTTCGACGCATTCCTCGGCCAGCTGCGCCATCCCCGCGACATCATGCCCGAGTTTCCCGAGGAGATCGTCAGCGAGGACGAGGCTGAGGAGATCCATGAATACCTGAAGCGCCTCTCCCGCGACGTGCCCCGGCTGCGCGCCGACCTGCCGAGGGGGAGCCTCGACCCCGCGACGTGCGCGGAATGCCATCGCGAGCTCCATGCCACCGTCGTGCGCCAGTTCGAATCGAGCGCGATGGGGATGCCGGGAACCCAGAACCCGAGCGTCGAGCAACGCCCTACCATGACGTGCGCCGACTGCCACGGCGCCGACCACGACAGGATCATGGCCTCCCAGGGACGGGTGCCCGAAACGACGTGCGCCGGGTGCCACGCGCAGATCTACCAGGAGCACGTGCTGGACGCGGGCCACTCCTACGGCCCCGGCCCGGGCGACCTGGGGATCAACTGGGAACGGAACATCGGCGTGCCCAACTACGCGCAGATGCCGCGGAAGGTCATGGAGATGGGCTGCGACCCGTGCCACGCGCAGGCCGGCGCTTCCGACGACGAGTACTGGAGCGAGGAGCAACAGAAGTACGTCGACACGAGCAGCCTCGTCTACCGCAACGGCTGCATCGCCTGTCACACGCGCCACTCCTTCAATCTCGTCGAGGCGCGCAAGCCCGAGGCGTGCTACACGTGCCACATGGGACCCGATCATCCGAACTACGAGGCCTACATGAGCTCGAAGCACGGGTCGATCTACGTCGCGCGCGGCGCGGAGTGGGACTGGACCGCCGATCTCGCCGAAGCGCAGTGGGACGCGCCGACCTGCGCGTACTGCCACATGGTCTACGTGCGCGAGGACGGGTCGCGCTACTCGAGCCACAACATGAGCCGGAAGATTGTGTGGGGAATGGGAACGCAGGCTGCCGGCGGCGAGCTCACCGACATCCTCGACCAGCCAGAGAACCGGGCCAGGCGGTTCGAGATGGTGCGGGTCTGCATGACGTGCCACTCCGAGGACAAGTCGCGCGGATACCTGCGCTCGGCCGACGCGCACAAGCTCTCGGGTGACGCGCTCGTCGTCGAGGCGCGGGAGATCCTGCGGGGGCTCTACGACGATGGGTTGATCGAGCCGAGCCACGGCTGGCGCGCGGCCGGCCTCCTGCCCGGACCGGAGTTCTCCGCCGTCGAGCTGCCGGGTGGCCTGGCGGCGCACTGGCCGGCCGGGCTCTACTACGACGTCACCGCGGTCGAGCGCGAGTACTTCGACATGTTCTTCTTCTCGAACCTGAAGTCCTACAAGGGCGCCTTTCACATGAGCCCGGACTATGCGTGGTGGTACGGCTACGCGGACGTCCTGGGGCACCTCGCGCGGCTGCGGGACGAGGAGCACCAGCTGCGGCAGGCGCGTGCCACGGCCCGGCGCACCATGTTCATGCTGTTCACCGGGCCGCTGATGGTCCTGCTGGTCATCCTGGCCCTGTTCTTCGGCTGGCGCGCCTGGCAGCGGCGGGAGGCGAGCTAGCGATGCACACCAACGTCCGACGCTTCATCAAGACCGGCATCGTCTTCCTGTTCGCCGGGCTCCTGATCGGAGCGTGGATGCTCGTCGAGCGCGAGATCGGCGGGGCGTGGCCGGGACCGTACCTGGTGTCCGCCCACGCGCACGCGGTCCAGCTCGGGTTCGTCATGTTCCTGATCCTGGGCGTCGCGCTGTGGCTGTTCCCCAAGCCGCCCGAGGGCGACACC
>DATFFS010000056.1:0-1433 GCA_035249945.1 Gemmatimonadota bacterium
CCTTCGCCGCCGTCTCGGCACCGCGTACGGCGTCCCGGGACCCGATCGTCACGTGGTGACCGGCCGCGGCCGCGCGCATCGCCACACCGAGTCCCTCGGCGCCCGTCCCACCGATCACCGCCACGTCCACGGCGCCGAGCCTAGCCGCTGCACCTAGCGGGCCGCGCGATACTCCCCGAAGACGCGACGGAGCGCGTCGGACACCTCGCCCAACGTCGCTCGCAGACGGAGCGCCTCGCACATCGGCGGCAGGAGGTTGCCGGTCCCCCGCGCCGTCTCCTCCACCTCGAGGAGCGCGGCATCGACCGCCGCCTGATCTCGGGAGGCACGGAGCTCGCGGAGTCGTTCCATCTGCTGCGCCGTCTCTTCGGCCGAGATCCGCTGGAGCTCGACGGCTCTGGCATCGGCGTCGACGAACCGGTTCACTCCCACCACGATCCGCTCGCCCGTCTCGATCCCTCGTTGGATCCGGAACGCTGCCTCGTGGATCTCGTCCTGGTAGTAGCCCGCCTCGATCGCGGAGACGGCGCCCCCCATCGCGTCGATCGTCTCGACGATCTCCGTCGCGATCCGCTCCAGCTCGTCGGTGAGCGCTTCCACGTAGTACGAGCCACCGAGGGGGTCGACCGTCTCTGCCACGCCGGTCTCGAAGCCGAGGACCTGCTGGGTTCGGAGCGCGATCTTCACCGCCTGCTCCGTGGGGAGCGCAAGCGCCTCGTCGAACGAGTTGGTGTGGAGCGACTGGGTCCCGCCGAGCACCGCCGCCATCGCTTCCAGCGCCGTGCGCACGATGTTGTTCTCCGGCTGCTGCGCGGTGAGCGTGGCGCCGCCGGTCTGGGTATGGAAGCGGAGGGTCAGTGACCGTGGGTCCTTCGCCATGAAGCGATCCCGCATGATCGCGGCCCACATCCGTCGCGCGGCGCGGAACTTCGCGATCTCCTCGAAGAAGTGCATGTGGCAGGCGAAGAAGAACGAGAGGCGCGGCGCCACGTCGTCCACGGCGAGGCCGGCATCGACGGCCGCTTGCACGTACGCGATGCCGTTCGCCAACGTGAACGCGATCTCGTGCGCCGCGGTCGCGCCGGCTTCGCGCATGTGATACCCGCTGATCGAGATCGTGTTCCAACGCGGGATCCGCTCCCCCGCGTACGCGAACAGATCCGTGATCAGCCGCATCGAGGGCTGCGGCGGATAGATGTACGTCCCGCGTGCCGCGTATTCCTTCAGCAGGTCGTTCTGGACGGTGCCGGAGAGTGCGGCGGGGTCGAGGCCCTGCTCCTCCGCAACGAGCTCGTAGAGGAGGAGGAGGATCGGGGCGGTGGCGTTGATGGTCATCGAGGTGGACACCTGATCCAGCGGGATCCCCGCGAGGAGCCGCTCCATGTCCTCGATCGAATCGATCGCGACGCCCGTCTTCCCGACCTCGCCCTCGG
>DATFFS010000057.1:0-3060 GCA_035249945.1 Gemmatimonadota bacterium
GCGCGGAGCGTTCGCATCCAGCCGGATGCTACCGCCTCCTAGTCGCGACTCAGGGCGTGGCGGTAGGCGGGTGGGGCGTGGAGCCAGCACACATCGGAGCTGTTGTACGTGGACAGGAGCGTCTCGCACCCGATGTGCACACACATCCGTCCTCGTGGTGGCCGATCGGCTGCCTTCTTGCCTCGTTCGGGAGGACCGAAGACGCGATCCTTGCGGCTGATTCCTTCCACGCGGCCTGCCTCTCGTCACGGTGCCCGGGACCCGCAGGGCGAGGGCACGTGGTTCAGAGCATGCCACCAGAGGCGCTCGATGCGGGATCTCCCCGATCGACTCGGGGACCCGAGCATAGCAGGCACCCTCTCCGCGCCGGATAATCGCCGGATGACCGAAGGCAGCCGTTCCCCCTTCGAGGGGCGCTCATGATCGAGTCGCCTCCGGTCGCCGCGGCCGCATTCGCCCCACTGGGTCTCTTCGAGCATCGCACCGGCCGCGCCGTGGTCGGGCGACCGGCCGAGCTCGCGGCGATCGAGGACGCGATCGGTGTCGCGGAAGGCGGACGCCTGAGCGCGCTCACCGTCGAGGGCGAACCGGGGATCGGGAAGACGCGTCTCCTCCTGGCGGCGCGGGAGAGCGCGCAGGCCCGCGGGTTCCTCACGGTCGCGGTGGGAGCGGACGAGGAGCTCCGCGGCCCCTTCCTCCTGGCGCGCTCGATCGTCGGCGCGCCGGAGGTGATCGAGGCGGTGAGCGGCTCCTCGTCGGAGCGGGCGATCCTCGCGGCGAGCTCGGCGCTCGGCGGGCGTGACGACCCCGCGTTCGCAGGCATGTCCGCCGACCAGAGGCTGCTCCGCTCGTTCGACCTCGCGACCATGGCCGTTCGTGCCCTCACGGCCGAGCAGCCGCTCGCGCTGTTGGTCGACGACATGCAGTGGGCGGACGAGGACAGCTTGCGTCTCCTGCGGTACGTCATCAGGACCGAGGGGGCCAGCCGCATCTTCTTGATGTTCTCGATCCGTCCCGAGGAGCTCGCGACGCTCACCGAGGCCGTGACGCTGATCGCAGACATGGAGCGGATGCGCGTGATCCGTCGCCTGAAGCTCGCGAGGTTCTCCGTCGTGGAGACCTCGGAGTTCCTGCGGCAGGTGCTCGGCGGGCAGGTCGACCCCGCGACCGCCTCCACGATCCACGGCCAGGCCGAGGGCGTGCCGTTCATCGTCGAGGAGATCGCCCGCGCGTACCGCGAGGCGGGGATGTTGGCGCAGGGCGGCGAGGACACGTGGACGCTCGGGCGCAACGCCGAGCGGCTGGCTCCATCGGCCGTCCGCACGTTGATCCAACGACGCGCGGCACATCTCCCCGTCAAGTCCAAGACAGCCCTCGCCGAGGCGGCGCTGATGGGGCGGAACTTCAGCCTGAAGGATCTCCGGGAGGTGCGGCTCCGGATCGGGGAGGACGGATCGGACGGCGACGCGGTCGGCCTCGACGACCTGATGGCGCCCGCGGTCGCGGCCGGTCTGCTCGTGGAGCAGCCGGAGGATTCTCCGGCCGACTACACGTTCCCGCACGAACAGGTCCGCGAGTTCGCGGCCGACACGCTGGCGCCTGCCCGCCGGCGCGAGATCCACGGCGCGATCGTCCAGCTGTTGCTGACCGGCGAGCCGGCGCCCGAGACGTTGCCACTCCTCGCGCACCATGCTCGGGCGGCGGGTGACGCGCAGGTCTGCGTCCGCTTCTCGATCGAAGCCGCGGCCGCCGCGCTGGCCGCGCACGCGCCGGAGGAGGTTCTCCGGGTGGTGGAGATCGCCCTGCCACAGGCCGCCACCCCCCAGGAGCGTCTGGGCCTGCTCACCGCTCGCGATGATGCGCTGGCGATGCTCCGGCGGCCAGCGGACCGATTGGAGGGACTGTCGGAGCTGGCCGCCCTCGTCGAGGCGCTCGGCGACCCGGCGGTGGATCTCGACGTGACCCTCCGTCGGTCGGCGGCGCTCCGCCTCTCCCAACAGGAGGACCTGGCGGCCGACCTCGCATCGCGCGTGCGAACCCTGGCGGTCGAGCGCGGCGATCGCGCGGCCGAGCTCGCCGCGTGCCTCGCCCTCGGCCAGGCCGTGTTGCACGCTGGGCTGGGGGAGGGGTTCACGCCTTCGGCGGCCGAAGTGGACCTCGACGCGGCCGAGGAGGCATACGCGCGTGCGGCCGAGCTCGCTGAGGCACTCGGGGATCGGCAGATGCTCGCGGCGGCGACCCGGGAGCTCGGCGTGGTCGATCTCGGTCGCGTCCGCGGATGGTTCGTCGATCAGATGATGGTGGGCGCGCACGTGCCGGTGATGGAACGGGTGGCGGCAGGGGAAGCGATCGAGGACCTCGTCGAGGAGCTCCCGATCGCGCCGTGGGCGCGGTCGGCCGCCGAGCGCTTGCATCGCGCCCTCGCACTGTTCGAGGAGCTCGGCGACCGTCAGGGGACCATGGCGTCGATCATCGCGATGGCCTACCTGAGCTGGGCTCCCGACATCCACATCGGCGCCGACTCGGCGCGCCACATCGAGGAGATCCGCCGGCTCGCGAC
Source organism: Gemmatimonadota bacterium (assembly GCA_035249945.1). Taxonomy (GTDB): domain Bacteria; phylum Gemmatimonadota; class Gemmatimonadetes; order JACCXV01; family JAHWKZ01; genus JAICNR01. The sequence goes on from DATFFS010000057.1 coordinate 2,561, forward strand.
CCAGCTCGCCTCGTTCACGAGCGAGAGTCAACGTGCCTTCGCCGAAGTACAGATGCTCTACGGCGTGCACGTGTTCGCACGGGCGAAGGTGATCCCCGATCTCGCGCTCTCCCGCGGCGCCGAGGCCTACGAGCGGGCTCGCTCGATCGGCGATCGGCAGCTCGAGTTCCTCGCGGCCGGCGGCACCTCGATGTCGAACGTGGAGCTCGGGGACCTCGACGAGGCGGCCACGTGGCTCGATCGTGCCGCCACCGTCGCGGTCGAGAGTCCGACGCCGTCGCGCGGGCGCCAGCTGGAGCTCTGGCGTGGGCTCTTGGATGCCGCGCGCGGAGACGCCGAAGGGATGCGAGGGCATCTCGAACGTGCCGTCCAGATGTCCGCCGACCAGGGACTGCCGGCGGCGCGGTGCGAGGCGCTGGCGGCACTCGCGCTCGCGGCGGCGTCCCTCGCCGCCGAGCGCGACGACGAGGGACTGCGGTCGCTCGCGGAACGGTCGGCAA
>DATFFS010000058.1:0-6043 GCA_035249945.1 Gemmatimonadota bacterium
CCCGCGAGCGCGCGTCGAACACCGTAGCGTCGACGATCACGAGGTCGGGCTGCACGCCGGCGGACCCCGGCGAGTCGGTAGGGGCGCACTCGGTGAGAGCGAGGGACACGATGGCGTACGTGGCGAGCCGAGGCATGCGCGACATCACTCCCAAATCGCGATGGAGATTCACGGGTTTGTCTTAGTGGGCTGGACGTCTCAGTCCGGCGGGAAGACACGCGCGATCTGCCCCCGGATCTCTCCCGCCGGGTTCGCGGCGGTGTGCACGTTGACGTAGGTGTTTCCCGCCCTCATCGCGTCGAGGAGGTCGTCGATCGACGCGATCCCGCCAGCGTCCTGGACGTCGGATTCGTCGAACGCGCCCTCGGCCAGCACGTCGCGGTCGGTGAAGTCTTCCGGGTCGCCCTCGGCGTTGAAGAGCTCGACGACGATCGGGCCCGCGACGTCCATTCCGCCTACGTGGATGTGCGCCAGCGTGACGTCCTCGATGTCCTCGACCAGGATCCGGAAGCGTACCGTCGTCCCGTCGACGTCAAGGAAGGCCGCGCCCGAGGCGTCGGTCGCGACCGGATCAGGGCGTTCCGCCTGTCCGGTCAGGATCGGCACGTGGAAGTCGGCGTCCTCCTCGATGCCGGTGGGATCGTCGTCACACCCCGCGAATGCGGCCAAGGCGACGCCAAAGAGAAATGGGGCGGACCGACGTGCGGGCATGTGTTCGCTCCCTGTCGTGGGTCGATGATATCGGAGGGAGGACGATCCAGCGCGTACCGCCACTCGGCCACGCACCTGCAGCGCGCGGCATAGTCTCGGGCGCCAACTGCGTCGCTGGTCCGGCCGGCCGCCGTCGACCCGCCGTGCCTCGAAGACGAGCCCGCCGTGCCGTTCTATCTCGGGGAAGGGAAGTCAGGGATCCGCGGACGGTCCGGCAACCGCGGGACCGCGGATCCGGACCCGCAGCCGGTCTGGATCGAAATCCAGCACGTAGTCCACAAGGAGCCCCGCGCCGAGCCACGCGTCGGACACGTCGGGGTCGAGGATTACGGTGGGGGCGTCGATCGTGAAACCGCCGAACGTGATGCTCTCCGAGAGAGGTGCGAGCTCGGTCGTCGTCGTCCCGGTCTGGTTGTTCGAGAGCACCGGCCCGCCGCGGACGGGGCCGGCCAGCGGAAGGCGATCCTTCCACACCGCAGGGAACACGATCCGGTTGGTGGCCCCGGTGTCGAAGTTCAGCCGCAATGTGTCCGCCCCGAGCCGCGCCAGGATGTAGGGGAGGCGGTCGACGACCACGTAGTCGAGGATCGCGCGCCCGTCGGCCGAAGGCAGGCTGTCCCGATGGACGACGAGCCGCCGGCCCGGGAAGTCCAGCGTGAACGGCAGCGACCCGAGGGCGTTGTACCCGATCACGCCGTCGACGTCGAGTTCGTCGTAGGACCCGCCGTAGACGTCCGTGTAAAGAACGTCGCCGATCCGGAGCGAGTCGAGCCGCACGATGTCGGTCCCGCTCCGCTCGACGACGACCTCGGCGCCCGCGGGGTCGATCACGTCGCGGCGGAAGATGACGACGTTCGAGCCCAGGTCGACGAGGAGCCGCCAGGGTCCGGTCCCGTTCACGCGCGCTTCGATCAGCGGGAGGTTTCGCGGACCGTGCAGCGGGATCGAAGCGGAATCGCCATCGAGCCGGACTTCGGATGGGCCGGCGCGGACCGCCTCGAGGAGCTCGGGCGACAGGGTCTGGCTCCGGGCAGGACTCGCCCCGGCGAGGAGGGCGGACGCGCAGGCCAAGAGAGAGATGGTGGGGGATCGAAGCATCGCGGGGCCTCCGGGAGCTTGCGGATTCGCGAAGATTGTTGAACAATAGTACAAGATGGTAGAGAAACCGTCAATCGGGCGGGACACCCCGCTGGGCGAGCTGAGACGGAAGAGCGTCGTGGACCAGGCCGCCGATCACCTGCGGGAGCGGATCCTCGGCGGGCAGATGCCGCCGGGAACGCGGCTCCGCGAAGCGGGGCTCGCGCGCCGGCTGGGCGTTTCGCGAAACACCCTGCGAGAGACGCTCCTTCAGCTCGAGCGCGAGTCGCTCGTGCGGCACGAGCCGCATCGCGGGGCGGCGGTGGCCGCTCCCGGTGCCGCCGACGTCGACGACATCTTCGCCGTTCGCCGCGTGCTGGAGGCGGCCGGGCTCGATCGCCTGGCGGAGGGAAGGCCGGCGAGCCTCGCGCCGCTGGCGCTCGCCGTCGACGCGCTGGAGGCCCGCGCGGAGACGGGCGACTGGGAGGGCTACGCGGACTCCGAGGCCGGCTTCCACGCCGCGCTCGTCGGCGGGCTCGCGAGCCCGCGCATGTCGGAGCTCCACCGCCGCGCGCTGGGAGAGCTGCGGCTCGCGCTGATCGCCGTCGATCGCGCGCACGATCCGGCTGTCCCGCGGCGGTACGTGGCGGAGCACCGGCGGATCCTGGAGGGCCTGCGGTCGGGCGCGACGGATGCGGCGCGCGCGCTCCTTCTGGGGCACCTCGAAGAGGCGGCCGCCGCGCTTCGGCGTCCGGCATGAACCTCTTGATGTTTAGCCGCGATCGCGGTCTTTCAGCGCAACGTGGACGACCATCCTCAATCGTGGAACGCTCACGACAGTCTTGGAGAGGCGTACCTCGCCGCCGGGCGCGTCGCGGAGGCACGGGCGAGCTATGCGGAGTCCCTGCGTCTCAATCCCGAAAACGAGACGGCGCGCGAGTTGCTGCAGGAGTGAGGAGGCGAAGCGGCGGCAGGGTTCGCCCCCCTGTCGGATGTCGAACAGACAAGAGACGGAGTAATCGGCACTCTCCTCGGTAGCCGCGGTGAACCGTGCAGCAAAGGAGAGTTCGCATGCGCAGCGTTTCTACGATTACCCGTTTCCTGGCCATCGCGCTGATCGCCTCTCTCACGATGGCGGGCGAGTGCGACGACGATGACGATCCCACGGGTCCCGGCCTCGGCGGTGAGTTCGACGCCACGCTGACCGGCGCGGCCGAGCGGCCGGATCCGGTCACCACCGACGCCAGCGGCAGCGCCACCATCGACGTCGACGAGGACGGGGGGAGCTTCGAGGTCGAGGTCGAGGACATCACCGACGTGACGTTCGCGCACATCCACATCGGCGACGCGAACACCGCCGGACCCATCGCGGTCTTCCTGTTCGACGCCGGCGGCACGCCGGTCTCGTTCACCGACAGCGAAACGCTGGCTTCGGGCACCTTCGACGAGAGCGACATCGATCCGGCCAGCGGAGTGTCCACGATGGAGGAGCTGATCGCAGCGTTGGAGGCCGGCAACGCGTACGTGAACGTCCATACCACCGCGAACCCCGCCGGGGAGATCCGCGGGCAGCTGAGCGACTAGATAGTCGCGGCCGGCGGGGGATTGGGAGACCGTCCCCCGCCCGGCCGTCTCCTAGCTCGACTCCCAGCATCCGGCAGCCGTCCCGCCGTGCCGGACTCGACTCCATGTGGCAGCCCCGCCGACAATGACCGCATTATGGAGGTCGTGCACCGGACATTCGCCATCGGTGACTCTCAGCACGCGCGCTCGGAATGATCCGGCTCGCGGTCGTCGCGGCCGTGTGGGCGCTGGTGGGTCTCGTGTCGGCGAGCCAGGTGTACCTGGCCTCGCTCTCGATGGGGCACGACGAGGCCAGCTTCCTGGCGGTCGCGTGGTGGGTCGTGCCGGTCTGGCTGGCGTGGGTGCCTTTGACGCCCGCGATCGTGGGGCTCGCGCGCGCGTTCCCGCTCGAGCGCGGGCGCCTCGCGCGATCGGTTCCGATCCACGCGCTGGGCGGCACGGGGTTCGCGCTCGCTCACCTGGCCTGGTGGCTGGCCTGGACGCAGTGGGTCAGCCCCTACCGGCTCGAGGATCGCACGTGGGCGGAGATGGCCTGGGTCTACGTGCAGGCGCGGTTCAACGTCTCCTTCCTCGTCTACTGGGCGGTCGTCGGCGCGACCCACGCGGCGGACTACGCCGCGCGGCTGCGCCAGCGCGAGATCGACGCCACGCGCCTGGCGGGACAGCTGTCGGAGGCGCGCCTGGCGGCCCTTCGCTCCCGCGTCCATCCGCACTTCCTGTTCAACACGCTGCACGCGATCTCCACGCTGGTCGGCAGGGACGTCGACCGCGCGCGGGAGATGATCGCCCGGTTGAGCGACCTTCTCCGCCTCTCGCTCGAGCGTGACGCGGCGCAGGAGATCACGCTGCGCGAGGAGCTCGAGTACATCGATCTGTACCTCGACATCGAGCAAGCCCGGTTCGGCGATCGACTGGGAGTGGACCTCGCGATCGATCCCGACACCCTCGACGCGCGCGTGCCGAACCTGATCCTGCAGCCGCTGGTCGAGAACGCGATCCGGCACGGCATCTCGCGCCTCGAGGCGCGGGGCGCGCTGCGGATCGCGTCCGCGCGTGTCGACGGCCGCATGGAGCTCTCGATCCGCAACGACGTTCCGGTCGCGGAAGGAGGCGAGACGGGTGACGCGGGTCACGGGATCGGGTTGGGAAGCCTCGAGCAGAGGCTGGAGGCGCTCTACGGTGCCGATCACGAGCTCCACGCCCGGCGGACGGGACGATCGTTCGAGGTCACTGTCCGATTGCCGTATCGGGAACTCGGTGACCGTCCGTGACCGCGGCTCCTCTGCGCGTGGTCGTGGTGGACGATGAGTCGCTGGCGCGCGAGCGGATCGTGGGGCTGCTGGCAGGGGAGCCGGGAGTGAGGCTGGTGGCGGAGTGCGGAAACGGCCGCGAAGCCCTCGACGTCCTGCGCCGCGAATCGCCGGACCTCGTGTTCCTGGATGTCCAGATGCCGGGGATGAGCGGGCTCGACGTGCTGCGCGCACTCGGGCGGGAGCGGACGCCGGCCGTGGTGTTCGTGACGGCCTACGACGAGCACGCGGTGCACGCGTTCGAGCTCCACGCTCTCGACTATCTGCTCAAGCCCTTCGACGACCGCCGCTTCGCCGAAGCGCTGCAGCGCGCGCGGACATGGGTCGAGAGCGGGCGCATGCTGCGCGAGTTCGCCGCGCGAGTCTCGGCTCTGCTCGGCGACGGAGAAGCTCCTCGTTCCGCCGCCGGGACTGTGTCAGGACCCGAGGTGGCGCTCGACCGGCTGGTCGTCAAGGAGGGAGAGCGGTCGATCCTGCTACCCCTCGAGCGGATCGACTGGATCGAGGCCGCCAACTATTACGTGGTGGTCCACGCCGGCCAGCGGACCTACGTGGTGCGAGACTCCCTCGGGCGACTGGAGCGCCAGCTGGGGCGCCCGTTCGTACGCATCCACCGCGCGACGATCGTGAATCTCGATCGGGTGGCGGAGTTCCAGCGGATGTTTCACGGCGACTTCGCCGTGCTGCTCGCCGACGGGACCGAGCTCAAGCTCAGCCGCACGTACCGCTCGCTCGTCGAGGCGCGGCTGGGACGCCCGATCTAGCGGCTCGCCGGGTTCCCGCTCGCTCCGCAGCGAAACCCTCGACGCAGCAACGATCCGCGGGGAGAATCGCCCCATGCGGACATCGTCCATCGCCCTGGGCCTCGCGCTCGCGTGCGGGGCGGCCGCGCTCGCCACACGGGCCCCGGCCTCCGTCGCGCCCGGAATGCCGGCCCCGCTCGAGGGCCGGCTCTACCGGCTCGACCCGGCCCACTCGAGCGTCGAGTTCTCGGTCCGCTACCTGCGCCTCATGGAGGTCGAGGGTCGCTTCGCCGAGTGGGACGCCGCCGTCATCGATCCCGAGAACCCCGAGCGAGGTGCGATCGCGGTCGTGTTCCGCACCGCGAGCCTCGACACCGGGAACGACATCCGGGACGATCACCTGCGGAGCGGGGACTTCTTCGACGCCGAGACGCATCCCGTGATCACGTTCGTCTCCGGAGAGGTCGCACGCCGCGGCGAGGGATTCGTGGCCCGGGGCCCGCTCGTCATGCACGGCGTCACCCGGGAGATCGAAGTGCCCTTCCGGCCGGCCTACGCGCCGATGGTCGACGGGAAGGGCAACGCGCGCGTCGGGTTCACCGGCGAGGTGACGATCGA
>DATFFS010000059.1:0-11204 GCA_035249945.1 Gemmatimonadota bacterium
GGTCGACCGCCAGCACCACGCCGATCTCCTGGGTGTCGAGCAGCGCCACGCAACCCGGCGGGTAGATGCCGAGCAGGCTGACGAACGCCTTGATCAGGATCGGATCGTAGCGCACGCCTTTCCAGCGCTCCAGCGCCTGCAGCATCTCGGCGGGCGTGATGGGGTCGGTCTTGTACACGCGCGGGGTCGTACCCGCGTCGAAGGAATCGCAGATCGCCACGATCCGCGAGTACAGGGACAGCTTCCGCGGATGGCGGATGGCCGGGTAGCCCGACAGGTCGACGTTGAGGTGGTGCTCGAAGGCGGCCAGCATCTCCCGCGCCGGCACGCGCCCCTTCGTACGGCCGGCCATGATCCGCCACACCCCGTAGGCCGGGTGCCGCTGCATCGCCTCCCACTCGGCGTCGGTCAGCGCCTCGCTCTTCAGGAGCACCTCGCGCGGCACGTCCACCTTCCCGAGATCGTGCAGCAGGCCGCACATGCCGAGCTCGTAGAGCTCGAGTCGGGAGAGGCCGATCCGCTGGCCCAGCGAGACCGCGAAGATGCAGACGTTGACACTGTGCGTGAACGTCGGCTCGTCGTAGTCGCGCAGGTTGGTCAGCCCGACGAGCAGGCTCTCGTCGTCGAACACCTGGTCGACGATCGACTGCACGGCGCGGCGGACGCGCGTGAGGCGCAGCGTGTGCCCGGCACGCAGGCTCTCCATGAGCGTGCGCGTCACGGCCACCGTGTGCCGGTACGTCTTCTCGGCGCGGCGCCGCTTGTCGGGATCGTCCAGCAGGGCGTCGGCCTCCTCCTCGCGCGGCTCGAGGACCCGCGTGCCGCCCAGGCCTTCGTCGACCAACCGCTGGCGCAGGCGGAACACGGGATCGTCGTCGTCGTCCTCCAGCTCCATCCGCCCCACCACGCTGACGAACCGCGCCGCCTCGCCCACGTCGGGCGCGGTCTCCCACTCGAACCCGCCGATCCCCATCTCGCGGAAGAAGCGCAGCAGGTTGGCGTGCACGCTGTAGCTCCGGAGCTCGCTGCGGATGCGAACGTCGTTGACGAGGATCAGATCGCCGCCCACCTCCAGCCGGGCGGAACGGTCGACGAGCTGAAGCTCTTCCAGCGTTCGCGCGAACCGCTCCGCCGCCGCGCGCAGCGTGTCGTTTCGGGCGTCGTAGAGCTGCGCCGAGCGCAATGCCACGAACAGGTTCTGCACGAGCTCCCGCCCGAGACCCTGGATCGGAACCGTCGCGGCAACCTGGGTCACGCCTCGACCCTCACGGCGCCCCAGGACTGGAGCACCTGGCCGGCGACCCGCGCGACGAGCGGATGGCGGTCCGCGCTGGCCTGCTCGACGACCTCGCGCGCGGACGGCGCGCGGGTCGCGCCGAGCGCGATCAGCACGCAGGCGGCCTCCTCGGGATCCCGTTTGCGAAACAGTCCCTTCCGGCGCCGGTAGCGCGAGATCAGATCCTCCACCACCTGCTCGCCTCCCAGCGCGCCATAGGCCTCGTAGAGTAGCCGGTGCTCGGTCAGCGAGCGCTCGGCGTCCTCGCGCGCCATCCGATCCGCGACCTTCGGCATGGCAGGCGCGTAGCGGTGGCTGACCAGGTGCCGAAGCGCGTAGAGCCGGATCGAGGGATCCGGGTCGTCCACGGCCCGCCCCACGAACTCGAGCGCCCGACCCCCGCCGAACCCCTTCAGGGCGAGCAACGCCTCCCGCCTCACCTCGGGATCATCGGCCGACAGGACCTCCCCCAGCACCTCGAGGAAGCGGCTGTCGCCGGTCACTCCGACGATGAACGCGGCGGCCACCGCCACCTGCGGGTCGTCACCGGTGAGTGCCGCGCGCAGGCCCGCCGGATCCGACGCGGCGATCTCGACGAACGCCGCTTCCATCGATGGGAGCTGGCAGATGCGCTTGATCTCCGGCAGGCCGGCCAGGAGAGCGCGCAGCCGGCCGGCGCCGAAAGCGCGCACGAAGCGCCCGGCTTCGGCCTCGTCGAGCTCCCCCGCGAGCAGCCTGGCACCGAGGCGTTTCAGGTTCGACTCGCTGAGCGCGCTCTCCCGCATCCGCTCGAACGCGGCGCGCGCCTCCGCCGTGGCGGCGGGACTTGCGAGGTAGGGCTGGAAGATCTCCTCCAGCTCGATGACGCGGCGGAAGATCTGGTCGCGCATGTACTCGTCCTGGATCTCCTCGATCATTTCGAGCGCCGGCGCGATGTCGTCCACCACCGGCTCCATGAGTAGCTCGCGGACGCACGTCAGCACCTCGGAGAACAGGGCGCGCCCCTTCTCGTCCTCGAGTCCTCCCTGGAGCTCGGCCATGTCCTCGTCGTCGAGGAAGTAGAGCGTCGGGTCGGCAAGGAGGACGGTCGGCGGGCGGGCCAGAGCCGTCAGGTCCTCCTCGGTCAGCGACACCTGCAGCGCCTCGCGGTCGCTTTCGCTAAGACGCTTCTCCGCCGGGGGCTCCCACTCCTCGTCGGAGAGGTTCTCCACGAACAGGTAGCGGATGTGGACGAACCGCTTCTCCCACAGCCGGGCGACGAGATCGAACTCGTCGTCGGTCCGCTGCTGCGATGCCATCCAGACCTCGTCGAGGAATCCGCCGAGCTCTTCGGCGCTCAGACCGTCGTGAAAGACGATCTGCCGCAGCCCCTCGCGGAATAGCACGTTGGCCAGGGATTCCGCACCCGGCGCCTGCTCGTACACGACCTCCCCGGCGGCGAGCAGAGTTGTCTCGCGGATCTCGAGCTCGACGGCGGATTCCTCGGCGAGCAGGGACGCGAGCCGCCGCGCGGCGACCGACTCGACCTCGATGCGCTGCGGATGCCGCGGCCCGTACAGCCGGCGCACTTTGAACACCCGCACGAGCTCCTGCACGAGCTCGGTGGCGGCCGCCGCTGTGGTCTGGGGATCGGAAACGCTCACGATTCTTCTTCCCGGGCGCCCTCCAGCGCGGCGATCGATTGCACGTCCTTGTCTCCCCGCCCCGAAAGGCAGACGATCGTCCGGGCTCCCTCCGACAGGAACGGCGGGCGGCGCAGCAGGGCGGCGATCGCGTGCGCGCTTTCCACCGCCGGGATGATCCCCTCGAGCTCGCTCGTCCGATGGAAGGCGTCGAGCGCTTCGGCGTCCTCCACGGCCAGGTAAGTCACGCGGCCGCTGTCCTTGAGCGCCGCGTGCTCGGGCCCCACACCGGGATAGTCCAGGCCAGCGGCGATGGAATGCGCTCCCGTCACCTGGCCTCGCTCGTCCTGGAGTAGGTAGCTCCGGGCTCCATGCAGCACGCCGGGCCGGCCGCGCGAGAGCGTGGCCGCATGTCGGCGGTCGAGCCCCTCGCCCGCCGCCTCGACGCCGTACAGCGCGACCGGATCGTCGAGAAAGGAGTGAAACAGGCCGATCGCATTGGAGCCTCCGCCCACGCAGGCGACCGCGGCGGCCGGGAGAGCGCCCCAGCGTTCGAGCGACTGGGCCCGGGCCTCACGGCCGATCACCGCCTGCAGCTCGCGGACGATCGTGGGATACGGATGGGGGCCCACGACCGAGCCGATCACGTAGTGGGTCGTCTCGACCCGGGTAACCCAGTCGCGGATCGCCTCGTTGGTGGCATCCTTCAGCGTGCGGGTGCCGGAGTCGACCTCCACGACCTCCGCCCCCAGCAGGCGCATGCGATACACATTGAGCGCCTGCCGCCGTGTGTCCTCCGTGCCCATGAATACGACGCACTCGAGCCCGAAGCGCGCGCACGCGGTGGCGGTCGCTACCCCGTGCTGCCCGGCGCCCGTTTCGGCGATGATCCGCCGCTTCCCCATGCGCAGCGCGAGCAGGACCTGTCCCAGCGTGTTGTTGATCTTGTGCGCGCCGGTGTGATTGAGGTCCTCGCGCTTGAGCCACACGTCCACACTTGCCGCCGCGGAGAGTCGCGGAGCGTGCGTAAGAGGAGACGGACGTCCGACGTAGTCGGCGAGGAGCGCGTCGAGCTCGGCGTGAAACGCCGGGTCCGACCAGGCCTCGGCCCAGGCGCGCTCGAGCTCGTCCAGCGCGAACACCAGCGTCTCCGGCACGTAGCGGCCTCCGAAGGAGCCGAAGTACCCGCGCCGTCCCCTCGCCGGGAGCACCGCGCTCACGGCGCGGCGGCGGCGATCTGCGCCACGCGGGCCGCCCTTGCGCGCCGCACGAATTCCGCCACGCGATCCGGGTCCTTGGTTCCGGGGCTCGTCTCGAGACTGCTGCTCGCGTCGACGCCGTCCGGGCGCGCCGCGTCGATCGCGCGACCGACGTTCTCCGGGCTCAGCCCTCCCGCCAGCAGGAGGGGGAGGACCCGCCGCGATTCCGGGAAGCGTTCTCCGACGCTGGTCCAGTCGAGCGTGCGGCCGGTTCCGCCCCGCGCGCCGTCGAGGAGGATGGCGTCGACGGCGGTCTCGTAGCTCGCCTCCGCCCCCTTTCCATCGGCGGAGACGGCCTTCCACACCGGAACGCCGGCCAGCTCACGGACGGCGCGACACTCCGCCGGCGACTCTCGTCCGTGGAGCTGAACGGCCGCCAGGTCGAGCTCGCGCGTGATCCGGGCAATCTCCTCGGGCGACGCGCCGGCGAAGACGCCGACCCAGGCGGCCGGTGCGGCGCGCGTCAGCGCGGCCGCGCGCTCCTCGGTAACGCGGCGGGGCGAAGGGCAGAAGATCAGCCCCAGGTGATCGGCGCCCGCCTCGACGGCCGACCACGCTGCCTCCTCCGAAGTGATGCCGCAGATCTTGATCCGGAAGGAAAAGGACACGTCGGGAAAAGTACTAAGTTTCGAGACTTCCGCCGCGTCCCGCCGCGGTCACGAGGTGCCGCGCGCTTCCCTGCCGGCGGCCACCAGCCGCGCGAGGGCGCCGCCCGGGTCGGCCGCGCGCGAAAGGTGCTCGCCGACCAGGACCGCGTCGGCGCCGGCGTCGCGCGCGCGTCGCACACCCTCCGCACCCGCGATTCCGCTCTCGGCGACGATCACAGCGCCGGGGGCTTCGCGGCGAAGCCATTCGACCGTCGCCAGGGCCGCCTCCAGGTCGACCGCGAGCGACGACAGGTCGCGCGCGTTGACGCCGATGACGGAGGCGCCGGCATCGAGCGCCGGCCGCGCTTCTTCCCGGTCGTGAATCTCGACCAGGAGCCCTAGACCCGCCTCGGCGCTTTCCGCCACCATAGCGTCGAGCTCGGGCGGCGCGAGCGCTGAGACGATCACGAGCGCCGCGTCGGCGCCCGCGGCCCGGCTCTCCCAGACCTGCCAGGGATCGACGAGGAAATCCTTCCGGACGACCGGGACCGTGACGACCGCGGCGATCCCCTCGAGGTCTTCGAGTCGGCCGTCGAACTCCGCGTCGGTGAGAACGCTGACGGCCGCCGCACCGCGCTCCTCGAAGAGACAGGCGCGGGCGGGCGCGTCGATCCCCACGTCCAGAGCCCCCGCGCTCGGGCTCCCTCGCTTGACTTCCGCGATCACGGCCACACCCCGCCCGCGGAGGGCCTCCGACAGGGACCGCGCGAGGGGGCGATCGGCGGTGAGCCGCTCGAGCTCTGCGCGCGGCCGCCTCTGCGCGCCCAGCCCGATCTCGGCCCGCTTTCGCGCCAGCACACGCCCGAGAAAACCAGATGAGGGGTTGACTTTCGGCCTTTGTTCGGTCAATCTTGAGGCGTCCACCAGATGGCGCCGCTGTCGGCCGGCGCACGCTGAGCAGTCTACGAGGAGAGCGGAGAGATGAAGCTAACCAGGCGACAGCGGGAAATCTACGACTACCTCGCCGAGTTCATCGAGAGCAACGGGTATGCGCCGAGCCTCGAGGAGATCGCAGCACGCTTCGGGCTCAGTTCGGTGGCGACCGTGCATGAGCATCTCGAGAACCTGGAAGAGAAGGGAGCGGTCCGGCGCGATCCCCACCGGAGCCGGGCGATCGAGCTGACCGACGGCGGTGGCCGTGGCCCCCGCGAGTCCGCCGCGATCCTGCCCCTCCTCGGCCGGGTGGCCGCCGGACAGCCCCTCGAGGCGATCACCGACGACGAGACCCTCGCGGTTCCCGAATCGATGCTGGGCCGCGGCGAGACCTTCGTCCTGCGCGTGGCCGGCGACTCGATGATCGACGAGCACATCGCGGACGGGGACTACGTGATCGTCGAGCGCCGGGATTCGGCGCGCAGCGGCGAGCGCGTGGTGGCGTTGATCGACGGAGAGAACGCGACGCTCAAGACCCTCTTCCGCGAGCCCGACGGACGCGTCCGCCTCCAGCCCGCCAACGAGCGGCTGGCGCCCATGTACTACGACGCGGCACGGGTCCAGATCCAGGGGGTCGCGATCGGGGTCCTGCGCAAGTACCGGTAGCCGGGATCGGGAGCCCTTGCCGGCAGCTTCAGGTATCCGCCGCGAGCCGCGCGGTCAGCTCCGCGAGCCGGTCGAGGAGCTCCGCCGCCTGTCCCGACGCGATGGTGTCGCGCGCGCGGTCGACTCCCGCGCGCAATGTTTCCGCGCCGCCCCCGATCCAGATCCCGGCACCCGCGTTCGCCGCCACCACGGCGCGCTGAGCCTCGCTTCCCCTCCCCTCGAGCACACTACGCAGGATGGCGGCGTTCTCGGCCGTGTCGCCACCCGCGATCTCGCGCAGATCGAACGTCGGCAGGCCGAGGTCGGCGGGCTCGATCACCGATTCCTCCACCGCTTCCCCCCGCACGTGCGCGATCCGCGTCGGCCCGCACACGGATATCTCGTCGAGACCCTCCAGGCCGTGGACGACGACGGCGGCTTCCGCCCCGAGCTCCCGCAGCACGCCTCCGATCCGTCCGACGACGTCCGGGCGCGGCACTCCGATCAGCTGCCGGCGGGCGCCCGCCGGGTTCGTGAGCGGACCGAGCAGGTTGAAGATCGTGCGGATGCCGATCTCGCGACGTGCCTGCGCGGCGTGGCGCATGGCGGGATGGAAGCGCGGCGCGTACAGGAACCCGATCCCGAGCTCGTCGATCGAGCGCCCGACGCTCTCGGGCTCGAGGTCGATGGTGACACCGAGGGCCTCGAGCACGTCGGCCGAGCCGCAGCGCGACGAAGCGGCGCGGTTGCCGTGCTTGGCCACGGCGATGCCGGCGGCGGCTACCACGAGCGCGGCGCCGGTCGAGACGTTGATGCTGCCGGAGAAGTCGCCCCCGGTTCCGCAGGTGTCGATCAGCGGCTCCCGGGTCGTGGATACGCGCGTGGCCCGCGCCCGCATGACTCGTGCGGCTCCCGCGATCTCCTCGGACGTCTCGCCCCTGGTCGCGAGCGCGGCGAGGAGCGCCGCGATCACGGTGGTCGCGACGCCTCCGTCCATGATCCGCGCGAACAGGGCTTCGGACTCCGCGGCGCTGAGGCTCGCGCCCGCGGCGATCACCTGCAGGCTGGCCAGCGGATCGCCCCCGGCGACCATGGAATCTCGATTCACGCCTGGGAGGCCCCGGCGAGCGTCGCGATCCCCGGGCGGGATGCCGTCGTGACGAACCGCTCGATCGCGGCGGTGTACACGAGGAAGGTGTGAGCGGCGTCGGGCTCCATCGGACGGCCGGCCAACGTAGCCGCTGGGCGCGGGGTCCAGCAAACGTGACCGCGGGCCGATTCCCCGCGAGATTGCGTGCGTGTGCGGGCCCGGGCCGTCCTCCAGTACGATGGAACCTCGTATCGCGGCTGGCAGCGCCAGGCCGACGCGCACACCGTGCAGGCCGCATGCGAGGAAGCGCTGGAGCGGATCGTCGGGAAGACCGCCGTGGTCGCAGCCGGACGCACCGACACGGGTGTTCATGCCCGTGGCCAGGTGGTCCACTTCGATCACGACGGCCGCATGTCCGCGCGGGATCTCCGGCGCGCCTGGAACGCCCATCTTCCCGACGCGATCTGGGTCGCCCGGCTCCAGCGCGCGCGTCCGGATTTCCACGCCCGCCACGACGCGGTCGCCCGGACGTACCGCTACCAGCTGGCGCTCGGCGGGATGGCCGCGTCCCCGTTCGTACGGCGCTATGCGTGGCCAGTGAGTCGGCCGCTCGACTGGGACGCGATGAACGCCGCCACGGAGGCTCTCGTCGGGGAACACGATTTCCGGCGCTTCGCGAAGGGCTCCGGCGAGCACCCGGTGAGGACGGATCGCGAGCCGGGGCGATGCGAGGTCCGCGCCGCGCGCTGGCTTCGGTCGCGCGACGGGCGCGCGCTGGAGATCACCGCGAACCGATTCCTGCGCCACATGGTCCGGGCGCTGGTGGGATCGATCGTGGCGGTCGGGCTGGGACGGATCGATGCCGATGAGGTCGGGGCCGCGCTCGCGCCCGGCGGGATACGGCCGCGGGCGACCTACGCCCCGCCGCGAGGTCTCTTTCTCTGGGAGGTCGAGTATTAGGATCCGCAAGGACATCCTGATCGTGGCCGCGGCGGCGCTGCTGCTGGGCGTCGGCGCGGCGTGGTGGGCGGCCGCCCGGCCGGCATCGACGAACGCTGCGCTCTCGTCGGCGATCGCGCAGACGCCGTCGGAGTCGATCGACATCTCGCGCCGGAACGCGATCGTCGTCGCCGCGCGGGACATCGGGCCCGCGGTCGTATCCGTGAACGTCGTCGCAACCCAGGTCGTCCGCGAGCGGTCGTTCTTCGACGACCCCTTCATGGACCCGTTCATCCGCGGCCTGTTCCCCCCGCGCGAACAGTTGCGGCAGGTCCAGGGCCTCGGCTCCGGGTTCATCGTCTCGCCAGACGGCTACATCATCACCAATCATCACGTCGTGGCCGGTGCAACCGAGATCGTCGCGACCCTCATGGACGGGCGGCAGCTCCCGGCCGAGCTCGTGCAGACGGACGAGGTGACGGACCTCGCCGTGCTCAAGGTCGAGGCGGAGGATCTCCCGACCGCGCGGCTCGGGAACTCGGACGACATCCTGATCGGCGAGTGGGCGATCGCCATCGGAAACCCGTTCGGGTATCTGCTGGCCGACCGAAACCCCTCCGTCACGGTCGGGGTGGTCAGCGCGATCGGGCGCGACGTTCGGCCCGATCCCGGCGAAGGCGGCGCCCAGGTGTGGTCGGGCATGATCCAGACCGACGCCGCCATCAACCCCGGCAATTCCGGCGGGCCGCTCGTCAATGCCGCGGGCGAGGTCATCGGCGTCAACGCTTTCATCTTCTCCGGCGGCAGCGGCGGTTCCATCGGCCTCGGCTTCGCCATCCCGATCAACCGCGCGCGGCGCGTGCTGCAGGACATCGTGCAGTACGGGAGGATCCGCCGGCCGTGGCTGGGGCTCCATCTGGCCCCGGTAGCGAACGACGACGGAGGCCCCCCGGTCGGCGCCCGCGTGGTTGGCGTGGACCCGGGCAGCCCCGGAGCGCGGGCGGGAATCGAGCCCGGTGACGTCGTCGTGGAGGCCGGTGGCCGCCCGCTACAGTCGCCGATCGAATGGGAAGGCCGGCTGCTGGACCTTCCAAGCGGCGCCGATCTGACCGTCGTCCTCGAGCGGGAGGGCGACCGCTTCGAGCGCAGCCTGACCCCCGAAGACGACCCGCTGCGCAGCGCCGCGCGCATCGAGACGCCGTTCGGCGCCACGCTGGTCGTTCTCACTCCGACCCTGGCCTCCCATCTCGGCATCACGTCCCAGACGGGCCTGTACCTGGAGGACGTGGAACCCGACTCGGGCTTCCGGCGTCTGAATCTCCGCGAGGGGGACGTGCTGGTGGCGCTCGGATCGCAACGACTCGACGGCGCCGACGACGCGGAGACCCTCGTCGAGTTCCTGCGCTCCGGTCAACGCGGTACCCTGTACGTGGAGCGAGACGGCCGGCTGGGCACCGTGAGCATCCGCTGAGAGCAGTTTCCCCTGCATTGAGGAGCCGATGACGACGAGATCGACGCGCGCGATCACCGACCTCGCCCTGCCCCTTCCCCACGTCAGCCGCGGGAAGATCCGCGAGATGTTCGCCGTCGGCGACCATCTCCTCCTCGTGGCGACCGATCGCCTCTCGGCGTTCGACATCGTGTTCCGCGAGGGGATTCCCGACAAAGGCCGCGTCCTGACGGGGCTATCGGATTTCTGGTTGGATCGCCTGGACGCGGCCGCACCGCATCACCGTATCAGCTCGGACGTGGACGAGATCGTCGCCGCCGCGCCGGCCCTCGCTCCCCATCGCGGCGACCTGGACGGGCGGGCGATGCTGTGCGTCCGGGCACGAACGATCCAGATCGAGTGCGTCGTGCGCGGCTATCTCGAGGGGTCGGGATGGCGCGAGTACCAGGAGAGCGGCACGGTCACGGGGATCGAGCTCCCGGCGGGACTTCAGCGCGGCGACCGACTGCCCCAGCCCATCTTCACGCCCGCCACGAAGTCGACCGAGGGACACGACGTCAACATCTCGTACGCGGAGCTCGAACAGCGGGTAGGCGGCGAGCTCGCGGCGCGTCTGCGGGACCGTTCGCTGGCCGTGTACGCCGAAGGGAGCGAGCACGCGAGGGAGCGCGGCCTGATCCTGGCCGACACGAAGTTCGAGTTCGGCTGGGGACCGCAGGGCCCCGGTGGCGATCTCCTCCTCATCGACGAGGTTCTGACTCCGGACTCCTCGCGCTTCTGGGACGCGCAGGAGTGGAATCCGGGTGGGGCGCAGGTGTCGTTCGACAAGCAGCCCGTCCGCGATTTCCTCGAGGCCGAGCGCGAGGCCGGGCGCTGGAACGGCGAGCCCCCGTTGCCGGCGCTCGCGGAGAGCGCGATCGAGGCAACCTCCGGGCGGTACCGCGAGGCCTATTCCCGGATCGTCGGGCGTCCGCTGCCAGAGGCAGCATGACGGCGCGCGTCGAGGTGTTCGTCCAGCTCAAGGACGGCATGCTGGATCCGCAGGGGAAGACACTCGAGCACGCGCTCGAGGCGCTCGGCTACTCCGAAGTCGAGGACGTGCGCGTCGGCAAGTGGATTACGTTCGCGGTGGATGGCGGCTGCCGCGAGGAGATCGCCGAGAGGGTCGACGAGATGTGCCGCCGCCTCCTCGCCAATACCGTAATCGAGCATTTTTCCTACAAGCTTTCGGAGGACGGAGAGTGAGCGGCGTGCCGATCGGAATCGTGCGCTTCCCGGGGACGAACTGCGACCAGGACGTGTTCGACGCCGTGGCGGCCGTTGACGGCGCGCGCCCGGTCTGGCTCTGGCACAAGGATACCGAGCTCGGTGCCGTCCGCGGGATCGTGCTCGCCGGCGGCTTC
>DATFFS010000060.1:0-25251 GCA_035249945.1 Gemmatimonadota bacterium
CCTACTCCGCCGACCCCGTCGCGCTGCCGCCCGCAGGCGCCGCGACCGCGGGAGCGCTCTTCGTCGCGGGCGAGCTGCGGGATGCGGGAGGTGCCTCGTCCCCGGTCCTCCTCGCGCGTGCCGATGCCGGGGCAAGCCGCCGCGGCTTCCTCCTCCTCTTCCTGCCGGGGCTCACCGCGATGGTCGGCTTCTGGGCCACGCTCTCGCTCAACATCCCCGACTTCACCCGCTACGCGCGGAACCAGGACGACCAGCTCTGGGGCCAGGTCCTCGGGCTCCCCACGACGATGACGCTCTTCGCCTTCATCGGAATCGCCGCCACCTGCGCGGGCGCGCTGCGATTCCGCGACGTCCTGGTCGTCGAGGCCGCGCCGTGGGATCCCGTCGATCTCCTGTCGCGCTTCGACAACCCCTTGGTCGTGATCGTTTCCATGGTCGCGCTCTCGATCGCCACGCTGACCACGAACATTGCCGCGAATGTGGTCGCGCCCGCGATCGGCTTCAGCAACATCGCGCCGCGCTGGATCTCCTTCCGCGCGGGAGCGCTGATCACGGGACTGATCGGGATCCTCATCATGCCGTGGAAGCTGATCGCCTCCACGCAGGGCTACATCTTCACCTGGCTGATCGGGTACAGCGCCCTGCTTGGGCCGGTGGCGGGCATCATGATCGCCGACTACTGGATCGTCCGCCGGACGTCCCTCGACACCGGATCGTTCTACCGGCGGAACGGCGCGTACTGGTACGGCGGCGGATGGCGCCGGGGCACGATCGCGATCCTGGTCCTTGCCGTCCTGCCCAACGTCCCGGGGTTCCTGGCCGCCGCCGGCCTCGTGACGCCGGAGGCGGTCCCGGCGGTCTTCCACACGCTCTATGCCTACGCATGGTTCGTGGGCTTCGGCATCGCGCTCGTGGCCTACAGCCTGTGGGCCGGCCGGACTCGCGACACGATCACGGCGGCGGCGCTCGATGCCGCTTAGCGGGATCCGGGTCATCGACCTGACCCGAATCCTCGCGGGCCCGTACGCGACCATGATCCTCGGCGACCTTGGCGCCGACGTGATCAAGATCGAGAAGCCCGACGGCGGCGACGACTCGCGCGCGTGGGGACCACCATGGGTGGCGCAGGCGGGCGGCGCGAGCGCCTATTTCACCGCCGTCAACCGCAACAAGCGGAGCGTCGCGCTGGACCTCAAGTCCGAGGCCGGCCGCGACATCGTATGGCGGCTGATCGAGGCGTCCGACGTCGTGATATCGAACTTCCGGCCCGGCGTCATCGAGCGGCTGGGGTTCTCCTGGGAGGCCGTCCAGGCGCGCGCGCCGCGCGTCGTCTACGCGATCGTCAACGGCTACGGCGCCACCGGTCCCGGCGCGGCGAAGCCCTCCTTCGACGTCATCGTGCAGGGGGAGTCCGGCGTCATGGACGTCACCGGCTGGCCCGACGGCCCGCCGACGCGGGTCGGGATCTCCCTCGGAGACGAGACCGCCGGGCTCCTCGCCGTACAGGGGATCCTGGCCGCACTCCTCGCGCGCGAGCGGACCGGTCGCGGCCAGCGGGTCGAAGTCGCGCTCCACGACGGGCTCCTCTCGCTCCTCACCTACCACGCGCAGAACTGGTGGTCGGGCGGCCCGCGGCCGACGCGGCTCGGCAACGCCCACCCCTCGATCGTCCCCTACCAGACCTTTCAGGCGGCGGACGCGTGGATCAACGTCGGAGTGGGGAACGAGCGCCAGTGGCGAGCGCTCTGTGGGGTGGTCGGACATCCGGAGTGGGTGCAGGATCCGCGCTTCGAGACCAATGCCGCGCGGGTCCAGCACCGCGAGGAGCTCGTGCCGCTCCTGAAGGAGCTCTTCGCGGGGCGACCGGCGGCGAAGTGGCTGGACGATCTCGGCGAAGCGGGGATCCCGAGCGGCCGCATCCGTCCGGTCGACGAGGCGCTCGAAGCGCCGGAGACGCGGCATCGCGAGATGGTGGTCGAGCTGGAGGCCGACGGCTTCGAGGCGCTGCGCCTTCTCGGGATTCCGGTCAAGCTCTCGGCCACGCCGGGCAGAATCCGCCGCCGCCCGCCGGCTTTGGGCGAACACACGGCGGAAGTCCTCGCCGAGATCGGAATCCCTGACACAAGTCCATGAGAGTGCCATACTCTTGCCATGAACAACCGAGTTCACGTGCGAACCGGTCCGGATACAGGCAACGAGCGAGGAGCGATCTGACATGGCGAGAACGGTGAGGGCGGCGCTCGTTCAGGCCGGTATACCGGACGGTGACGCGAGCCGACCGATCGACGACATCAAGCGCGACATGATCGAAGTGCACGAGACGCTCCTGCGTCAGGCCGCCGAGCAGGGCGCCGAGGTGGTCTGCTTCCAGGAGATCTTCTACGGCCCATACTTCCCCGCCGACCAGGACCGCAAGTGGTATGCGCTGACCGAGCAAGTGCCCGACGGACCGACGACACAGCGCTTCGCGGACCTCGCGAGCGAGCTGGGCGTGGTGCTCGTCCTGCCGGTCTACGAGGAAGAGAATACCGGCATCTACTACAACACGGCGGCGGTCGTCGACTCGGACGGCCGCTATCTGGGCAAGTATCGCAAGCACCACATCCCGCATTGCGCGCCGGGCTTCTGGGAGAAGTTCTTCTTCAAGCCCGGGAACCTGGGATACCCCGTGTTCGAGACCGCCGCCGGCCGGATCGGTGTCTACATCTGCTACGACCGGCACTTCCCCGAGGGCGCGCGGATCCTGGGGCTCAACGGCGCCGAGATCGTGTTCAACCCCTCGGCCACGGTGGCGGGGCTCTCCGAGTACCTGTGGAAGCTCGAGCAGCCGGCGCACGCGGTCGCCAACGGCTACTTCGTGGGCGCCATCAACCGCGTCGGGCACGAGCGGCCCTGGGACATCGGCGAGTTCTACGGCACCTCGTACTTCTGCGACCCGCGCGGGCAGATCGTGGCCGAGGCGCCGCGCGATCGGGACGCGGTGGTCGTCGCGGACCTGGATCTCGACAAGATCGCGGAGGTGCGGCAGACGTGGCAGTTCTACCGCGATCGGCGGCCGGAGACGTACGACGAGCTGGTGGAGCTCTGAGCGGAAGGACGTTCTCTGTGGAGAAGCGCTACAGGAGGCTCTGGAGGATCCGGACCGATTCATGGACTGCGACGGAGATGCCCGCGCACAGGAGGGCCGCTATAACGTGATCGTTCGCGAGACACCCGCGGGAGCCGGAACCGCCGTCACGCTCACGGCGTCCTATCGCGCGGTGGACGAGGAGGGCATAGCGATCCGATGCGGGTCCACGGGCGACATGGAAGAGCGCCTGCGCGATCGCATCGAAGGCATCGTCGAGCGAGAGAGAGGAAGATGAAGGAGCCGATCGAGGCGCTGTCGCAGGCGGAGGCCGGGAAGGCGGCGGAGCTAAACGCGCGCCACGACCGCTATCTGTGGGACGCGGTCATCCGCTACTACGAGACTCCGCTGCCGCTGGCCCGGGGACGCGGCCAGTACCTCTACGACTATGACGGCCGGGAGTATCTGGACTTCTTCGGCGGGATCCTGACGGTCTCGGTCGGCCACTGCCATCCGACCGTCACGAAGGCGATCCAGGACCAGGCGGAAACGCTCGTCCATACCTCGACGCTGTATCCGACCGGGCCGATCGTGGACTTGGCCGAAAAGATCGCGTCGCTGACGCCTCGCGGTCTGACGAAGACGTTCTTGACCAATAGCGGGACCGAGGCCGACGAAACGGCCGTCATGCTGGCACGTGCCGCGACCGGCAGCCAGGCCGTGATCGCGCTGCGGCACTCCTACTCGGGCCGCTCCATGATGGCGACCACCCTGACCGGGCACGGTCCGTGGCGCAGCCAGGAGTGGGTGCCGGGGATCAAGCACGCGCTCGCGCCCTATTGCTATCGCTGTCCGCTCGGACTCGAGCCTTCGTCATGTGGCGCCGCCTGCGCGCGCGACATCGAGGAGCTGATCCGGACGACGACCTCCGGCGACGTGGCGGCGTTCATCGCCGAGCCGATCATGGGCGTCGGCGGATTCATCACGCCGCCCCCCGAGTACTTCGAGATCGCGGTCGAGATCGTGCGCCGCTACGGCGGACTGTTCATCGCCGACGAGGTGCAGACCGGCTGGGGCCGGACGGGCGGCAAGTGGTGGGGAATCGAGCAGTACGGGGTGGTGCCGGACATCATGACGATGGCCAAGGGGGTCGCCAACGGCATGCCCATGGGAGTCACGACCACGACGCCGGAGCTGGCGTCGACCTGGAAGGGCCTGACGATCTCGACGTTCGGGGGCAACCCGGTAGTGTCCCGCGCGGCCAGCGCCACGATCCAGGTGATCGAGGAGGAAGGGCTGCTCGAGAATGCGACGGCGATGGGTGCGCGGCTGCGCTCCGGGTTGGAGGCGATCCAGGAGCGGCAGCCGCTGGTCGGGGACGTCCGGGGGATGGGTCTCATGCAGGGGGTAGAGCTCGTCACCGACCGCGCCACGAAGGAGCCGGCCGCGGCCGCCACCACGCGGCTCATCGAGGAAGCCAAGCGGCGCGGAGTCCTGATCGGGAAGGGCGGCCTCTATGGTAACGTGCTCCGCATCGCGCCCTGCCTCAACATCGGCGCGGGAGACGTCGACGCGTTCCTGGGGATCCTCGAGGAAAGCCTGGCCGCCGTCGCCGGAGCGTCGTGACCGGCGGATGAGCCCCGATCAGGAGGCAAGGCTTACGATGTTCGTCCTCGTGGCCCTCTACTTCTTCCTCGTCTTCGACGCGCTGAAGACCGTGGTGGTCGCCGACCGGGTCGTGGCCTACATGCTGATGGCGATCGTCGCCGTGCTCCTGATCGGAGCGCTCGTCGTCCGCTGGGAGCCCCGGGCGATGTCCCTCATCGTCATGATCGCCGCCGTGCTGCAGGGGTTCGGCCTGGGCGTAATGCTGATCCTGCACTGGCGCGACATGGCGACGGCCGTCTGGCTGAGCTCGTTCCTGGTCGTCGCGCTCCTGTACGTGTCGCGCCGGTTCCGGGCGGCCGTCGATCCCGGAGGAAGCACGTGAGCGGAGAGTCGCTGAGCAGCGTGGCCCCCGTCTTCGCCGTCGAGGACGTGGACGCGACCGCCCGCTGGTACCACGAGGTTCTGGGATTCGAGTTCGGAACGTTCCCGGAGGAGCCTCCGTCGGAGTTCGCGATCCTCTCCCGGGACGGCGTGGAGATCTTGCTTCAGCGGGTGGAGGGATACCGCAAGCCCGATCTCTCCGCGCGCCGCGCCGGCGGGGTCTGGGACGCCTACCTTCAAGTCGCCGGCCTGGCGGGTATCTGGGAGCGCGTCTCCGAGCTGCCCGGCGCGCGGGGGCCGGAGGAGCGGTGGTATGGCCAGCGCGAGGTCGAGGTGCGAGACCCGAACGGATATCGGCTCGTGTTCGCCGAGCGGACGGAAGGAGAGGAAGCCTGAAGCGCTATCGGAACTACGTGAACGGCGAGTGGCGCGACACCGCCACCGGCCGGCACGCGCCGAACGTGAACCCGGCGAACACCGGCGACCTCCTGGGCGAGCTCCCGCTCTCCTCCCGCGAGGAGGCGGCCGAGGCGATTGCCGCGGCGCGGGTGGCGCAACGGGGGTGGGCGGAGATGCCGGCTCCGGAGCGCGGCCGGCTGATCGCCCGCGTCCAGCGGATCATGGCGGAGCGGGCGGAAGAGCTCGCCCGTGCCCTGACCCGCGAGGAAGGAAAGATCCTTCGCGAGGCGCGCGGCGAGGTCCAGAAGACGCTCAATATCCTCGAGTTCGTGGCCGGGGAGGGCCTCCGGCTCTCGGGGGAAACGATGCCTTCGGAGATCGGCCACACCTTCGCCTACACGGTGCGCGAGCCGATCGGCGTCGTGGGTGCGATCACGCCCTGGAACTTCCCGGTGGCGATACCGTGCTGGAAGATCGCTCCGGCGCTGGTGGCCGGGAACGCGGTCGTCTTCAAGCCCGCGTCCCTGACACCCGAGACCGCCGAGATGGTGGTTTCCATGTTCGCCGATGCGGGACTGCCCCCCGGGGTCCTGAACCTCGTCTACGGATCCGGCGGCGAAGTGGGGAGCGCCATCGTGGACCATCCGGACGTGCGGGCCCTGTCCTTCACCGGCTCGAACGACGTGGGCGTCGCGCTCTACGCGTGCGCGGCGTCGGGGGGCAAGAAGGTCCAGTGCGAGATGGGCGGGAAGAACCCGATCCTGGTCCTCGAGGATGCCGACCTCGGGATGGCGGTCGAGGCCACGGCACAGGGGGCGTTCGGATCCACCGGACAGCGCTGCACCGCGACTTCGCGCGCGGTCCTCGTGGACGCGATCGCCGACGAGTTCGTCGAGCGGCTGGCGGAGAGGGCGCGCTCGCTGGTCGTGGGCGACGGGCTGGACGAGTCGGTCGACATGGGACCGTCGGTGGACCAGGCGCAGTTCGAGACGGTCCTCGAGTACATCGGCGCCGGCAGGGAGGAGGGGGCCGAGGTGGTCATCGGGGGGGAGCCACTGACCGGCGAGACCCATCGCGACGGTTTCTTCGTCGCGCCTACGATCTTCGACCGCGTCGAGCGGAAGTCGCGGATCGCGCAGGAGGAGATCTTCGGGCCGGTGCTGTCGGTGATCAGGGTCGGAGACTTCGAGGAGGGCCTGGATGTCTGCAACGACACACGCTTCGGACTCACCTCGTCGATCTACACCCAGGACGCGAGCCGGATCTTCCGCTTCGTCCGCGGCATCGAGACCGGGATCACCCACGTAAATTCCCCCACGATGGGCGGCGAGGCGCAGCTGCCGTTCGGCGGGACGAAGGCGACCGGCGTCGGGATGCGCGAGATGGGCAGGACGGCGATCGATTTCTACAGCGAGTGGAAGACGGTGTACATCGACTATACGGGCCGAAAGCGCGAGGCGCTTTTCTACTAGGACGTTGAGAATAGCCCATCCGCGGACTTGCATCGGGGCCATTTTTGAATGCCCCGCGACGTTTTTGCTTTGTCCTAGCTGACGGAGGAGCGATGAGTGGGACCAGGCCGGCGGTGCGGCATTCGGAGGACGTGGAGCGGGACCCGGTGGATGCCGGGAAAGACACGGTGCGGCAGGTCCTGATCGGTCCCGACGAGGGACCGAACTTCGCGCTGCGCCGGTTCATAATGCAGCCGGGCGGCGGCATGCCGCCGCACACGAACACGGTGGAGCACGAGCAGTACGTGCTGCGCGGCCGGGCGCGGATCGGAATCGGCGACGACGTCCACGACGTGCGCGCCGGGGACGTGCTCTTCATCCCCGCCGGGACGCCGCACTGGTACGAGGCCGGAGAGGGGGAGCCGTTCGAGTTCCTCTGCGTGGTGCCCAACAAGCCCGACACGATCGAGCTGATCGGCGACAAGGGAGCGGCGTGACTTCACGTACGGAAGGCGCAACGGCATGAGCCTGCTGATCCGCGGAGCGGAGCTCGTCACGGCGAGCGACCGGTACGTCGCGGACGTCAAGGTCACCGGTGAGACGATCGCGGCGATCGGCGCCGAGTTGCCGGCGGAGTCCGGCGACGAGATCGTCGACGGCTCGGACCAGTGGCTGATCCCCGGCGGGATCGACCCCCACGTCCACATGGCGCTTCCCTTCATGGGCACGGTCTCGATCGACGACTTCGAGAGCGGGTCGATCGCGGCGCTCATGGGCGGCACGACGGGGATGATCGACTTCGTGATCCCCGCCAAGGGCGAATCCCTGCTCGCGACGCTGGCGACGTGGCACGAGAAGGCCGCCGGCAAGGCAGCCCACGACTACAGCTTCCACATGGCCGTCACCGACTGGGACGAGCGAATCGCCCGCGAGATCCCCGCGGTGGTCCGCGAACACGGCATCACCTCGTTCAAGATCTTCATGGCGTACAAGGGCGTCCTGGGCGTCGACGACGAGCAGATCTTCCACATCCTCGAGGCGACGCGCGACGCCGGCGCGTTCGTCAACGTGCACGCTGTGAACGGCGACGTGCAGCTCCTGCTCGCCGACCGCTTCGCCGGACGCGGCGACACGGGGACGCGCTGGCACGCCCTCGCCCAGCCACCGCGCGCCGAGGGAGAGGCCACGGGTCGGGTCATCGACCTGGGCGCCGTCGCGGGCCAGCAGGTCTACATCGTGCACGTCACGTGCGACGACGCCGTCGAGCGGATCGCAGCCGCCCGCGCGCGGGGGGAGCCCGTGTGGGGCGAGACGTGCACGCAGTACCTGCTCCTCGACGACTCCCTGTACGACCTGCCCGACTTCGAGGGCGCCAAGTACGTGCTCTCGCCGCCGCTCCGGAAGAAGCACGACCAGGAAACGCTCTGGAACGCGCTCGCGACCGACGCGATCTCGGTTGTGGGGACCGACCACTGCGCGTTCGACTTCGCCAACCAGAAGAAGATGGGGAAGGACGACTTCCGGAAGATCCCCAACGGGTTCATGGGCCTCCAGGAGCGCCTGCCGCTGCTCCACACGCACGGAGTCGTCACCGGGCGGATCACGGCCAACCGCTGGATCGAGCTCTGCGCGACGAACCCGGCCCGGATCTTCGGGCTCTACCCGCGGAAGGGGACGATCGCGGTGGGCTCCGACGCCGATCTCGTTCTCTGGGATCCGACCGCTTCCGGAAGGATCTCGGCTCGGACGCACCACTCGCGCTGCGACTACAACGTCTACGAGGGGTTCGAGACGGTAGGCGCGCCGACCCGCGTGTGGGTGCGGGGGGAGCTGGCCGCGTCGGACGGAGAGTTCGTCGGCACGGCGGGTCGGGGGCGCTTCGTCAAGCGGCAGGGGCTCCCACGTGGACATCGATAGGCTGCCGGAAGTCGCCGCGAACCTGGCGATCGCCTCGACGCTCCTCTGGCCCGTTCGTGCGCACGTCCGAAGGACCTTGTCGTCGATTCCCCGTGCGTACGCGCTCTTCTCCGTGGGGAGCCTGGCGGTCCTGATCGGGGCCCAGGCTGCCGGAGAGGGCGAAGCGGTCTACCCGCTGACCGATTTCGGCATGTACACGACCTCCTTCGACGAGGAGTACACCGAGTTCTCGGAGTACACCGTCGAGCTTTCCAGCGGCCGCGAGGAGCGGCTCCTCATCGGCCGGCTGTTCCCCGTCGGAGGGGCGTACCTCCGCGGGCGCATCGACGACAACGTGGAAAAGGTCGAGATCCAGGAACCCGGATCGAACGAGGGCGCGGCCGCCGCCAGGCTCGATACCATGCTCGCGTCGATCGCGCGGGAGTACGAGGCTAGGCACCCCGGCGATCCGGTGCACACGATCCGCGTATCGAGGGCCATCGTGCCGCTCGAACGAGGCGGCCCGGAAGCGATCTCCAGACATCTGATCTACGAATATCACGTGCCATGAGGGCATAGGATTGCTCCACGAGAATGCGTCGGCGCGCCATCTCGGAGTCCTTCGCATGTGGGTCTTCGGGATGTGGCTGGCCGACCTGCTCAAGGACGCACCCACAGAGCTGACGCGGATCCCGCTCGCGTATTACGAGCCGGTGGGGATGCTCCGGTGGCTCCCCGGGAGCTTCTGGGAAGTCGCGCTCTCCGAGAACGTGCTCCTGGCCTGGTGGTGGGGGCTCGTCGTCCTCCTCGCACTGTCGGCGGCTGGTGTGCCCTTCTATCGCGGGGTCGCCCTCTGCGCCTGCGTTCTGCTGACGTTCTGGCAGGGCGTGGTATTCGGGTTCACCGGCGTCCCGCACGGGCCCATCGCCGCGCTCTACATCGCGTGGATACTGGCCGTGTTTCCGGCCGCCGACGCGTACTCGCTCCGTCGCGGTCGTGCGTCATCGCCACCGAATTCCGTGTACCGTGCCGCGATTCTGACGGCTACGGCCGTTTTCCTGATTACATATATGCTAGTTGGAGTCAGGCGCATCTTCGAGGGGGGCGTCGAGATCTTCCTGGACGGCTCGATCCTGCGGTACGTCGTCAGGAACTCCATGAGCCCGGATTATCTGTCGCAAGGACTGGGCGCGCGCGTCCTCGACTATCCGGGGATGCCGTCGATCATCGAGGCGGGGTTCGTGGTCGTGACCGTTTTCGAGATCTTCAGTCTGCTGTGCCTGAGCTCGAAGTGGTTCCGGCGCTCCTGGCTGGCCGTCATGCTTCCCTTCCATGTGCTCAGCTGGCCGCTCCTCCAGCTGCTCTTCGTTCACAACATCCTTCTGATCTGCGCGCTCGTGATCGACCTCGACGGAATCGTGAGATGGCTGGCGGGGAAGCGAGGGCTCAATGGGTCGTCGCCGATCGCAACGCCTCGAGCCGCGCCCGCTGCTCCGGCGTGAGCGAGGCCAGGGCCGCCATCCGGTAGTCGCGCCAGGCGTCGGATGCCGCCGCGTTGAACGCCGCAGGCTCGATCATGCCCGACCGCGTTTCCTCGAGCGCCGCTCGCACGCGGGAGGCCGCATCTTGGCAGGCAGGCGCCGCGCGATCCCCGCACGCTTCCACCAGCAGCCCGACACCCCGGGCCGCGGCGGGATCGTCGGGATCCGCCCATTCCAGTGGCAATCCCAGCCGGGCGTAGGGCAGCGCGACATTGTCGTTTGCGAAGGCGCCGGCCGGATTCTCGAGGCCGATCCAGGCGTGGAGCATCGTGAGCTCCGTCCGTCCATCCCCCGCGCCCAGCTTCCCCCGCTCGCGCCGCCTCTCGACGATCCGTTCGAGGAACGGCCGGCCGAGCGCCCTGGCGGCGGCCATCCGGTCGACGTGGTGGACGTGCCAGCGGTCGGCCTCGCCCGTGAAGCCTTCCGGCATCGGGTCGCCGGGTCGCCTGAAGACGCTCCACGCCAGGCCGACCAGTCGCTTCTCGCCGTCGATCGTGGCGTAGATCAGAGTGGACGGGCGCTCGAGATCGAGCGGCTCGCGGGACCCGCCCGGCACGAACCAGTGTTCGCCCATGAGCGCGTTCCCGGGTACACGGTCGCGCCCGAGGTGGCGGTAGCCGTCGGCGACGGCCGCGGCGTGGTCCTCGTAGCGGGCGACGGCGGCGCGGACGGCATCGAGTTCCCTGATCGTCTCGGGGTTTAGAGATGCCGGGGACGCGACCGTCTCGTGCTCGTGCTGGGCGTGCGCGGGGGCCGCGTGGAAGAGAGCTGCCAGGAGGACGATCGCGTAGCGCATGGTCGATCGTTGGACGGGCGGCGGCGGCGAGGCGTTAAGCGGTATATTCGAATCCGGAGGCACGACGTCCATGCGAGAGTTCCGCGCCACGCTGCCGATCGCGCTCATCGCCCTGTTCGCGGGGGCGACGTGCGGGGACCAGTCGACGCCCACGCCGCCCGGCCCGAGGTCCGGTGGGAGTCCGTCGGGCTCGGTGATGCGCGACGGGATCGAGTACCGGGCCGAGGTGCTGGTCATGGAGTCGTTCCCGGTCCAGCTCTCGGGCCGGGCGATCCTCAGGAACACGTCGAGCGCGGCCCGCACCGTCACGTTCCCCGACGGCTGCGTGGCGCTGCTGCGCGCGTACCCTGACGCGGGCGGGGAAACGGTGTGGGATCAGGCGGGAGATCTCGCCTGCACGATGGCGCTCGTGCCGATCGAGCTCGGTCCCGGCGAGGAGCGCGAGATCCCGACGCCGACGGTGTCGGCCTACGAGATCCTCGGAACCGAGGTCCCCGACGGCGACTACCGGATCACCGTTTATCTGCGGCCCGTCGATGGCGGGGAGGTCGAGATCGACGCGGGGACGACGGAGCTCGCGATCCCTCGCTGACGCCGCGGGCGGTGGCCGCAGCCCCGCCTCGGACCGCCCTGCACTCCCAGAATGATGATCCATGGGACGAATTCCTCGCTTCCGGTGTCTCACCAGGCGGGCGCGCTCGAGGGGCTTCCAGGCTGGGAGACCGAGGGCCGGCTGAAACCCCGGTGTGCTGTGGATCGTTGACCACACCGGGGCCGCTTCCAACCCGACCGGAGGAGACATGCGCATTCGCCTTTCCGCACTGCTCGCCGCTGCCGTGATCGCCGTCCTGCTCTTCGGCTCCTCACTCCTCGCCCAGGACGCGCAGAGCCGCCTCTGGGACGCCGCCATCGCGGGCGACACGCTCGCCATCCGGCAGGCGCTCGCCGACGGCGCCGTAATCGACTCCCTGGACCTCCGCCGCAACCCGAACGGGCGCCGGGCCCTCAACTGGGCTGCTTTGTACAACCGGGTCGACGCCATCGAGATGCTGCTCGCCAGTGGCGCGCCGATCGAGGCCGTCAACAGAACCGGTTTCACCGCGCTCCATCATGCCGGCGAGGAGGGATCCCTCGAAGCAGCCACCGCGCTGCTCGCGGCGGGCGCCGATCCCGGTCATGCCAACAACGAAGGGTTCACGCCTGCCATGACGGCACGCGAGGGCGGTCACGAGGAAGTGGCCGCGCTGATCGAGGCCGCCGCGGCTCAGGAGCCGCTGCAGGAGTAGGCCCGGGCCGGATACACGAACCAACGTCCCGCCGACGGGGTTCCAACCGCAGGTTCCCTACCGACGACTCATCGTTGGAAAGGACGGTGCGGTTGTACGACCGGCGGGGCGAGTTCGAGGCGATCTACCGGGACCACCACCGACGCGTGTACGCGATCGCCCTGCGCTTCGCGCGCGACCCGGAGGGCGCCGAGGAGATCGTCCAGGATGCGTTCGTGCGCGCCTGGCGATCCCTGCCCTCGTTCAACGGGAACAGCCGTCTCTCCACATGGATTCACAGCGTGGCGGTCAACGCCGCGCTTGACCGTATGCGTCGGCGCTCGCGCGTGGAGTCGCGGCTCGACCGAGACGTCGATCTCGACAGGTACGCCGCCGAGATCGGGCGCGCGATGCCGGCCGCGGATGTCGACCTCGAGCGGGCGGTCGCGGCGCTCCCCCACGGCGCCCGCGAGGTCGTGATCCTGCACTATTTCGAGGGATACCCGTGCGCGGAGATCGCGGAGCGGCTGGGGGTGGTCGAGGGGACTGTCAAGTCGCAGCTCTACCGGGCGCGGCAGTTACTCAAGGAGGCATTGGCATGAGCGAGATGGATCGGGATCGAGAGCTGGAGGCGCGCTTCGCGCGCGCCCCTCGCGTAGCCGAGCCCCCGCGCGACCTGTGGCCGGATGTGGCGCGGGCGATCGCGACGGAGCCGGCGAACTCTGCGGAGTCGGCGAGTGCGCCCGGCGCGCGGCCGCGGCGTGTGCCGCGCCTACCGCTCCAGATCGCCGCTGCCCTTGCTCTGTTCGCGAGTGGGATCGTCGTCGGACAGAGATGGGGCGAGCCGTCGCGCGCGGAGATGCCCGCTCCGATACCGGAGGGTCCGCTGGCGGTGGCGGCAGAGGTCCAGCGCGCGGGCAGCGCGTACGTCTCGGCGCTCTCGCGCCTGGACGAGAGCGCGGGCACGATCGAGCGCGACCAAGGGGTCGACGTGGCGCTCTCGACGCTCCAGGGTGCTGCGTACGAGCTCGTCCGATTGCGGCCGGACGACCCGCAGGCGGGCCGCATCCTGTACACGGTCTCCGAGGCGCGCGGCGACGGCGACGGCCCCACGGTGCGCTTCTGACGAGAGGGATTCGCTACGGTCGATTGATACGAGGAGGATGACATGTTCGGACGGACAATAGGAATGGCCGCGCTCGCCCTCGCGCTGGCGGCGCCCGGCCGCGCACAAGAAGATTGTCCCGAGGGATACAGCCCCGAGGGATTCCTCGGGATCTGGCAGTTGCGCTGCTCGGCGGGACGCTGCTTGCGGGGCTTCGCGTTCGAGGATGGCCAGCTGATTCAGACGTTCACTACCGAGCCGAGTGTCCACGAGCTGGTGCCACCCGCCGACGAGGTCCTCGAGGAAGGCGATGTCCTCGTATCCGTGGATGGAAGCCTGAGCACGACCATTGAGGCGGCGCGGAAGCTGGCCGGGGTCGATCCGGGGAACCGGGTACGGCTCCGAATCCGGCGCGACGGCGTCGAGAGGGACGTCACGATCACGGCGAAGGCCTCCTGCTTCCGTCATCGCCGCATCCGCGCGCTCGATCCCGAGGTTGTGCGCAGGTTGGACGATGCGATGGAACACCTGGGCGAGGACCTCGAAATCCGACTCGAGGGTCTCGAGGCGCTCGAGGGACTCGACTGGGAGGGGCTCGGCCGCGACATCGAGCTGCACGTCCTGCCCGAAATCCAGAACTTCGACTTCCAGTTCGACTTCGACAGCTTGAACACCGGACTTCTCGCCCGTGTGGAGCCGCCCTACGAGCTGGGGCTCTCGCTGACGTGCGGTTTGTTCTGCGGCTGGCGACGTGGCGAGGACGACACGGCCGTGTGGCGTGGACAGCATCCTCCCAAGGTGGCCGGCGTCGTCGAGGGCGGACCCGCCGATCGAGCGGGGATCCGGGAAGGCGACGTGCTGCTGCTCCTCGACGGACATTCGTTCGTCGGCGAAGACGGTGGCCGCGCGCTCGGCCGGCTCGGCCCCGGTCGCCCGCTCACGCTCCAGTACCTCAAGGGCGGCGAGACCCTGACCACGACGACGATCACGCCGCGGGCGCCGACGGCGCGATAGGGCGCGGATCGCTACCATACGGGCGTGGCGCGCGAACGGGTCCTGCCCCGCAAGTACACGCTGCTCCGGGTCCTCGGCCTGCCCACGCGGGTCTTCGCCCGCAAGCTCCGCGCGCTCTTCGCCGAGAACGAGAACGCGCTGTTCTTCACCGCCGTGTGCCTGGTCGGCGTGCTGGGCGGCCTCGCGGGCGCCGCCTTCCGCTGGATGTTCCGGCTCGCGACGACCGGCTTCTGGGGCCGCCCCGGACAGCTCCTGGAGCTGGCCGCGAGCGTGCCCTGGTGGGTGCGGCTCCTGGTCCCGGTCCTCGGGGCTGCGCTGGCCGCCGCCGTCACGCTCCTACTGGCGGCCAGGCGCGAGGAGCGGGCCGGATTCCCCGACATCCTCGAGGTGGTCTCGGTCGGCGGCGGCGACACGGTCCGTCTGGTTCCGTCCCTGAAACGTTCCCTGGCGTCGCTGATGACCCTGGCCTCGGGCGGGTCGGTGGGCCGCGAAGGACCGATGGGGCAGATCGCCGCGGCCATCGGCTCCCGCGTCGGGCGCTCGTTCCACTTCTCCGAGGACCGGGTGCGGATCCTGGTCGCGGCGGGGATCGCGGCCGGATTCGCGGCCGCCTACAACACGCCGATCGGCGCCACGCTGTTCGTGCTCGAGGTCATCATCGGCTCGTTCAACATGGTCTTCTTCGGCCCCGCGGTCGTGGCCGCGGCCATTTCCACGCTCGTCACGCGCGTCTTCGCCGGCCCGGGGCCCATCTATCCGCCGGGCGCCGAGTACGCGCTCGTCTCGGCCTGGGAGGTGGGGCCCTACCTCGTGCTGGGGTTCCTGGCGGGTCTGGCCTCGGTCCTGTTCCAGACGACGATGGAACGGGCGTACCGCATCTGGGGAGGCCTGAAGCTGCCGCTCCTCGTCCGGACGCCGCTGGGCGGACTGTGCGTAGGCGCGCTGGCGGTCTTCTGGCCGTACGTGCTCGGGAACGGCTACGAGACGATCAACCTGGTGCTCGCCGGTCGGGTGGCTCTGGGTCTCATGGCGATTCTCTTCGTAGCCAAGATGCTGGCTACCACGATCACGCTGGCCTCGGGCGGGTCCGGCGGCGTCTTCACGAGCACGATGTTCATAGGCGCCGTGCTCGGGGGCGGCTTCGGTCTCCTGACCCACGCGGCGGCGCCGGCACACACGGCGGGATCGGGCGCCTATGCGCTGGCGGGCATGGGCGGGATCATCGCCGGCACGACGCACGCGCCATTCCTGGCCATCATCATGGTCTTCGAGCTGACCCAGAACTACGGCATCGTCCTGCCGCTCATGCTGACGTCCATCACGGCGTACTGGACCGCGCGCGCGATCCGGCCGACGTCGATCTACACCGAAGAGCTGAAGCGGCGCGGCATGCGCTGGGAAGGGACCGCGCAGGAGCGGCTCATGCGGTCGCTGACGGTCAAGGACATCATGCTGCCCGACGTCACGCTGTACCCGGCCGACCTGCCCCTCGAGAAGGTCCTCGACGTGTTCCAGAACACCCGCGCGCTCCAGCTCTACATCGGCGACGAAGAGGGGAGGCTGCTGGGGATCGTCGACCTGCATGAGGTCAAGCGCCTGCTGGGCGAGGAGCCGGCCGCGTTCGTCCTCGCCGCGGACCTGGTCGGCGAGATCCCCGTCGTCACGCCCGACGACTCGCTCGTCGATGTCAACGAGAAGCTCTGGTTCCGCGAGCTGGGACAGCTGCCGGTCGTCGACGAGGAAAGCCAGAAGTTCCTGGGGATCGTGACGCGCAGGGACATCCTCGGGGCGTTCGACCGGGAGGTGCTGCGCCGGAACCGCCTGCTGGCCAAGGTCCGCGCCGTCGAGGGGACCGGATTCGATTACTTCGAGCTGCCCGAGGAGAGCCGCATGTCCCGGGTCGCCGTGCCGGCGGAGTTCGTCGGCCAGACGCTGGCCGAGGCGCAGCTCCGCGCCCGCCACGGGATCACGGTGATGGCGATCCAGCGGATGGACACCGCCGGCCGCGAGCATCGAATCGCCCCGCGGCCGGACACGCGGCTCATGCGCGGCGACATGCTGGTCGTGATCGGTGAAGAGTCGGCGATGGAGCGGCTCGAGCGGGAGTGAGGCTACTGCCGCAGTAGAATCGTCCAGAGCAGCCTGGGTTCCCGCAGGACCAGCCCGAGCCAGGCCAGCACACCGCACGCGATCGAGAAGACGACGGGGAACGCCCCGCTCCCTGCTCGCACCTGGATGGCGGTCGCGCCGCCGAGATAGCCGGTCAGCAGGATGGCGCCGAGGACCGCCGTCTGCGGGACGGAGTAGATCGCGGTACAAGCGAGCAGCACGATGCCGATGCCCAGAAGCATGTGCGAGGGTACGCCCAGCTTCTCCGAAGCCTCAACGACGGGAGCCACCCCGATGACCTTCGTCACGCCGTCGAAGGCCAGGAACAGGACTACCAGACCGGTGATGATCCATCCGGCCCAAAGCATGCGCGGATCCGTTGACATGGTCGTCTCCTTTCACAAGACAGACCGCACCATACCGGATCACGCCGGGTTCGTATTGTACAAAAACGACAGCTGCCGCTCGGCGCGTGCGATCTGCGCGGGTGTCTGCCCGATCAGACGCTTAACCGACCGGGTGAGGTGCGCCTGATCGAAATAGCCGGCTTCGCAGGCGGTATCCGGGATGGAGACGCCCCGCTTCAGGAGAATCGTCGCGCGTCGGGCGCGTTCGATCTGAAGGATGGCGCTGCGGGGTATTCCCGTCACCCGCAGGAAACGCCGTTGTGCGGTGCGCACCGACAGCTTCTGAGCGTGACCTCGAATCGCGGCATCGACGGACCGGTCGACGGCGATCAACCCGGCATGCACGAGCCGCTTCACGAACGTTTCCGCGTTCTCGAAGTCGGGATATTCCCAGGCCGAGCCGTTCAGCCAGAAGGACCGGCTCGTTGCTTCCGGTAAGGTCACGTCTCTTCGGTCGCGGAGATCCCCGGCGGGAAACAGCGGCATGAGCGTTCCCAGCTTGAACCGGATGCCGAGCCACTCTCCTTGCGCGGGACAATCCGCCGTCGTCGCGCGTGTCTCGGGACCCCGCAGGTTGAGAGAGATCCTGCCCTCGTGCCGGGTGACGGCCATCTCCCAGTTAGGCGAGGCGATCGACTGAAAGGTTCCGCCGTTCTCGCTATGGCTGCGCCAGATCCGATCGACGAAGGGGGAGTCCGACGGCCGATCCTCGAAGACGAGGATGTCGTGGCCGCTGGACTTCAAGCGGAGCGCTCCCAGCGGAGCTGGAACTCCGGTTCCTCCAATCCTCCCGTGCGCTTGGCCGCGAACTGCGCGCGCGAACAGGTCTTCTCCAAGTCCCTCCTGCCGCGTTTCGCCATGATGTTCATCCCGGTTGAAGGTCAGGAGGTGCGGATCCAGCGCAGGAGCTTCCCGAGGCTCGGACGCTGGCCGGTGGCGAGAACCGTGACCCGGTAGATCCGTCCCGCGAGCCAGAGCGTGCCCCAGCACGTCAGCCCCAGGAGCAGCGCGGCGAGCGTGACCTGGCTCCACGGAATCGCCCCCAGGATCGCGCGCAGCGGGACGACGATCAGCGACGTGAAGGGGATCAGGCTGGCGACGACCGCCAGCGTGCTCTCGGGGTCGTTCATCACGCCGAACGCCATGAAGAACGCGACCATGAGGGGGGCCATGGCCGCGAACTGCATGTTCTGCGCGTCCTGCCCCGAGGTCGCGATCGAACCCAGCGCCGCGTAGATCGACGCGTAGAGGAAGAAGCCTCCCGCGAAGAAGGCGACGTAGACGAAGGCGGCCGACAGCGGGAGGTTCGGAAGCGTCGGCGGCTCCCCGCCGATGGCGCGCACGATTTCCTCGCCGAACGCGGCAACGAGGCCCGCCACCGCGACCCAGATCGCCACCTGGAGCAGGCAGGCCCCGCCGATCCCGAACACCTTCCCGGCCATGAGCTGCTCGGCGCGGATCGAGCTCAGCACGATCTCGACGACGCGGTTCTCCTTCTCCTCCCGCACGCCGCGAAGGACGTTGTTACCGTAGAGCAGGATGATGAAGTAGATCACGAAGACCGCGATGATCGCGGTCATGAACATCGCCTCGCCGGAAGCCGCCGCACCGTGGCCCTCGGCGCTCACCTCGCGCGCCACGAACGGAGTCGGGCGAAGCGCCTCGGTGAGCGTCGAGGGGTCGATGCCCGCCGCGCGCAGCCGCGCCTGTCGCACCGCGTCTTCGACCGCCGATCGAACCGTGCGCACCTCGCGCATATTGGTCGCGTGACGCGCTTCGTAGCTCGCGCTCTCGCCGGCCGGGAGCCCCGGCGGCAGCCACACGTAGCCGTCGATCTCTCCGGCGGCGGTCTGCGCCGCCATCTCCGCGCGAACCGAATCCGCCGCGCCGGGCGGCGGGGCCACGACGCGCGCGGCGAACGCGAGGTCCTCCGAGTCGCGGATCAGCTGCTCGGCGACGGCGCTGCCCAGGTCTGTGCGCGTCCCGTCGATCACGACCACCTCGCGGCTGCCCCCGGTGTCGGCGAAGAGGGCCGGCAGGATGATCCAGCCCGCCATGATGGCCGGACCGAAGAGCGTCCCCAGCAGGAACCCCTTGGTGCGCGTCGTAGCGAGGAACTCGCGCTTGACGATCGTCCAGGTTCTAGACAAGCGCGCCCTCCTCGATCGGCCGGCTGCCGACCCGCTCGATGAACACCTGCTGGAGCGACGGCTCGACGACCTCGAAACGGATGAGTCCCACCCCGCCCTGAACGAGACGCGTGAGGAGCGCGCGCGGGTCGGCGCCGTCGGCGAGCGAGAGCTCGATCGCGTGACCGTCCTGGTGGACGCGCGCCACCTCCGGCGCGCCCTTGACCGCCGCCACCGACTCCGGCGTCCAGGGATCGAGCGTCAGCCCGACGTGTCGGCCGCCGTGTTCGCGCTTGACCCGCCCGACATCGCCCTCGACGACCGCGCGGCCGTGCGACAGGATGCAGACGTGGTCGCAGAGCCGCTCGGCGTGCTCGATGATGTGGGTCGAGAACAGGATCGTGCGCTCCGAGCGGCGGATCTCCCCGACGATCTCCCTGAGAGCCTGCTGGTTGATCGGGTCGAGCCCGCTGAACGGCTCGTCGAGGATGACGAGCTCGGGCTCGTGCACGACCGCGGCGATGAATTGGAGCTTCTGCTGCATCCCCTTCGACAGCGTCTGCACGCGGTCGTCGGCGCGCTCGGCGAGGTCGACGCGCTCGAGCCAGCCGTCGATCCGCGGCCGCGAGTCCCTGGGGGACATGCCCTTGAGCTCGGCCAGGAACGTCAGCACCTCGTGGACCTTCATGCGCGGATAGAGGCCGCGCTCCTCGGGCAGGTAGCCGATCCGATCCCGGACCTCCGGGCCGGGCACTTCGCCCAGCACGCGCACCTCGCCCGCGTCGGGCTCCTGGATCCTGAGGAGCGTTCGGATGGTGGTCGTCTTGCCGCTGCCGTTGGGGCCGAGGAGGGCGTACGTCGCGCCCCGGGGGACGACGAGGTCGAGGTCATCCACGGCGACCGTGTCCCCGTACTCCTTGCGCAGGCCGCGGATCTCGATCGCGTCGGAGCCCACTGATGCCCGGTTGTCGGTCGGCAGACTCAGGTGGGGAAGCCGGGGGCGTCCGTGTTCCTGTCGGCGGCGGCCGGGATGCTCGGACCTCCCGGGACGCGCGGGACCCCGGGCTCGTGCGCCCCGTCGTGCCCGGAGATCCGCGGGCCGTCGGCAAGCTCGACCGCCCAGGCTCCGCCCGCGCCCGCGAACGCGCGCGCGAGCGCCTCGGCGACGGCTTCGATGGGGGGCGCGAGGAACGTGTTGACCTGTGGCCGGGGCCGGAACGCGCCGTGGACCCCGCTGCCGGCGGCGTCGAGGAACGGCGGGCGCCGCGGCTCGATCAGGCCTTCGGCCTCGAGGAGGAGCACCAGCTCGGGATCGTGCACGTGGAGCGCGACCTGGCCGTGGCGCGGCAGGTCGTAGAGCGCGCCGGCCGGACCGCCGCCGCCCTGCAGGCGCCGGATCGTGTAGCGGGGGAGCTCGGGCACGACGAAAAACTAGCCGCTCCCTCCGCGGCGCGCTCGCGGCCCGATGCTCCCCCGATGGGTCAGCCGCTATAGCGACTTCAGGTACTCGACCAGATCCGCTTTCTGCTGGACGCTGAGGCCCAGGCCCAGGTACGCGTCGTAGTGCTCGACGACGTCGGTGAGCGTCGCCGCGCTTCCGTCGTGGAAGTACGGCGGATGCTGCCACGCGCCGCGGAGCGGAGTGGTCCGGTAGCCGCCGGTCGTGCCGCGCCCCGCCAGCACCGGATCCATGCCGGTCTCCGACGGCGAATGGACGCGCTCGCCGGCGTCGGTGAAGGTCGGCGGGACGTGACAGTCGGCGCACGTCGCCTGGCCGGCGAACAAGGCCGCGCCCCGCGCGGCTGCCTCGGCGTCGAAGCTTCCCGCGGGCGCCGCGGGCGCCGGGAGCGTCAGCTGATACGCCTGGAGGTCCGGCAGCTTGGGGGTCACGAGGTCGGGCGTAGCCCGGATGTCGATCCCCAGCTCGGGATCGAAGAACGACCCCTGGGAGTGCATCTGTGTGACGGCGACGTACGCGTTCCAGTAGCTCACCGGACCTTCGCCCGTGAACGTCTCGACCGGCACGTCGGCGAGGCCGTAGGCCGGCGGGATCATCGACGGATCGTTCAGCCCGTCGTGGTTCCAGTACGCGTCGTAGCGGCCGGGTCCCCAGGACTTGAGGACCATCTGGACGGCCGGGTCCTGGAGCGCGGGCGAAAGCGACAGGATGAGGCCGGGGTCGAGGTCCCGATTGGGGTAGCCGTCGAGACGGCGACCGATGCCCTCCTGGACCGAGTCGTCGACGTCGGAGTGGCAGAGCGCGCAGGTGACACCGACCCGCTGGATCGTCCCGTTCTCGACCTCGGCCTTGAGTCCCACGACGGCGTCGAGCTCCAGCAGCGCGACGGTGGTCGCGGGGTCGGTGAGATCGACCTGGGACAGGATGCCTGGCGGCAGCGCGTCCGCATCCACCTTGAGACCCACCGCCAGCGCGGTCAGCGGATCGACGGCGCTCTGGATCACCTCGTGCATGCGCAGCGTGTCGGTCCAGAAGCGCTCGTCGCCGAACGTGTCAAAGCGGAAGATCTGGCGGCCCGCAATGGGATTCCCCGGCGGCACGGGATCACGGCTCGTGGAGATTCCGTCCCCGTCGTCGCAACCGAGGACGAGGAAGGCGAGCGCCATCGTCAGGATGACCATTGCGCGGATCATGCTGCTTCCTCCTCGGGTAAGCGTCCCTTCAACTCGCTCTTTCGGACGGGCTTCGCCTCCTCGATCAATCGCCGCGCGTTGTCGGCCTGATCCCAGGTGTTCCACAGCAGCGCCCCTCGCACGCTGCCCTTCGCGAGGTAGTAGACCACGCCTTTGCGGAAGGGCTCCTTCCAGTCGGCGAACGTCTCCAGTCGCGGATCGAGCTCGCCCACGGCCTCGAACCCCAGATCGAAGAGATCCGAATAGAAGAACGGGAGCTCATCGTAGGGGGCCGGCTGGCCCGCCATCGCGAGACCGGCGGCGCGCCCCATCGCGTTGGCGTTGCTCTCGTGCTCGACGCGAATGCGTTCTCCCAGAACCGGCTGCTGGAAGCTCGCGACGTCTCCCGCCGCGTATACGTCCGGGGCGGAGGTGCGCAGGAAGGCGTCGACCTCGATGCCGTCGCCCACCGTCAGACCCGCGCCCTGCGCCAGCTCCACGTTGGGGGATACCCCTATCCCGACGACCGCGGCGTCGGCCTCGAACTCGTCGCCATTCCTGGTCAGGACCACGATTCCGCGATCGCGCTCCTCCACGTCGACGCGCCCGAGCGCCCGAACGACGACGCCCTGCTCGCGGTAGTAGTCGACCAGGAAGCTCGAGAGGTCGTCGGGGAAGAGGCGTGTACCCAGTCCATCCTCGTCCACGAACAACTCGACTTCCCGGCCCTGCATGCGGAGCGCCGCGGCGATCTCCATGCCGATGAACCCGCCTCCCACGACGGCGAAGCGAAGCGGCTCCGAGGCGAGATCCCGCAGCCGGCGGTAATCGTCGACGGTGCGGTAGTAGAGGATCCGGTCTCCGGATCCGGGCAGCCGGCGCGGCGAGCCCCCGGTCGCGATCAAGAGCTTTCCGTAGCCGTGCGCGATTCCGCGGTCGTCGACCACGCTCGCCGAGCGCGGGTCGATCGCCTCGATGCGTCGGCCGAGATGGAGCTCGGCGCCGGTGCTCTGGACGTCGCGCCAGATGTCGGCCTCGGGGGTTCCCTTCCACAGGGCTTTGCTGAGGGGCGGTCGGTCGTACGGCGGATGGGGCTCGGCGCCGAAGGCGCCGATCGTGCCACGGGGATCGGCCTCGCGGAGGGCCCGCATGGCGGACTCCGCGGCCATTCCGGCACCGATGATCAGATAGTCGTAGGAAGGCATGGCGACTCCTTGTCAGGGGCGGATCGATGAGTTATTATAGTTTAAGATTATGAAACTGTCAAATAGGCGAGCCCCGAGGGCAGGGGCTTCGCAGGCGCGTTGCGGGAACCTCATCCGAGGCGGACATTCGACCCGAAATGAAGCGTCTCGTGGTAGTTCTGATCCTGGCCGGCGTGGTAGCCCTGTTCGCGTGGGGTCTCTCGCGCGAGCAGACGCTCGCCTCGCCGCTCGTAGGCAAGCCGGCGCCCGGCTTCTCGATGCCCCTCTACGCAGCGGACTCGACGCTCTCGCTGGCGGCGCTCCGGGGCACCCCGGTCGTGCTGAACTTCTGGGCGTCCTGGTGCCTTTCGTGTCGCGACGAGGCGCGCGTGCTCGAGTCGGGCTGGCAGCGGTACGGGCCGGCCGTGGCGTTCGTGGGGATCGCGGTCAACGACGAGGACGCCGCCGCGAAGGAGTTCATCCGGCGATTCGGGAAGACGTACCACCTGGGATCGGACGTCGACGGGTCGGCGGCGGTGGATTACGGACTCTACGGGGTCCCCGAGACGTTCTTCATCGGACGCGACGGCACGATCCTCTCGCGTCACATCGGCCCGCTCTCGGCGGCGGACCTCGATCGGCGGATCGCGGAGCTCGATGCGGGCCTGACGGGCGACACCGGCGGCGATCCGAGCCGCGTGCTCCCGCTGTCGATCGAGGAACCGTGATGTGCACGTCACCGCGGACACGCAGGGGGAGGAGCGGGCTTCCGGTCGCGGCGCTTGTCGTCGCGATGGCGTGTATCCTCTGGACGCCGCCGATCCGGGCCCAGGAGGCCGCGCCGGGGTCCGCCCCCGCGACGGCCGACGATCTGGCGCCGATCCCGCTGACCCCGGCACAGGAAGAGCTGGCCGCCGAGATCGAGAGCGAGCTGAAGTGCCCGATCTGCCGCAGCCAGTCGGTCCGCACGTCACGCTCGTTCATGGCCCAGGACATGAGCCGCCAGGTCCGGCGCATGGTGGCGGAGGGGAGATCGAAGGAGCAGGTCCGCGAGTACTTCGTCTCGCGGTACGGAGACTACATTATCCTGGCTCCGCGCAAGGAGGGCTTCGCGTGGACCGTGTGGCTGCTGCCCTTCGCGCTCGTGCTGGGCGGCGCCGCCACGATCATCGCGATGACGCGGCGCTGGAAGTCGCGTCCGGTGCCCGCCGCGTCGGCGGCGACGCCTGCGCAATCGACCTGGACGAAGAGACTCGAACGCGAGCTCGAGGAGACCGAGTGAACACGGAGCACACCGCGCCCCCGGGGCGCCGCCCAAGGATCGGACGCCTCGCCATCGGCATCGTGCTGGTCGGCGCCGCGCTGTCGTATCTCGTCTACGCGGGGACGAAGGACAACCTGGTCTACTATTACGAAGTCGACGAGGTCCAGGCGGCCGCCGCGAGCACGGACGGCCGGATCCGGGTCTCGGGTGACGTGGTCGAGGGATCGATCGTCAAGGACGACGAGACCCGCGAGATCCGCTTCGCGATCCGGGCCGCGAAAGCGAACGGCGAGGGTGGGTACGACGGGGAGAGCGAGGGGCAGTCCGGCGACGCGCCGTCCGGCTCGCCGGTCGAGTCGATCCCGGTCGTCTACGCGGGGACCGTCCCCGACATCTTCCGCGAGGGGATCCAGGTCGTCGTCGAGGGAACGATGGGCTCCGACGGGACGTTCCAAGCGGAGACGCTCCTCGCCAAGTGCCCGTCCAAGTACCAGGAGGCCGGGCAGCTGAGCGCCGAGCCGGCGCCCGCCCCCCGCTCCTGAGCCCGCGGCCGCGCGGAGCGGCGTGACCCCACCCGGTCCGCTCCTTCGCGTCGATGGGCTGACCCGCGTCTACGGCTCGCGCTTCGCGCTGGACGACGTCTCGTTCGATCTCGACGCCGGCGACTTCCTGCTGGTGCTGGGGCCCAACGGCGCCGGCAAGACGACGC
This sequence comes from Gemmatimonadota bacterium, assembly GCA_035249945.1. Lineage (GTDB taxonomy): Bacteria > Gemmatimonadota > Gemmatimonadetes > JACCXV01 > JAHWKZ01 > JAICNR01. The sequence continues at coordinate 24,957 of DATFFS010000060.1, forward strand.
TCCTCAAGCTCCTTGCACGGCTCGCCCGCCCGAGCGCCGGCCGCGTCTGCCTGGACGGTGAAGACTGGCTCTCCGCGCCCGCCGCGCGCCAGCGTGAGATCGGGGTCCTGTCCCACGCGACCTATCTCTACGACGGGCTGACCGCGCTCGAGAACCTGCGCTTCTTCGGGACGCTGTACGGCCTGCGCGACGGCGACGCGCGCGCGCGCGAAGCCCTGGCGACGGTCGGCATGGAGGACGCGGCCGGCCGCCGGGTCGGCCACCTCTCGCGCGGCCAGGCGCAGCGGGTCGCGAT
>DATFFS010000061.1:0-1775 GCA_035249945.1 Gemmatimonadota bacterium
CGGCTGGGGCCGGGCGAGCGCGCCGTCCTCGAGCGCGGCGCGGTCATCGGCAAGGAGTTCCGGCTGGACGACGTCGTGGCGCTGATCGACCCGGAGGCCGCCCCCACGACCGAGGTGCACCTGAACACCCTCGCTGCGCGAGGTTTCGTGCGGCCCGCTGCACCTGGCGAGTTTCGCTTCCGGCACGTTCTCGTGCAGGAGGCCGTGTATCGAGCTGCGCCGAAGCGCTTACGGGCGGAGCTGCACGAGCGCTTCATCGACCGCTTCGAAGGGCGGCTGGAAGGCTCCGCAGCTCTCGCCGAGTTCACCGGTTACCACCTCGAGCAGGCTTTCCGTCTGCGCTCGGAGCTCGGGGAGTCCGACCGGCACACGGCACAGCTCGCCGAGGACGCAGGTCGCCGCCTGGGGGAGGCCGGCTTCGGTGCGCTCAAGCGAGGCGACATGCCAGCCACGGTGAATCTGCTGGATCGCGCAACCGCACTACTCCCGTTGGAAGACGAGATGCGTCACGAGCTCATGTCCGAGCTCGCCATCGCACAGTACGTCGCGGGCGACTCGGCCGCGGCTCACGAGTCGCTCGACAACGCGATTGCCGGGGCAGAGCGTGCAGGGCAACGCCGTGTCGAGCTTCGCGCCCGCATCGAAGCGGCCTACCTCCGCCTGCTGACGGAGCCGGAGGGCGCGGCAGGGGACCTCCTGGCTGTTGCACAAGCCGCCGTTCCAGCCTTCGAGGCGATCGGGGACGCGAGGTCGCTCGCTCGGGCGTGGCTGCTCATCGGGTATGTGCAGGGTGGAATCCACGGAAACCACGCGGCGTGGGAGGAAGCCGAGGAGCGTGCTCTCGCGTATTACCGGAGCACGGGCTTCCCGGCGACAACGTGCATCGGGCAGATCGCGGCCGCGCTCTACTGGGGGCCGACACACGTGACCCAGGCGATCGAGCGATGCGAGCAGCTACTCGCCGACGAGTCGCTCGGCCAGTTCGGTCGCGCTGCCGCAGTTCCGTACCTCGGCGGTCTGCACGCGCAGGCGGGTCGCCTCTCGAACGCTCGCGAGCTGATTGCCGAGGCCGAACACACGTACGAGGAGCTCGGCTCACCAACTGCGGTGATCCATTGCGGCACCGTGCGAGCCGACCTCGAGTTTCTCGCGGCGGACTTCGTTGCGGCGGAGGAAACGCTCCGTACCCAATGCGAATACCTCGAGCTCATCGCTGACAGGGCGCACCTCGCAGTCAGGGCGGCGAAACTTGCGGAAGCGGTCTACCGGCAAGGGCGATTGGACGAGGCAGAGCACTGGGTCACGGTGTCTCGTTCGAATGCGGCTACCGATGATCAGAGCGCGCAGCTCGTGCTCGGAGCTGTCGAGTCCAAGCTCCTCGCCCGGAGAGGGGCGGTCACGGAGGCTCTCGAATACGCCGAAGGGATCGTGAGGCTTGCTGAGACCACGGATGGGTTGAACCTCGTTGCGGCTACGAAGCTCGCCCTTGCCGAGGTGCTCCGCATCGCACAGCTCCACGCCGAGGCGCAGCGCTCGATCGAACACGCCATCGCGCTCTTCGAGCAAAAGGGGAACTCCGTCGCGGAGTCGCAGGCGCGAGACCTTCTGAATCTCGTTCCCGCTTGACCAGATGGCCCGCCTTGGCGGGCCATCTGGGTTCCGTTCGGCGCCACTGCAGATCAGTGGCCGACGGGCGGGCCGTCTGCGTACGCGACGAGCGGTGCCGCGAGTGCGAGCAGACCGACTGCGAGCACGACGAGCGTGCGGTGCAGTGA
>DATFFS010000062.1:0-19683 GCA_035249945.1 Gemmatimonadota bacterium
AAGCGAGGCGGACCTGGCGGAGGCGCAGTCGATCGCGCACGTCGGGAGCTGGAGCTGGGACATCGTCGCCGACGAGGTCCATTGGTCGGACGAGATGTTCCGGATCTACGGCCTCGCGCCCACGCACACCATCAGGTACGAGGACTTCCTCGAGCGGCTGCACCCCGACGACAGGGAGCGGGTGGAGGGCATCATAAAACGCGCATACGAGACCGCCGAGCCCTTCGACTACCAGCATGATCTCGTACGGCCGGACGGCGAGGTACGCACGATCCACGCCCGGGGACGGGTCGTGTCCGACGAGAACGGGCGTGCTGTCCGGATGTCCGGGACCGGGCAGGATGTGACCGACAGGGTGCACAGGGAGCGTGAGCTGCGGCGCACCGGCGAGAGCTACCGCATGCTGGCCGAGAACGTCAACGAGATGATCATACGGTTCACGCCCGACGGGATGATCACGTATGCGTCACCCGCGGCGCTGAGGATCCTCGGATATGAGCCGGCCGAGGTAATCGGCCGGGAAGGCAGACTGTTTCTGCATTCCGATGACCTCGAGCGCGTCGTGGAAGCGCACCTGGACATGCTCCATGGGACGAACCCACCGGCGGTGTTGAGCCGTATGCTGCACAAGGACGGGTACGCGGTGTGGATGGAGACGACGACCCGGGCGGTTCGCGACCCGGACACGGGCGAGGTGGAGTCGATCGTCGCCGTCTCGCGCGACGTGACCGAGAACGTGCGCGCGGCGCGGGCCTCGAGGCTGCTGCATTCGGTGGCGGTTGCGGCCAACGAGGCTGATTCGCCCCGCCAGGCGCTGCAAACCGCCCTGGCTCTCGTTTGCGAGCACACGGGCTGGCAGTACGGGCACGTTCACGTACCGGCCCACGAGGCCCTCGGGCAGCTCGGCTCGCTCGACATCTGGCATGTAGACGATCCATCACGCCACGCGCGTCTGCGCGCGGTGATGGGAATGACCGCAGTTCGAGAAGGGGAAGGCATGCTGGGTGGAGCCCTGAAAGACGGGACGGTGCACTGGTGTCAGGACATCCAGGCCGACCCACAATTCAAGCGCTCCGCGATGGCCGAGCATCTCGGCATCCGGGCGGCATTCGCCTTTCCAATCCGCTCAGGGGACGAGACGATCGCGGTGCTGGAGTTCTTCTCGGAGCATACCGAGGTCCGGGACGAAACGGCGGTTCGGCTCCTGGACAATATCGGCGTCCAGCTCGGCGAGGTCCTGAGACGCAAGCGGACCGAGCAAGCCCTGCGAGCGAGCGAGGAACGATTCCGGGCGTTCGCGGAGAGCGCCAACGACGCGATCGTCACCGTGGACCAGCGGGGGAACATCGTCCACTGCAATCCGAGTACCGAGCGAATATTCGGATATACGTGCGAGGAAGTACTCGGCCAGCCGATCGACCGACTGCTGGTTGAGCATCGCTCCAACGGTGGGGTGGCTGGCTTCCATTCTTTCTCGGGCGAAGGGCAACACCTCATCGGTCGCCCCATCGAGGTCACGGGCCGCAGGAAGGACGGCGAGCATATCCCGCTCGAAATGTCGCTGGCGTCGTGGGAGACGGAGGAAGGATCGTTCCTGACGGGGATCCTGCGGGACATCACGGCGCGGAAGGCGGCCGAGGCCACTCTGGCCGAAAAAATGGAGGAGCTGGCCCACTCGAATGCCGAGCTGGCCCTCTTCACGTACATCGCCTCGCATGACCTTCGGGAGCCGCTGCGCACGGTGGGCAGCAATCTCCAGCTCCTGGAGCGGCAGCTCGACAGGGGTCCGGAGTCGGACGCGGCCAAGCAGTTCGCGTTCGCGATGGGCGGCGTCCGACGCATGCAGACTCTTATCGACGATCTGCTGGTCTACACGCGTGTCGGGACCGAGGGTAAGCCGTTCGAGAAGGTCGATGCCTCCGAGGCGGTGCGCGAGGCACTGACGGCCCTGTCGACGGCCATCGAGGAGTCAGGCGCGGAAATCGAGATCGGTCGGCTGCCCCAGGTCGTCGCCGATCGGTTCCAGTTCGTGCAGCTGTTCCAAAACCTGCTGTCGAACGCCATCAAGTTCCACCGCAACGGGCCGCCTAGGGTCGACATCGAAGCGAGCGCCGATGTCGGCGAGTGGGTCTTCACGGTACGGGACCGGGGGATCGGTGTCGATCCGCGCTACGCGGATCAGGTCTTCGCGATCTTCCAGCGCCTCCACTCGGGGAGCGAGTACCCGGGAACCGGAATCGGGCTTGCCGTTTGCAGGAAGATCGTCGAGCGCCACGGAGGCCGTATCTGGGTGGAGCCCGCGCCGGATGGCGGAAGCGCGTTCCGCTTCACGATTCCCGCGCGCCGCAGCTACCCGTCGGCGCCGCCGACGGCTCCCTAGGGCCTCAACTCGATCTCGGTCACCTTTCCGGCTTCGACCTGCACGCTCCGGAAGACACGCTGCCCGTCGATCTCGGCGCCCAACACCCACACCCCCGCGGGCACGTCCCCGATCGCGAAGCTCTCGTCGAAGACGGGATCCGGATGAGCTCGGTCCTCGTACGTTTCCGCGAAGGAGAACGGCGTCTCACGGGGCTCGGGCTTGACCACCCCGTAGACTCGCGCCCCCGCCACCGGGCGGCCGTCGGAGCCCACCGCCCGCCCGGCGATGGCGCCGGTTCCGGGCAAAGGCTCGATCCAGAGCTGAGGATTGCGCGTGTGTGGGGGGTAACGGACTTCTGGGTCCACGACGAGCGACACGTCCTCCCCGGGAGTGGTGTGGATCTCGAGGTGGAGGTGGTCGTTCGTGGCGCGGCCGGTGTTCCCGACGTGCGCGATGACGTCCCCCGCGGCGACGCGCTGGCCGACCTCCACTGTTAGGTCGTGGTTGTGATAGTAGGTCGACCAGACGTGCTGATCCCCGAGCTGGCGGTCGTGGAGGATGGCGACGGTGTTGGAGCCCGCCTCGGCGGACCCGGCGAAGGCCACCACGCCGTCGCCGATGGCGTGCACGGCCGTCCCCTCGGGGTTGTTGAACTCCACCCCCTGGTGCTGCTGGAAGTTCCCGCCCATCGTCGAGCCGTAGGTGTAGGTCTGGTCCAGATACTGGTTGTCGGCGGGATCGATCGGGCGGCGGAACCAGAAGTGCGCCCGCTCGCCGGGCCGGGCCGGATCTCCCTCGGGCGCGTCGTAGTCGCGGAACTCCGCCGCCGCCGCGAGGACTTGCCGGGCGACCGCGTAGGCCTGCGGAGCGACGCCGGTCACCCCGCCAGCGTCCGGAGGAGGGACGCCGGCCGTCCGGCGGACAGGGGCGTCCGGCTCATGCGTCCAGGTGCGGCCACCGTCTTCGCTCGTCGAGGCGCCGCGCAGGTGCGATACGCGCACGCGCGGCGGGGAGCCTTCTACGGGCTCGACCTCCAGTGACAGCAGGTACTTGCTCGGCAGGCCCGACTCGTGGGTGACGTCGCGCCAGGTCTCCCCGTCGTCTCCGCTGATCCGCAGGCCGTCCGCCGTGGCCACGTAGACCGAGTCGCCCGCCGTAGCGATCCCGCCGGGCGCGACGTATTGCCAGCGCGGGCCGAGCTCGTCGAACGTCCAGTTGCGCCAGGTGGCCCCGCCGTCGCGCGAGACGCCCCAGCCGTTGCCGATGGTGCCGTACCACACCTCGCCCGGCGCGAACGCGAAGCCGTTGACGAAGTCCCAGCTGATGCCCGCCGAGTCGGCGCTCGTCAGCTGCTCCCACGCGCGTCCGGTGCCGTCGCGGCTCACGTAGATCCCCTGTCCGTACGTGCCCACCCAGATCGCGCCGTCGGGCGCGACCTCGAGGGCCAGGACGTGGGTTCCCCATCCGGTGGGATCGGGGAGCGGGGCGGGCGCGATATCAGGCTGCGCCATGGCGGGTGCGGTGGCGAGCGTCAGACCGGCGAGGCACAGTCCTCCGATCAGCGCTCGGACGGCAGGCGCCGGCCGGCGTGCAGCGAGGGTGCTTCGAGTCGGTTTCAGCGGCGCCTCCCATGAAGGATCGTCAGAAGTCCTCAAGATAGCGGACCTCGCCGCTGGGTCCCACCAGCGCCACGCGGATCCAGTTGGGCTCGGCATCGAAGTCGAAGCGCTCGAGCTCGTAGCGGGTGTGCTCGCGCATGAGCCGAAACGCGCGCCCGGCCTCGCGCGTCTTCCAGAACTCGAGCGTGTCGATGCCCAGGGGCTCGTCGGGACAGACGGCGAACACTTGAACGGGCCGGTGGACGCGGCCGGCGGCGCGCTCCTCGAGGGAGCGGCTCGCCGCCTCGTCGAAGGCCGCATCGGATCCGGCGGGCGTGGCGGACGGCCTCGCATTCCCGCGGCGGGCGGGTGTCCCGTCCGGCGCTCCGGCTTCCAGGCGACCGCGCAGGGCGGCGAGCTCGTTGTAGAGGTACACGTCCTTGAGCGCACGCCGCTCGAGCGCACCTTGACGGATCGTCAGCACGCGTTGCATACGCCGCAGGATCCAGCGCCTGCCGACGCCTGATGCGAAGGATGCGTTGAGGAGCAGGACGAACAGCAGGTCGCACTTCTCGATCCCGGTGCCGAAGTAGATGGGGACGTTGTCGACCACCCCGCCGTCCTCGAACGTCTCGTCGCCGATCCTGACGTGCTCGAAGAGCGGCGGCAGGTCCATGGAGGCGAACACGGCCTGCCCGAGCTCTTCCAGCGTCTCCGGGCGCGTCCAGCGATCGGCCGGCTCGAGCGGGCGCCGCATGCCGGTGTGGTTGTCGACGTCGACCATGTCACGGCGGTTCGTGGAGAACTCGAGGTGCCCGCGCTCCACGTTCGTGCGAGTCAGATAGAAGCGCAGCTCATCCGGGTCCCGCATCAGCGACTCGAGGCGTTCTCTCGACGGCGGATGATCCGCGAACAGCTTACGGAAGGCCTGCCGCCAGGGATCGGCGGAGAGCACGAAGTTGCGGGCGGCGGGGAAGTAGAACGTCGGCGCCACGACCTCGGATAGCCGGAGCTCGCTCCACCAGCGCTCCAGCGGGGAGCCGCTCTCCTCCGTCACCATGCCCGCCAACCAGAAACAGGCGTTCCACGCGCCGACGGAGGTGGCGGCCACCATGCGCACGTTGCCCAGCGCGCCGCGCCGGTCCAGAAACCCGTGGATCGCCGCCAGCGATCCTGCCTGGTAGGCGCCCTTGGCGCCGCCACCGGCCAGGATGATGCCGATGCGATCGTAGCGTCCGAGTGGGGAGGCGGCCGCGGGCTCCACGGGGATGGCCGGGGCAGCGGCGGGAAACCAGGCGGCCGGGCGCGGAGGCACGAGGCGGTAGACCGCGGTCGCGATCCACAGCGCGGCCACGATCGCCATCACCAGAAACGCGAGCACGGCGATGGCGGCCAGCAGAGGCGGCAGCGCTGCGTCCGCGCGCCGCGCAATGGGGGGAAAGACGATTCCCAGGAGTACCGCGACTGCGGCCACGAAGGGCAGCGTGAAGCGCTTGGAGAGCCGCAGGAACATCCACTGGTAGAGGAGCGCGGAGCTCATGCGGCGGCTACTTTGCCCTCAGTCGCCCGAGGGCGGGCGGAGACATGAACGGGAAGGGGGCCTGCAATGGGTGTGCTGGCGTGGATCGTACTGGGTCTCGTTGCGGGGGCGATCGCCAAGCTCCTCATGCCGGGGGATCAGCGCGGAGGCTGCCTGATGACCCTCGTGCTGGGCGTGGCCGGCGCGCTGCTGGGCGGCTTCATCGGCCGCTCGTTGGGATACGGCGGGGTCGACGAGTTCTCGCTGTCGAGCCTGGGGTGGGCGATCCTCGGCGCTTTCGTACTGCTCTTCGTCTTCGGGCTCCTCTTCGGGAAGCGCCGGTAGCGGGCCCGGCCGGGCCCGCCACCCGGTATCGTCGACCCCGTGCGATCAGGCCGCGCGCGCGATTCCGTGAACCCTGCAGACGCCGTCCAGGATCCGGGCGACCGCCGCGGTCGCCTGCGCGGCGCCGAGCTCCGCTTCCCGGGCCTCGGCGGGATCGGATACGCGCCCGGCGACGAGCGCGCGCGTCGCCGCGGCATGCTCCACGTCGAGCGTCCTGTGGACCTCGAAGTAGTCGGTGCCCGGAGAGCCGGCGATGCCGTAATGCTCGGCGAGTCCGCGGATCTTCTCGGCCGCGACGGCAGGCACCATCGATTCGTAGGCCCACAGCGCCGCCAGACCGCCGGTGATCGAGGCTTCGCCGACAGCCGCGCGGAATGCGGCGATGGCGTCCGCGGTCTCGGGCAGCGGCCGGGCGGACTCGGCCTCGCCGTCCGCGCACCCCACGGCGGTGGCGAACCGGAGCCAGAGTGCCGGATGGTTCTCCGACCCCTCCTCCTCGTCCCGCAGATTCTCGAGCAGCGCCTGGCGGGTCGCCAGATCTTCGCAACGCGAGTGGAGCGCCGAGATGTACGTCGGGAATGCCTTCACGTGCTGGTAGTACTGGGAAGCGTACGTGCGCAGTGCCTCGCGCGGCAGCGTGCCTTCCTGCCACGCGACGTAGAACGGGTGCTTGAGGACGTGTCGGTCTTCGATCAGGCGCTCGATCGCGATCAGGGGGTCCACGGCTCTCTCCGGTCGAAGGGGATGGCAGATTGCCGGCAATCTATCACGGTCCGGGGGCCGGGCAATCGCCGGTCCCGGCGCGGATGAGCGCGACCGAAAAGGGCGGGGGACGGGAATGGCCCTTCGCGGCCACGCTGGCGGTGACCGGCATCTTCGTGCTGCTGTTCCTCTATACGCTGTATTTCGCGCGTCCCTTCCTGCTGCCGCTCGTCGTGGCGACGATCCTCAACTTCCTGCTCTCGCCGGTGGTGCGCGGCCTGAACCGGCTCCACGTGCCGATGCCGGTCGGGGCGGCGCTGGTCATCCTCGCGCTGCTCGGGATCGTGGCGCTGGGGATCGAGCGGCTCTCCGGACCGGCGGCGGAATGGCTGCGCAAGACGCCCCAGGGAATCGAGCGGATCGAGCAGCGGGTGCGCGGGCTCCGCGGCCCGGTCGAGCAGGTACAGGAGGCCGCTCAGAAAGTGGAGGAGGAGGTGGCCGAGCTCAGTGGGGACGGAGCCGCCGGGGCGCCGCAAGTCACGGTGCGGGGAGGCACCTGGACGGGCGCGCTGCTGAGCCGGACCCAGGCGTTCCTGGGGGGTGCGGTGGTGGTCCTGATCCTCCTCTATTTCCTGCTCGCCTCGGGGGATTTCTTCCTCCGCAAGCTGATCCGGGTCCTGCCGCGCCTCGAGGACAAGCGTCGGGCGGTCGAGATCGCCCGGCAGGCGGAGCTCCACATCTCTACCTATCTCAGCACCGTGACGCTGATCAACGCCGCCCTGGGACTGGCGGTCGGCCTCGCCATGTGGGCGGTCGGGATGCCCAACCCCGGCCTCTGGGGAGTCGTCGCCGGACTGCTCAATTACGTGCCCTACCTGGGGTCGATCGTCACCCTCGCGCTCATCGCGGTCGCTTCGATGCTGACCTTCGAGGAGACGGGCCGGGCGCTGGTGGCGCCGCTGCTGTACTTCGCGATCAACTTCGCCGAGGGCTACTTCCTCACGCCCATGATCATGGGTCGGAGGCTGACGCTCAATCCCGTGGTGGTGTTCGTGGGACTCGTCTTCTGGGGCTGGCTGTGGGGCGTTCCCGGCGCGTTGATCGCGGTGCCGCTCATGGCGATGCTCAAGATCCTCTGCGATCACATCGAGCCGTTGTCTCCGGTGGGCGAGTTTCTGGGCCGCTGAGTAGCGGTATGTCTCCCGCATGGGGTACAATGGCCTGCGTGAGGATCACTCTGTACCTGCTCGTGCTCGCCATCCTCTGTGTTCCTTCCGCTCTGGCGCAGGAGTCCGAGCAGGTCGGCATACCGAGCCCGGGCGACACGCTCGCTCTCGATCCGCGCGTCGTCCATGGGACTCTGCCCAACGGCCTGCAGTACTACGTCCGCGAAAATCGCGAGCCTCGCGAGCGCGCCGAGCTGCGGCTCGTGGTCGATGCGGGCTCGGTGCTGGAAGGGGAAGACCAGCGCGGACTCGCCCACCTGCTCGAGCACATGGCGTTCAACGGGACCACGCATTTCGGCGAGAAGGAGCTGGTCGACTACCTGGAGTCGGTCGGCATGCGCTTCGGTCCCGACGTCAACGCCTTCACGAGCTTCGACGAGACGGTCTACATGCTGACCGTGCCGACCGACAGCGCGGCGGTCCTGGCGACGGGCATGCAGATCCTCGGGGACTGGGCGCACGGCATCGCACTGGAACCCGGCGCGCTCGCTCGCGAGCGCCCGGTCGTGGTCGAGGAGTGGCGTCTGCGCCGGGGCGCCGAGATGCGGATGCTGGACCAGCACCTGCCGGTCATCTTCCGGGATTCGCGCTACGCCGAGCGGCTCCCGATCGGCCTCAAGGAAGTGATCGAGGATGCCACGGTCGAGGCGGTCCGGGGCTTCTACGAGGACTGGTACCGGCCGGATCTCATGGCGGTGATCGCGGTCGGCGACTTCGAAGCCGACTCGATTGTCGCGGAGATCGAGCGTCATTTCGGGACGATCCCGGGAGGCGAGTCGCGTCCCCGGGAACTGTATCCCGTCCCCGGCCATGCGGAGACGCTGGTCTCCGTGGCGACCGACCCGGAGGCGCGGGTGACGAACGTCACCGTCTACAACAAGCACCCGCTGCGCGAGACGTCCACGGTCGCGGCCTACCGGCGCTCGATCGTCGAGGCTCTCCACGCCAGCATGCTGAATGCGCGCTTCGAGGAGATCGTCCAGCGATCGGGCGCGCCCTTCATCTTCGCGTTCGCGGGTCAGGGCCGGTTCGTGCGGCCGAGCGAGGTGTCGATCCTGGGGGCCGTCGTACCGGAGGGCGGCGCCACGAAGGGGGTCGAGGCGCTCCTGACCGAGGCCGAGCGCGCCGCGCGCCACGGATTTCATCCGACCGAGCTCGAGCGTGCCCAGGCCGGGCTCCTGCGCGAGGTCGAAGGCGCGTACCTGGAGCGCGAGAAGACGGAATCGCAACACTATGCCAGCCAGTACATGGGGGACTTCCTGGTGGACGAGCCGGCGCCCGGCATCGAAACGGAGTGGCGGCTTCATCAGCAGTTCGTGCCGGAGATCACGCTCGAGGAGGTCAACCGCGTCGCCGACGAATGGCTGACCGAGGAGGATCGGGTCGTGGTCGTGAGCGCACCCGAGAAGGACGGGCTCACCGCCCCCGCGGACGAGGACCTGCTGGCCGTCGTGGAGGCCGTCGAGGCGGCGCAGATCGAGCCCTGGCTCGACGATGTCACGAGCGGCCCGCTGGTCGCCGCGCTGCCGCCCCCGGGGACGCTGACGGCCACCCGGAGGTACGAGTCGATCGGCGCGGTCGAGTGGACATTCGAGAACGGCGTCCGGGTCGTCGCCCGGCCCACCGACTTCAAGGCCGACGAGATCCTGCTGCGCGCGTGGAGCCCCGGCGGCACCTCGAACGCGCCCGATTCGCTCGTCGTGACCGCCGCGTTCGCGAGCGGCATAGTGCTGGAGGGCGGCGTGGCCGACAGGAGTCGGATCGCCCTCGAGAAGTCGCTGGCCGGGAAGAAGGTCACCCTCCGCCCGTTCGTCGGGGGTCTCGAGGAGGGGTTCTCGGGCAGCGCGTCGCCCGAGGACGTGGAAACGATGCTCGAGCTGGTGTGGCTCTACGCCACCGCCCCACGCCAGGATGCGGAAGCCTTCGAGGCCTTCCGCCAGCGGCTCCGCGCGTCGTTCGAAAACCGATCGGCGAGTCCGGAGGCGGTGTTCCAGGACACGCTCTCGCAGACTCTCGCCCAGCACCATCCGCGGGCCTGGCTCCCGACGGTCGAGAATGTCGAGCGCATCGACCTCGACCGCGCGCACGAGATCTACCAGAATCGCTTCGCAGACGCCGGCGACTTCACGTTCTTCCTGGTGGGCGCGTTCGATCCCGACACGCTCCTGCCGATCGTTCGGCAATGGCTCGGGAGCCTGCCCTCGACGGATCGCCAGGAGAGCTGGGTGGACACCGGGATCGACCCGCCGCCGGGCGTCGTCGTCAAGACCGTGCGCAAGGGGATCGAGCCCAAGGCCCAGACGGAGATCGTTTTCGCGGGCGACGCCGCATGGACACCGGAGGACCGCTACGCCATGCACTCGTTGAGCGAGTATCTGACGATCCGCCTGCGCGAGACCCTGCGCGAAGACCTGGGCGGAACGTACGGCGTGCGCGTCGCCGGCTGGCTGCAGCGCTGGCCGGACGAGGAGTACCAGGTGCGGCTCGGCTTCGGCGCAGATCCCGAGCGTATCGAGGCCCTGGTCGACACCCTCTTCCTGGAGATCGAGAGCGTGAAGGAAGGGGCGGACGAGGAGACGGTCGCGAAGGTGCGGGAGGCCCAGCGGCGTCAGCTCGAAACCAATCGGAGAGAGAACGGCTGGTGGATCGCCGAGCTCGAGGACGCCTGGACGAACGGCCTGGAGCCCGAGCGGATCCTCGAGGAAGAGGAGCGGATCGCCGCCCTGGACGCGGCCGCCATCACCGCGGCGGCCCGCCGCTGGCTTCCGTCCGACCGGTACGTGCGCGTCACGCTGGTGCCCGAGTCGGAGGGCGTGCTGGAGGAGGGGGAGAAATCGGACGCGGCGGGTGGTCCGTAGCTGCGGGGCGATTAGGTTCGGACACCGTGGGCCGGGTGGAGGAACTCCGAGAGCATTGGCGTGAGGCCGCGGACCGGTGGCGCCGGAACGGCGCGGTGGTGCGCGAGCTTACGGCCCCGGTCTCGCTGGCGATGATCGATCGCGCGAGGCCGCACGCCGGTGAGCGGTGGCTGGACATCGCCAGCGGGGTGGGAGACCCGGCGACGCTCCTCCACGAGAAGCTCGCCCCGGAGGGTACGGTCGTGCTCAGCGATCTCACCCATGGGATGGCCTCGACGGCGTCGGAGGCCCTGGGTGGAAGCGCTTCGGCCGTCACCGCCGCGGCCGAGGCCCTCCCGTTCCGCTCCGCCTTCGACGGCGCCACCTGCCGATTCGGCGCGATGTTCTTCACCGACCCGCCGCGCGCGATGGACGAGATCCGCATGAGCCTAAAGCCCTCCGGGCGCGCGGTCTTCGTGGTCTGGGGGGATCGGGATCGCAACCCGTTCTTCGGCGAGGTTGCGGACGCGGTGCGTGAGGTCGTGCCGGACGCCCCCGTCCCCGAGGCCGACGATCCGCATCCGTTCCGCTACGCGCCCGCCGGGAAGCTCGCCTCGCTCCTCCGCTCCAGGGGCTGGACCGACGTCGACGAAGAAACCCTGCCCTTCGAATCGGCGGCGCCGATTCCACATGGGGAGTTCTGGGATTTCATGCTGTCGATGAGCGCGGACCTGGAGAAACTGGTCGGGGATCTGCCCGAGGAGGCGCGGGCTGCTCTGCGCTCCGGGGTCGAGCGCCGGATCGCCCCGTACTTTTCCGGAGGCACCTGCCGATTCCCCGCCCAGGCGCGCCTCGTGTCCGCCCGCAGGCCGGTCTCCGGATGAGCTGTTTCCGCTTCGCGGCCCTGGCCATCGCGGCGCTGGCGTGCGCGCGGCCGGTACCGCCTCCGGCGACGGACGGTGCGTCCCCGGCACGCCTGCGGGGCCTCGACTTTTCCGCGGACCTCGAGGTCGCCAATTCACCGGTCCGGCTGGCGGGCGAGGTGCGAGTGACGAACCGGGGCTCGATGCCCGAGACCCTGGTGTTCGCCGACGGTTGCCCGGTGCGGCTCAGGGTCTACGACATCCAGGGCGCCAGGGTGGCGCCCGTGTGGGAGGGGCCCGAAGCGTGCCCGGTCGAGCCGCTGGCCCTCGCAATCGCACCCGGCGAGTCGGCGGTGCTCCCGATCCCGCCGACGAGCGCGGGTGAGATCCTCGGCGAGGACGTGCCCGCCGCGGCGTACCGCGTGACCGTCTGGCTCGCCCTCGCCCCCGACGAGCGGGTCATCGAGATCGAGGCCGGCGAGGTCGAGCTCACCGCGTCGAGCTGAGGCTCGACCCGACCGAGGCGGGCACCGTTCGCGGCCGGCTCCCTACTGGACCCTGTAGACGACCGTCACCTTGCTGCGGGTGTTCTTGAGCGCGTCCGCCTGGCCCTGCTGGCCCATGTCGACGAGATCCCGGATCAGCGGGTCGTCGTCCTGCATGGTGAACGGCGAGATCACGATCATGGGCTCGGAGCGCGCGTCCAGCAGGCGCTCGACGTCCTGGATCGTGCTCCCGGCGCCGATCGTCGAGCCCTCGCCCATCCCGTAGGCGAAGACGTCGTCTCCGGCGACGTCCAGCCGGACCCGCCTGTCAGTCGAAATCTGGCCGTCGTAGAACGCCGACACCTCGTCCACGGTCCGCGGCGAGACGTATTCGATCGCGGCCAGCGTCCCCTCAGCGGCGGGTTGGGACTCGATCGCATAGCCCTCGGGCGGGCTGGGGGCCCCGGTGGCCTCGACGGTGGTAGCGGTCGTGGCCGGGGCGTCGGTCGTGGTGACGACGGCGTCTTCGTCACCGGCCACGCCCCCTCCTGGGGTGAGCTCGGTGTCCGTGGACGCGGTGTCTTCGGAGGTCTCGCGCTCGCAGGCGGGAGCCAGCAGGAGTGTCAGGGCCAGGATCGGAATCCATCTCATCGCGGCGCTCCTCGGGGCCAGGGTGACCGGCACGACACGAAAGGTCCAATCTAGTCCGTGCCACCGGGCCCGATCAACGCGATCGCACGAGCCCCGGCCGGGCCGTCCGCCAGATCAGCCAGGCGAGCGACGCCAGCCACGCCCCGTAGGCGGCGATCCGCACCGGGTGGGCGGAGATCGAGGTGACGGCGGCGCCTGAGAGGCCGAGGCCGTGCTCGAGGATCGAGCGGGAGATCTGCTCGGCGGAGAACCAGCCCCACAGGACGACCGCCCAGTACATCCCGAGGAGCTTCCAGCGCGGCATCCGCAGCGGCTCCGGCAGGTACGCTGTGTTCAGCACCGCGACGACGATCGCGAAGCAGTACATGGAGGCGATCGTGAACGGGCCGGCGATGTGGACGAGGAAGTCGGGCTGGAGCGCGCCGAGCGCCTCGCCGCCGGCCCACGAGAGCGCCACGATCGCCATGCTCGCCGCCACGAACGCGGTGAGGAAGCCCAGGAACGATCGTTTGAGCGTGAGCCTGCGGGTCCTGCGGCCCACCCGCTGGTGGAAGATGTCGCCCGTGATGCGCGTCACGGTGTCGACGATCCCGACCTGCGTCGAGAACAGGACGAGCGCACCGCCCAGCAGGAAGACGATCTCCAGGCCGATCCCGCCGCGCGCCCTCAGCGCTTCCGCCTGAGCCAGCACCATGGCGGTCAGGTCGCCGGCCAGGTCGTCGCGCCCGGTCCCCACCGTGGCCGCGACGAGCAGCGTCGTGACGACGACGCTGACGACGATCAGGACGGCGAAGGTCCAGAACAGCTCCTTCTCGGCGAGGCCCATCCAGCTCCGGAAGCGCCGGACCGCCACGTCGCGCTCGGCCGAGAACGCGAAGCCCCGCTCCTCGAGCGGCTCGTTCCGGCCGCGGATCCCGGCGATCCTCCCCTGAAAGGCGCTCATCGCGAACCCCTTGTCGCGCACCCACAGCGACTGCGCGAGGAGGAGCGTCCCGCCGGAGCCGGCGTAGGCCACCGCAATCAGGAGCGTCGGGAACTGGTCGCCCGACAGAAGCCGCGGCGGGGCGGAGCCGATCGAGATGGCACCCCGCGCGAGGGCGGCCACGTCGGCGGGAAGGACGCCGGCGGCGAAGAGCGCCGCGAACAGGAGCGGGAAGAAGACGAGGACCAGGGCGATCTCGAACCGCTCGAGCGCGTTGTAGACGATCTGCGAGAGCGCGAGGGCCGCCCAGATGAGCGCCAGCATCGCCAGTGCGAGTGGCTGCCAGTGGGCCAGGACCTCGCGGCCCGCCAGCGCGTTGAGCGCGACGCGGGTGAAGTCGGCCGATTCCGCCGCCCAGCCCGGCCACGCGAAGGATACCAGCGTGGCGACGAGGAAGAACCACGGCAGGTATGGCCGGCGGCTCATGCGGCCCATTCCCGCGAAGATCGACTCGCCCGTGGCGAGGCTCCAGCGCTCGATCTCTCCGATCACGACGAACTGGGTCATCACGCCGACCCAGAACAACCACCAGATCGAGAACCCGTTGACCGCGATCAGGTTCGGCCACAGCAGGAACTCTCCGGCGCCGAGGCCCATCCCGAGCGCGATCACCGACGGTCCGACGACGTCTCTGAGCCGCGGGACGCGCGGCACTTTGTCGAAGCGGTAGAACGAAGGTCCGTGACCGGGCGCGGGGAACGGCCCCTCCCGCGGTGCGTCGGGGAGGGTCGCGAGATCGAGCGGCCGATAGACCCCCTCGCGGAAGACCGACCCCTCCTCCGGGGGACAGTGGATTTCGGGGTCGAAGGACATCGATCGCACCCTACCCTATCGACGGCCGGAACGACAAGCAAGCTCGGCATCGCGGTTGGCCGGTGTGATCGGGGCGGGTAGAATCCGCCCATGCCGATCGGCGACCACGTGGTCTTCTCGCCCCGCGCGTGGGCCGACATCGGACCGCACGTGTTCCCCATGGAAAAGTACGCAGGCGTCTACCGCCGCCTGGAGAAGGAAGACGGCGTGCGCGACCCGCTGCGGCCCGAGCCGTCCCCGCGTGAGGAGCTCCTCAGGGTCCACAGCGCGGCATACCTCGACGACCTGGACGGCGGGGTGCACACCTGGCGCACGGCCGCCAGCGAGCTGCCCCTGTCCGCGGAGATCGCCGACTTCTTCCGGCTCGCTTGCGGTGGAACCGCGCTGGCCGCCCGCACGGCGCTGGAGCGCGGGTGGGCCGCGCACCTGGGCGGTGGGTTCCATCACGCCTTCGAGGAGCGCGCGGAGGGGTTCTGCTACCTGAACGATCTGGCGGTCGCGGCCCGCGCAGTGCAGGCGGAAGGGAAGGCCGCGCGGGTGGCGGTGGTGGACCTCGACGTGCACCAGGGCAACGGGACGGCGGGGATCTTTCGCGACGATCCGACGGTCTACACGTTCTCGGTGCATCAGGAGGACAACTATCCCGTCAAGGAGCCTGGGGACCGGGACATCGGCCTGGTCTCGTACGATCGGGGGCGGGCCGGTTCGCCGTGGGTCGAGGATGCGATCTATCTCGAGGTCCTCGAGACCGCGATGCCCGAGGTGCTCGACGAGGCCCGCCCCGACCTGGTCCTCTACCAGGCCGGTGCCGATCCCTACCGGTACGATCAGCTGGGAGGCTTACGCCTCACGCTGGAAGGGCTGGAGCGGCGGGACGAGATGGTGTTCACCGCCTGCCGCCAGCGGGGCATTCCGGTGGCGACGACCTTCGGCGGCGGCTACGCGGTCGACGTGGAGGACACGATCGCGATCCACCTGGCGACGGTGCGCGCCGCCGGGCGGGTGCTGGGAGAAGCGGCGTGACCCTGCCGGCCGCGGGCGGGAAGCTCCCGTTCGAGGGGAAGCTCCCGTTCTGGTCGGCATTTCGAAATCCCGGATACCGCATCTTCTGGGTCGGCGCGTTCGTGTCCAACATCGGCGCGTGGATGCAGAACGTGGCGCAGGGATGGCTGGTCCTGGAGCTGACCGACTCGGCGTTCATGCTGGGGCTGGTAGGGTTCGCGGGGTCGCTGCCCTGGCTCGTGCTGCTGCTTGTCGGCGGGGTCTACGCCGATCGGCTGGACCGGCGGCGCCTGCTCATCCGCGCCAACCTCGGCATGATGGCCTGCGCCGCGATCCTTACCGCGTTGACGTGGACCGGCGCCGTCCAGATCTGGCACGTCTTCGCGCTTTCGCTGGCAAGCGGCTCGGCGATCGCGCTCGCCGCGCCCGCATTTCAGGCGTTCCTGTTCGACCTCGTCGAACGCCGCGAGCTCCAGAACGCGATCGCGCTGAACTCGGCGCAGTTCAACCTGTCGCGGATCGTGGGCCCCAGCCTGGCCGGCCTGACGCTCGGAGTGATCGGCCTGGCGGGCTGCTTCGGGGTCAACACCCTATCGTACCTGGGGGCCATCGCCGCGCTCATGCTGATCCGTGTCGCCTCGCGGCCCGTCCCGGCCCCGGCCCCCGTCTGGGACAGCATCGTCGAGGGGTTCGGGTACGTTCGGGCCCGCCCGCGGATCCAGGCGCTGCTGTCGATCGCCGCGTTGATCAGCCTGCTCGCGATGCCGTACGCGACCCTGCTTCCGATCGTCGTGCGTGACGGCCTGGGGCTGGACGCCTCCGGCCTCGGGTGGCTCTTCGCCGTCGGCGGCGGAGGGGCGGTCTGCGGTGCGCTGTCGATCGCGTTCCCGCACCTCCTGCCGGCGCGCGGACCGTGGCTCCTCGGCTGCGCGATCGCCACCGGCCTGGCGACCATGACGCTGGGCCTTGCCCGCTCGCCGATCGTCGCCGCGATGGCGTTGATCGCCATCGGGTTCTCCGCGACGAGCGCGGTCGCGCTCACGAACACCCTGCTCCAGGAGCTGGTCGACGACGCGATGCGCGGCCGGGTGCTGAGCATGTTCGGGCTGGCGTTCATGGGGACGTTCCCCGTGGCCAACCTGCTGGCGGGGACGCTGGCGGGGATGACCTCGGCGTCGGTGACGCTCGCCCTGACGGGCGCGCTGCTGGCGACCGTCGTCGGGGCGATCGCGTGGGCGCGTCCGCGGCTGAGGGCGCTCGAATGACCGCCAGGGCGCGCTGGATGGGGGTCGTGGCCGTCTCCTTCATCTGGGGATCGACGTGGCTGGCGATCAAAATCGGGCTGGGTTCCATGCCGCCCTTCCTCTCCGCCGGGATGCGGTTCGCGATCGCGGCCGGGATACTCTCCGCGCTCGCGTGGGCCAGCGGCGTCGCGCCGCCGCGCGAGCCGCGCGTCCACGCCGGCCTCGTGGCGCTGGGGTTCCTCAACTTCGTCGTCAACTACGGTGTGGTGTACTGGGGTGAGCAATACGTGTCGTCGGGACTCACGGCCGTCCTGTTCGCGACCTATCCGCTGTTCGTGCTCCTGATCGCGCACTTCGCGATCGGCGCCGAGCGGATCACGGCTCGGAAGCTGGGTGGCGTGGCGCTCGGATTCGCGGGCGTGGGCGTGATCTTCCGCTCCGATCTGGCTCTCGACGACCCGCGGGCGACGCTCGCCGTGGCCGTCATCCTGGTGTCCCCCGTCGCCTCGGCGCTGACGAGCGTGGGGATCAAGAAGTGGGGGCACGACCTGCACCCCTACACGCTGACAGCGCTCCCCATGGCCTATGGTGCGGTCGCGCTGACGGCGATCGGGCTCGCTACGGAAAGCCCGCGCGCGATCGATTGGAACGCGGCTTCGATCGGGGCGCTCCTGTACCTCGCGCTGTTCGGGTCCGTGGTCGCGTTCGTGCTCTACTACCGGCTCCTCAAGGTCGTGCCGGTGAGCCTCCTGGCGCTCGTCTCCTATGCGTTCCCGATCGTGGCGGTAGCGCTGGGCTGGCTGGTCCTCGACGAGGCGCTGTCCGGCTCGACGCTCGCCGGGGCGGGAATGGTGCTGGTGGGGATCGCGCTCGCCACATGGCGCCGGCGGGCGGCCGCATCCGGCGGGCCTGCGGCTACCGCAGCCAGTCCGACGAGCCGCCCGACTCCCACTTGATCCACTCGAAGACCGTGCGGCATCCGCGGCAGTAGAACTGCCGCGACATCAGCGAGCCGCCGAAGGCCGCCGCCAGCTCGAGGTCGGCCGATCCGCAGTGCGGACAGCGGATCGCGGGAGCGGCGTCGTCAGGCGGTCTTGAAGGCGACATTCTTCGTGCCACGGAGCTCGTCGAGCATGGCCTGGTCCGGCCCGCCGCCGTCAAGCCTTCGCCGGTACGCGCTCCAGGCGTCCCGGTCCTGAGGCTCGGCCAGGGACCAGCCGTCCCCGTCGGGCCGGAGGCCGACGCTCGCGGGGTCGGCAAGGAGGCCGGCGATCCGCGCGAACAGCCGCCCGCGAAGCGCGTCGTCGTCCGTGGTCCGTGCCCCGGACGCGATCAGGTCCACGTCGTGACCCGGCGGACCGAAGAAGGCCGCCACGTCGCGGAGCGCGCGCGACAGCGCGCCGGCGAGCGCCTCCCGCGGTGCGCCGCCCCCCGACTCGATCACGCGCACCCAGCCCTCGGCGTGCTCGGTGTGGAACCGCTCTTCGAGCAGCATTTTGGGCACCGCGCGCGCCAGCGGCTGGAAGTCGCCGCCCTCGAAGGAGCTCAGCACCAGCGAGAGCGCGAGGTCGACGACCGCGTTCGCGGCCACGAGCTCCGCCCACCCCTCGAGAGGGTGGTCGAGGAAGGCGATCGACGCGAACGCCTCGGGCGGCCGTTCGTCGGCCAGCGGGTCTATCTCCAGGTCGAACTCCCGCTTGAGAATTCCATTCAGGAGCCGGGTGTGGCCGAACTCCTCCTGCGCCATCGAGCAGGCGGCGATCCCTGCCTCGATCGCCGGCGGCCCGAACGTCCATTCCCCGTAATGGTATCCGAGGAGGAGCTTGGTGTCGCTGAGCGCCACGAGGGTCGAGCGAAGGCCGGAGTCGTGGCTCACGCGGGCCCGCTGTCGCGGGACGGCGCCCCGCTCAGGGGAGCCACAGCCCGCTCCTGATCCGGATGCGCGGACACGATCGCGTCCCGCGGTGCGACCCACATCTCGGACCAGTCTTCCTCGTCGTAGATCCGCCAGGCGTAGACGCGCGCGAGCTCGATGCCGGGGGCGTTGAGGGTGCCGATGTGGGACATCGGGTCGCCGGGCGCGATGCGGGCGAAGACCTCGAACACCGGCTCCCGCCGCGCCATCAGAGCGCGAGCCCGGAAGCCAGCAGAAGCGTGCGGCCCTTCTGTGTCAGTCGGTCCTTGGTCCAGGGCGGCGACCAGACGACCTCGATCTCCACGCGCTCGATCCCGGGGATCGCGGACACCGCATCGCGGACGTCGTCGAGGATCATGTCCATGGCGGGACAGCCGATCGAGGTGAACGTCAGGTCGATCTCCGCCGAGCCGCCCTTCACCGCCACCCGGTAGACCATGCCCATGTCGACGAGCGAGACCGGCATCTCGGGGTCGGTGATAGCGGCGAGCGCGCGCCAGATCGCTGCCTCGACGTCATCGATGGACCGCGCCGCGGAGTTCGAGATGCCCGCCATGTAGTCAAGGTATCGCGGGGCTGGAGGCCTCACCATATGGCCGGGTTTCGAGCAGGAACCGAACGTCTCCGAGGAGACGTGAGCGCGGGCAAGGGCCGGTGGGAGCGGAGAACCCTGCCATAACGGCTCTCGTGCTGTCAGAATGACTAAAGGCCCGCGGGTACACGCGACACCAGACGTCTCCGCGGAGACGTTACGCCGCTGTCATGGAGGCTACACGGAGAAAGACCCCTGAACTCCGGGCCAAAATCGCTAGCCCGACACGCGGAACAGGGAGCTCGCGCGGCCCTGGATCATCTCGGTGTACCGCTCGTTCATGGGCCCGCGCGCGCGCCAGCGATCCCATACCTGGTCCCAGGTGATGGGCTGGTCGAAGAGCCAGCGCTTGGCGTCGGGGTCGAACTCGCAGGGGAGCTCGTATTCGAGAACGTACTGGCCGCTGGACTCGTCGAGGTGGGCGGGGATGGTGACGCCGACCTCGGCGCAGAGCGGCACGATCGACGCCATCCACGTCTGGCGCAGCTGGTCGTTCGTCTTGCCCTTGAGCCGATATTCCAGCTGCCCCGAGTGGTGCTTGAGCTCG
>DATFFS010000063.1:0-1912 GCA_035249945.1 Gemmatimonadota bacterium
CTGCGGTGAGGAGAACGCCGATCGGGCACGATTCTGTCAGAGCTGCGCCACGCCGTTGGGCGATGCCGACGCACCCGCCTCCGATGTCCGCAAAGTCGTCTCGATCGTGTTCGCTGACGTCACGGGATCCACGGCGCTCGGTGAGCGACTGGACCCGGAGGCGCTCCGCCGCGTGATGGGCCGGTACTTCGACGAGATGGCCGCGGTGATCGAACGGCACGGCGGCACCGTCGAGAAGTTCATCGGGGACGCGGTCATGGCGGTCTTCGGGATCCCGCGGCTGCACGAGGACGACGCCCTGCGTGCGGTGCGCGCCGCCGCGGGGATGCGCGAGACGCTCGCGGAGCTGAACCTCGATCTGGAGCGCGAGCACGGCGAGGGCCTGGCCGCGCGGATCGGCGTGAACACCGGCGAGGTGGTGGCCGGCGATCCCTCGGCCGGGCAGCGCCTGGTCACCGGCGACCCGGTGAACGTGGCCGCCCGGCTGGAGCAGGCGGCGACTCCGGGCGAGATCCTGCTCGGCGATCCGACCTACCGTTTGGTGAAGGACGCCGTCGAGGTCGAGCCCGTCGACGCGCTCGCGCTGAAGGGCAAGGAGGAGCGGGTGCCGGCGTTCCGGCTTCTCGCGGTCTCGGCCGATGCAGCCGGGCACGAGCGCCATCTCGACTCGCCGATGGTCGGCCGCGCGAAGGAGCTCTCGCTCCTCGAGCATGCCTTGGAGCGCGCTGTCTCGGAGCGCACGTCGGACCTTTTCACGCTGATGGGCCCGGCGGGCGTCGGCAAGTCTCGCCTCGTCCAGGAGTTCCTGAACGGCGCGGCCGCCGGTGCCACGGTTCTCCGTGGCCGATGCCTCTCGTACGGCGATGGGATCACGCTCTTCCCCCTCGCCGAGGTGATCCATCGGGCGGCGGCGATCCTCGACACCGATCCGCCGGCGGTGGCGCGGGGCAAGCTCGAGGCCGTTCTCACCGGTGCGCCGGAGGCGGACCGGGCGGCGGGACTCGTCGCCGGCCTGTTCGGTTGGGGGGAGCCCGGCGCCACCGAGGACGCTTTCTGGGCGGTGCGGAAGCTCCTCGAGCACATCGCTCGAGAACACCCGGTCGTCCTCGTCTTCGATGACATCCACTGGGGCGAGCCGACCTTCCTCGATCTGATCGAGCACCTGGCCGACTGGACCCGCGAGGCCGCCGTCTTGCTCCTGTGCATCGCGCGGCCCGAGTTGCTCGAGGTCCGTCCGGGCTGGGGCGGCGGCAAGATGAACGCGACGTCGATCCTGCTCGAGCCGCTCCCGACCGACGAGGCATCGCAGCTGGTCGACAACCTGCTCGGCCGCGCCGACATCCCGCAGACTGCGCGCGACCGGATCCTCGAGGCGGCGGAGGGCAACCCTTTGTTCGTCGAGGAGATGCTCGCGATGCTGATCGACGACGGCTTGCTTCGGCTGGAGGACGGCGCGTGGCGGGCGGTGGAGGATCTGGCGGACGTGACCGTACCGCCGACGATCCACCTGCTGCTCGCGGCCCGGCTGGATCGGCTCGACGCCGAGGAGCGTGCCGTGATCGAGCGCGGGTCGGTCGAGGGCAAGGTGTTCCACTCGGGGGCCGTCGCCTCGCTCAGTCCGCAGACCGCCCGGCCGAACGTCCGCTCGAGGCTGCTCGCGCTCGCGCGCAAAGAGCTGATCCGGCCGGACCGCCCGGAGTTCGCAGGCGAGGACGCGTTCCGGTTCCGCCACCTCCTGATCCGCGATGCGGCGTACCAGGCGATGCCGAAAAAGCATCGAGCGGAGCTGCACGAGCGGTTCGCCGGTTGGCTGGAGGAGGCGGCCCGCGATCGGATGGCGGAGTACGAGGAGATCCTCGCCCACCACCTGGAGCAGGCGTACCGGTACCGCGCCGAACTCGGCGCCGTGGAC
>DATFFS010000064.1:0-1465 GCA_035249945.1 Gemmatimonadota bacterium
GTATGGAACCGCAGGCGGCCCGCCTCGGGATCGGAGACCCCGAACCGGTCGCGCACGAGCCCGGCCCAGGTCCGCCGCGCGGCGCGGAACTTCGCGACTTCCTCGAAGAGGTCGTTGTGGACGCCGAAGAAGAACGACAGCCGCCCCACGAAGTCGCGCGCCTCCAGGCCCGCCGACAGCGCCGCCTCCACATAGCAGATCGCGTTCGCGAAGGTGAAGGCCACCTCCTGCGCGGCGGTGGCCCCGGCTTCGCGGATATGGTAGCCGGAGATCGAGATCGGGTTCCAGCGCGGCATCTCGCGCGCGCACCAGGCGAACGAGTCGACGACGAGCCGGAGGCTCCCCGCCGGCGGATAGATGTACGTCCCGCGGGCGATGTACTCCTTGAGGATGTCGTTCTGGATGGTGCCCCTGAGCGCGCGGTGCGGCGTACCCTGCTCGGCCGCGACCAGGGTGTACAGCGACAACAGCGTCGTGGCGGTGGCGTTGATCGTCATCGAGGTCGAGACGTCCGCCAGCGGGATGCCCGCGAACAGGCGGCGCATGTCCTCCAGCGTGTCGATCGCCACGCCGGTCCTCCCCACCTCCCCGGTGGCGCGCTCGGCATCGGAGTCGTATCCCATCTGCGTCGGCAGGTCGAACGCGGTCGACAGGCCCGTCTGGCCGTGGTCCAGCAGAAACCGGAAGCGGGCGTTCGTCTCCTCCGCCGTCCCGAAGCCCGCGTACTGGCGCATCGTCCACAGCCGGCCCCGGTACATGTTGGGATAGATGCCGCGCGTGAACGGGAACTCTCCCGGCCAGCCGGTCGCGGCCGGATCGGCATCGCCCGGGCCGTAGGCGGACTCGATCTCGAGACCGCTGGACGTCTCGAACCGGACGTCGCGCTCGGGATCCCGCGCGAGATGCGGCTCCAGCGTGCCGCGCCTCCAGGCGTCCTTGTCCGCCGACCCGCTCACGAGTCTCCAGCCGGCTCGACGACGCAGAGGAGCGCGTCGCGCTCGACCGCGTCGCCGGCCGACACGGCCAGGCGCCGGACGACGCCGGCGCTCGGGGCCCGGATCTCGTTCTCCATCTTCATCGCCTCGATGATCAGTATCCCCTGTCCCTTCTCCACCAGTTCGCCCTCCGCGACCTCGAGCACGAGCACGAGCCCGGGCATCGGCGCGCGCACGCCGGCCGCGGCGTCGGCTCCCGCCGCGGAGACCTTCAGCCCTGCGGCCCGGTGGGCGGCATCGCTCTCCACCCGAAGCTCGTGCGTCCAGCCGTCCACCGAAAGCGCGCCGACCCCCGGGTCCCGGCGATAGCGGACCGGGCGCGCGCCCGACCACGCCAGGCCGGGCCGCTCGCCAGCGGCGATCGGAAACGTCCACCGCTCGCCCTCCCGCTGGACCTCGGCCGCCCAGCCGCCGCGGACCGAGCGCAGGGCGACCTGGTAAGGAGCCCCGTCGCCGGGCGTCACCCAGAA
>DATFFS010000065.1:0-26427 GCA_035249945.1 Gemmatimonadota bacterium
CGCGCCCGCCCACCCGGCTTTTGAAGTTCGCCTGAGTCTCAGAGGCCGCTCAAGGTGGCCGAGATGCAAGGCGGGCGACGAGAGGATTCCGAGGCGTACGATTTGTACGCCGCAGGAAGACACGAGGAGCCCAACGCCGCAGATCGGCCGCCTTCAGCGGCCGACCCTATCGGCCGACTTCTCGTTCGAGCAACGGGGAATACCGCCCGCTGAACCCCGCGAGCGCTTGCGCCACCGCGTCCTCCAGCGCGATGGAGGCGGCCTTGCCCCCCGGCATCCCGTTGGTGATCACCGAGAAGGCGACCAGCTCGCCGTCGCGCGTCGTCGCATACCCCGATAGGGCGGAGACGCCCCGCAGCGTACCCGTCTTGGTATGCACGTTCCCCCGCGCCGCGGCGGACCGGAGGCGGCGCGGATCGCCGTCCAGGCCGGCGATGAGCAGCGAGCCGTAGTAGTCGTCGAAGAGAGGATGTGAGCGCATGCCGACCAGCAGCTCGGCCGTCGCGCGTGCCGTGACGATGTTGCTGCGGCTCAGCCCCGACCCGTCGCGTACCACGACCGAATGGCTGGAGACGCCGAGCCCGCGAAGCAGCTCACGAACCACGTCGGCCCCTTCGTTGAACGAGCCCTCGCCATCCGCGACCGCCCCTAGCGTCTTCAGGATCTGATCGGCGAAGAAGTTCTGGCTGCGCTTGTTCACGACACGCACCAAATCGACGAGCCGCGGGCTGACGTGGCTGGCCACCAGCCGTCGGGAACGGTTCGGCAGCAGATCGCGATCGTACACCACCTGATCCTGCCCCGTCACCGAGATCCCCATCCTCTCCAGCCGGTCGCGCATCACCGACAGGGTGAACGCGGCGGGATCCTCGACCGCAACCACGTATCGTACGGGAGCCCCGCTGAGCGGGACGCGGCCCCAGATCTCGTAGCCGTTCAGATCGGGGCGGCGCGCGATCCCGATCGAGCGGCCGCCCCTGCGCGAGCTGGTCGCCGCGCGGTTGGCGACGCGCAGGCCGTCCGCATGCGGATAGAACGAGACCCGCACCGGGTCGCCGACCACGTCGCCGGGCCGGATCTCCATCGTGACGACGTTGTCGTTGAACGAGAGCGCATTCGAGCGGGCGCCGTACCACCACAAGAGGTTCCCCGGCTCCCAGCCCGGAGCCACGAACTGATCGTCGAAGTACGAGGCATCCCCAATGAGGCGGCCCGTGATCCGGCGGACGCCCGCGCGGCGCAGCTCCTGGACGAAGCGGTCGAACACATACGTCGCGCTGTCCCCGAAGAATCTGCCCGACAGAGCCGGATCGCCGCGGCCGACGAGGATGAGGTTGCCGTCCAGGATCCCGCCGGGAAGGACGGGCCCGTCGGCGTAGAGCGACGTCGTGTACTGGAAATCGGGTCCCAGACGATCGAGCGCGGCCGCGGTCGTGTACAGCTTCATGTTCGAGGCCGGCAGCAGGGATTGATCGGCCGCGCGCAGATACAGAGGGGCCGAGCGGTCGACGGAATACACCGCGATGCCGATCGAGCCGCGCTCCCCCCGCAGGACGGGGTCGAGCAGGGCGGCGATCGCCGCGGGACTGGCCGGCGCGTCGAAGCCGGCTTCGGGCCTGTCGACCGGCGGAGTCTGCCCGGCCGCCGGGAGGGCGAGCGCCGCCAACAGCGCCGGGGTCAGGATGCGCGCACGGATCTTCAAGCGTCGATGGTCTCCAGCGAATGCCGGCCACGGCGCATCGCCGTAACCAGCGCGATCATGGACACGCCTGCCACGGCGGCGAGTCCGCCAGCCACTCCACCCCATTCTCCGGCGCCGGGGCTCCATCCAAGCCACCGTGCCCGGAAGCTATGATACACCGGCCACGCTAGAACGGTCACCGAGAACAGCACCAAAACCGCGCTCAACATCATGAACAGTATGCCGGCGTAGCCCGCGGCCACTTCGGTGCCGTCCGCGGCGTCGAACTGGGGATACACGGCGCCCAGTCCCACCGCCAGTCCAACGATGGCCGCCGACAGGCAGAGCACCGCCGCGATCGACAGCACCGCGAGCAGGGTCGTCGAATGCAGCATTCGGTTCGAAACGACGACCAGCGTCTCGGCCACTATGACCAGCGGCAGGAACCCGCCCCAGAATTTCGCCCACAGGAGCTCGCGCGACGTCAACGGGCTCGAGCGCAACATCCAGAGCGTGCCCCCTTCCAGGCTGATCCCAGGCAGCACGAAGCGCGCCGCGAGCGCGGCGACGACGAGCCCCACCAGACCAACGTTCAGGAACGCCAGCAGGTTGCGCATGAAGTAGCCGGTGCCGCCGGCCGCGTCGAGCGGGAGAACCTTGAAGTTGTAGAGATAGATCGCGATCACCGCCAGCAGCAGGAAGAGCTGCGACCATTGCCCGGGGTCGCGGAAGAACGTGGCCGCGTCTTTCAGGATGATCGCCCGCACTCCGCGCGGGAACGGCCGGCTCACCCAGCCGGACGCGCCGCGCCACCAGGCCTGGCGCGTCCAGCGAACTTCGCGCGACTCCTGAGCGCGGCTGTATCCCGACCGGAAGCCCTCCCGGAAGACGAGCGCCGCGAGCGTGATCGCCGTCCCCGCGGCCACGACCAGCGCGCCGCCGTACCACGCGACCGCATCCCACCGCGGGGCGGAGCCGTAGAGCCCGAGCACCTCGCCCAGCACGCGGGCCGCCCAGTACGAGGGCAGCCAGGGCAGCGTCGGGCTCGACAGCTCGACCAGATACTCGGCCCACGTTCCGAACTCCTCGGGGCGCGTGAAGCGCTCCGGCCGGACGACGCGCGCCATCATGACCGCCCCGATGATGAACAGGAGCGCGACGAGCGACAGCAGATCCCGCGCGCGCCGCGCCGGGAACAGGTTGACCAGCGCCACCGAGATCAGCATGCCGATCGAGGCGGTGATCGTCATCAGGAGAACGATGACCGCGACGAGCGCGATGTAGTAGAGCGCGCCGGCGTCGAAGACGTGCGCGTACGCGAGCCAGATGGGGAGCGTCAGGAAGACCGCGGTCCACGACGCGAAGGTGGCGACCTCGAGCAGCTTGGCGCGGAACAGCCGCCGCAGCGGAACGGGTGCGGCGGCGATCAGCTGGAGGTCGCTCGCGAGGAAGCACTGGCTGAGCGCGGTGATGAGCGCCGAGAAGAGGAGGAACGAGAGCAGAACGAGCAGCAGGAAGGCCATGAGCTTGACGCCGAGAATCCGGCCGAGATCGGGATCGACGAGTATGAAGTGCTCGAGGATCCGCGCGCTGATCCGGTAGCCCGCTGCGAGGAACAGCGCGCCCACCCCGGCCAGCGCGAGCGGTCTGCCCAGACCCCCGCCCCGCCAACGGCGTCGGGTCGCGAGCAGTCGCGGCGTGAGCAACGTGCTCACCGCGGGGCTCTCGCGGGTTGCAGCACGGGAGCTTCCTCGCTCGCGAGCGGCTCGCCTTCCGTCAGCCGCAGGAACACGGACTCCAGCGAGCCCTCCGTCATGGCCTGGATGCGGAGCTCGTCCAGGGTGCCGAGCGCTACGACGAGGCCCTTCTGTACGATCGCCACGCGGGAGCACAGCTGCTCGGCGATCTCGAGGGTGTGCGTGGACAGAAACACCGTCCGTCCGCTCGCGACGATCTCTGCGAGGAGGGTCTTCATCACGCGCGCGCTCCGCGGATCGAGGCCCACCATGGGCTCGTCGATGACGAGGATCTCGGGCTCGTGAATCATGGCCGCGGTCAGCGCAAGCTTCTGCCGCATGCCGTGGCTGTATGACTCGATCAGCTCGTCCGTCCACTCGGACAGCTCGAACCGCTCGAGCAGCGGCCCGGAAACCCGCGCGACGTCGCGGGGATCCTGCTCGTAGAGGTGACCGACGAACTCGAGGAACTCGCGCGCGGTCAGCTTTGGATACAGGAATGCGCGGTCGGGGACGTAGCCGACCCGCCGCTTGACCTCGCGGGGGTTGCGCACGACGTCGTACCCCGCGACGTGGACGGTTCCACTGCTAGGAAGCAGAAGCCCCGCGAGAACCCGAATCGTGGTCGTCTTGCCGGCGCCGTTGGGACCGAGGAACCCGAACAGCTCCCCGGGCACGACCTCCAGGTCGATTCCCCTCAGAACTTCGAAGTTCCCGAACGACTTCCTGAGCCCGCGACAGGAGATCGCGTTCATAGGATGGCCTCGCGCTCGGATTGCTCGCGAATCGCCCGGCAGGCGATCGTTTCGCCCTCGGTCACGATCCAGTCGACCGGCTCGTCATGGGGCTCGACGGGCAGAGAGTCCTGTATTTGCAAGGAAAATGCCAGCGCCACCCGGGGCGCCGTCACGCCGGCGAGGAACCGGTCGTAGAGGCCGGCCCCGAACCCGATGCGCCAGCCGCACCGGTCGAACGCGATGCCAGGTACGAGGACGAGATCGAGCTCGGCGTCATCTACTGGAGCAGCCCGTTGCGGGTCGGGCTCCCAGAGACCGCGCGAGCCCTCCGTCAGCTCGCCGAGCGACACGACCGCGAAGGACTCGAGCCCTCGGGGCTTCCAGCGGACGCGCGGGCAGACGACCGTCTTCCCCTCGCGGAGCGCCCGCGCGACGATCCCGCGGGTCGCGACCTCGCCCTGCACGGCTCCGACGTAGGTGTGCACCACCGCCGCGTCCCGCCAGACGGCCAAGCCCGCGAGCCGGTCCTCGATCTGCTTCGACCACGCCAGGCGCTCGGACTCGTCCACCGACGCGCGCCGGGCGAGCACGCGCTCGCGGATCGCGGCCTTGGCCTCCGGAAGGGTCAGGATCGCCGGACCTCGACCGTCAGCCCGTCTACTCCCACCACCTCCACGGGGTCGCCCGGCTCCAGTACCTCCTCGGCGCGCGCCCGCCACAGCTCGCCGTGCACCAGTACCTGCCCTTCGGGATCGAGTCGCCGGCGGACGATGCCGCGCTCGCCCACCAGGCCCTCGCGTCCCGTAGTCGGCTTGCTCTTCCACACTCGCCACGCGAGCCCCATCGCGAACGCAAAGAACCCGGCGGTCAGCAGCGCCGCGGGGATGATCACGCTCCAGCTCACGCGCAGCAGCGATCCTGGACTGTCGAACAGCATCGTCCCGCCCAGCACGAACGCGATGACGCCCCCCACCGTCAGGAGCCCGTGGCTCACCACCTTCACCTCCGCGATGAAGAGGATCAGCGAGAAGAGGATGAGGAGCACGCCCGCGTAGTTCACCGGCAGGGCCTGGAGCGCGAAGAACGCCAGCAGCAGCGAGATGCCGCCCACCACTCCCGGCAGGATCGCCCCCGGGTTCATGAGCTCGAAGAAGATCCCGTAGATCCCGATCATCATGAGGATGAACGCGATGTTCGGATTGGCGATGGTGTCGAGGATCCGGAAGCGGAGGCCCGGATCGAGCGTCCGCACGTCGGCGCCGGCCGTGCGCAGCGTCGCCCGGCGGTCGAACACCTCGACTTCGCGCCCGTCGATCCGCTCCAGGAGCTCCGGCAGGCTCGCCGCCACGAGGTCGACGACGTTCTGCTCGAGCGCCTCGGTCTCCGTCACCGAGACCGCCTCCGTCACCGCCGTCTCGGCCCAGTCCGCGTTCCGTCCGCGCCGCTCGGCGATCGTGCGGATGAACGCGACGGTGTCGTTCAAGATCTTGCGCTCGAGCGGATCGCCGCCCGTGCGCTCGATCGCGCTGTCCGCCGGGGCGGGACCGCCCGGCAGCCCGCCGCCACCCATCGATACCGGCGTCGCGGCGCCGATGTTCGTCCCCGGGGCCATGGCCGCGACGTGCGCCGCGAGGGTCAGGAACACGCCCGCCGAGCCGGCGCGCGCCCCCGAAGGCGCGACGTAGACGACGATCGGGGTCCGGCTGGCCATCATCGCCTGCACGATCCCGCGGGTCGATTCGACCAGCCCGCCCGGCGTGTCCAGCACGATCACCAGGGCCTCGGCCCCGCTGTCCTCGGCCTCTTCGATGGCGCTCTCGATGAACTCGGCGGACGCGGGCGAGATCGCGCCGTCGACGACGATCCGCACGACCCGGCGATCGGCGTGGGCCTCGCGCTGCACGTTCGTGTCCTGCACAGCCGCGGAGGGCGCGCTCCTGTCCCGTGCGGGCGCGGAAGGCGCTGCCAGGAGCACCACTCCGGCCAGCGCAGGGCCGAGGGCTCGGGCGATGCGCACGCGGTGAGTATAGCGCGCGGAGGGAGCGGTTGCCGTGATCTCCGATGCGTCCGATATTCGCCTTCTTCCATGCGACAACTCTTCCCCATCGCGACTCTCTGCCTGATCCTGGCCGCGCCCGCTACGGCGCAGCAGGACCGGTGGTGGGGTCCGGCGGTCGCCGACAGCGCGATGGTGGTGAGCGCCAAGGCCGAAGCGACCCAGGCCGGCCTCGATATCCTGCGCCGCGGAGGAAACGCCGTGGACGCGGCGATCGCGGTCCACTTCGCCCTCGCGGTGACGCTCCCGTCGGCGGGCAACATCGGCGGCGGCGGCTTCATGGTCGTCCGGGGTACCGATGGCGGAGTCCAGACCTACGACTACCGCGAGCGCGCGCCGCTCGCCGCCACCGAGAACATGTACCTCGACGCGGAGGGGAACCCGATCGAGGGGCTGTCGTGGTACGGCTGGAAGGCGGTCGGAACGCCGGGATCCGTCGCCGGCATGGCGCTCGTGCACGAGCGCCACGGAACGCTCCCCTGGAGCGAGCTGCTAGAGCCGGCGATCCGTCTCGCGGAAGAGGGATTCGTCGTCGATCCCTACACCTGGAGCTATCTCGCGGGCGACGAGGAGGACATCCGGCGCTTCCCGGGCGCGGCCGCGATCCTGTACCCCGATGGCGATCCGCCGGCCATGGGCGACACGCTCCGGCAGCCCGCCCTCGCACGCACCCTGCGCCTGATCGCCGACGAAGGAGCCGACGTCTTCTACCGAGGCGAGATCGCCGATTCGATCGCCAACGCGATGGCCGCCAACGGAGGACTGGTGACCCGCGAGGACCTGGCGGCCTACGAGGCCAAGGAGCGGCCGCCGGTCACCTTCGACTACCGCGGTTACACGGTCCACTCCATGGGACCGCCTTCCTCGGGCGGACTGACGATGATGTGGCTACTGGAGCAGCTCGAGACCTTCGACATGTCGAAGTACCCCTTCCACTCGGCGACCTCGGTTCATCGGATCGTCGAGTCGATGCGGCGCGCGTACGGGGAGCGGAACACCCTGCTGGGCGATCCGGACCACACGGACATCCCTCCCGAGGCCTGGGAGGAGGGGTACGGCACCGCGCTGGCGGCCACCATCGACACCCTGCGCGCGACGCCGTCGGCGGAGATCCGGCCCGAGCTCTTCGCGGCGGTCGTTTCGGAGGAATCCACCGAGACGACGCACTTCTCGATCGTGGCGCCGGACGGGTCGGCGGTGGCCTCCACCACGACGATCAATGGGGGCTTCGGCTCCTACATGACGGTCGCGGGATTCTTCCTCAACAACGAGATGGACGACCTGACGATCAAGCCTGGCGTCGCCAATGCCTACGGGCTCGTGCAGGGCCGCGCCAACGCGATCGAGCCGGGGAAGCGGCCGCTCTCGGCTATGACCCCCACGATCGTCGAGCAGGACGGACGGGTGAAGTTCGTGCTCGGCACTCCGGGCGGCTCGACCATCATCACGAGCGTGGCGCAGGTTCTGATCGACGCCATCGACTACGGGATGACGTTGGCCGAAGCCAATGACGCGAAGCGCATCCACCATCAGCATCTGCCCGACCGGATCCAGGTCGAGCCGTTCGGCCTGTCGCAGGATACGGTGGACAGGCTGACCGCGATGGGGCACGAGGTCCGCTTCCGCGGCGGCTACTCCGGGCGCGTCGAGACGATCGAGGTCGACTTCGAGCACGGATTCCTGTTCGGCCGCAGCGACCTGCGCGGAGGCGGGCTCGCCGACGGCTTCTGATCGCGAGGACGGGTGAAGTCCCACCCCCTCTCTCCGCTCCTTCCGTTTCTGACTCCCTATCGCCGCGCGATCGCGCTCGGCGCCGCGGCGATCGCCGTCAGTTCGCTGCTCGGCGCGCTCGAGCCGTACATCGTGAAGCTGGCCATCGATGCGTTGCGCGAGAACGTGACCTGGGGTCTCATCGCCGCGTTCTCGGGACTCATCGTCGCAATCGCGCTGGTCCAGGGCGTTTTCCGATTCGCGCAGCGGCGCCTGATCTTCACCGCATCACGCAATGTCGAAGCGGACCTGCGCGAAGCGCTGTACGAGCGACTCGTTCGCCAGCCCCCCTCCTGGTTCGACGGCTTCCCCACGGGCGACGTCATGAGCCGCTTCACCAACGACATCGGCGCGATCCGGATGATGCTGGGATCGGGAATCGTGTTCAGCATCAGCACGGTGATCACGATCTCCGTGTCGATCGGATTCATGGTGTGGATGGATCCATGGCTGACGCTGTGGGCGCTGCTGCCCCTGCCGGGGGTCTCCCTCAGCGTCAAGCTGCTCGGCAGCCGCATCCATCGGCGCAGCGAGATCGCCCAGGCTGCCCTGGCGGACGTATCCACCGCCACGCAGGAGAACCTCGCCGGCCTCAGGGTCGTGCGCGCGTACGGACGGGAGGAGTCCGAGCGACGGCGGTTCCGCGGCCGGAGCGGGGCCTACGCGCGCGCGAACATGCGCCTCGCGCGCCTGCAGGCGACGCTGGGGCCGCTGCTGGGGTTCCTGCTGGGGGTCAGTCTGCTGATCCTGCTGTGGATCGGCGGGACCAGGGTCGCCGAGGGATCGCTGACGCTGGGCGACTTCGTCGCCTTCGTCATGTACCTGGCGATGATCGCGTGGCCGCTCATCGCGGTCGGATGGATCGTCAATCAGTTCCAGCGCGGATCGGCGGCCATGGTCCGGCTCAACCGGATCCTCCTCTCCAGGCCGGCCATCGACGACAGCCGCGCGGTCCCGGGCGCGCGGCCCTCGTCCGGCAGCATCCGGTTCCAGGACGTGTCGTTCCGCTATTCGGCGGGCCGGCCGCTGGTGCTGCAATCGTTCGATCTCGAGGTTCCGGCCGGCACGACGCTCGGCATAACGGGCCCGACCGGATCCGGCAAGACCACCATCGTGCAGCTCGTTCCGCGGCTCTACGAGCCGGTCGCCGGAACCGTCGAGGTCGACGGCCGGGAGCTTGCCGTCTATCCGCTGGTGGGCCTGCGGGGAGCGATCGGGTTCGCGCCGCAGGAACCCTTCCTGTTCAGCGACACGATCCGGGCCAACCTCGAGTTCGGCCGCAGCCCGGAAAGCCGGCTCTCCCTCGAGGAGGCGGCGGAGATCGCCGGCTTGTCGGCCGACCTGGAGCTGTTCCCCAACGGCTACGACACGATGGTGGGCGAGCGCGGGATCACGCTGTCGGGCGGGCAGAAGCAGCGCGCCGCTCTCGCGCGGGCGCTGTTGTCGGACCCCCGGATCCTGATACTCGACGACGCGTTCTCGTCGGTCGACACGGAGACCGAGGAGCGGATCCTGCGCCGACTGCGTTCGTTCATGGCCGAGCGCACCACGCTGCTCGTGAGCCATCGCGTCTCGACTCTGCGCGCCGCGGACCGCATCGTCGTGCTGGAAAGCGGGCGGATCGTCGAGAGCGGGTCGCACGATGAGCTGGTGGCCGCGGGGGGCGGCTATGCGGCGCTGGACCGTCGCCAGCGTCTGGAGGAGGAAGTCGAGCGCGCCTGAGCCCTGGACGCGCGCGTAGCCCGGACCTGCGCCGAGCCTCGGTCAGACCCCGCGCGCTTCGAGAGCCTTACGCAGCGCCGCGTTCCGGGGGTGGGCAGCGAAGGCCTCGGCCATGTCCTTCGACAGGCCCGCCTCGATGACCTCCATGGCGTGCGCGGCTCGCTCGATCGCCGCGGCGGCGGCCGCGTCGTCCCCGCAGACGAGCCACACGCGCGATGCGCGCTCGGCAGCGGCGCGCTCGAGGCCGGGATCTCCCAGGCGCGCCGCTTCGTCCGCCACCCGCTCGAGCACCGCGGCAGCCGTGGAAGTGGGGTCGCGCTCGGCGTCGGCGTCGGCGTAGAGGAAGTCGATCACCGCGAGGGCGGGAGTCCTCTTCCGCACCTCGGCGGCGTCCGTCCCGCCAGACCTGCCGCCGCTCCCGGCGGAGGGCTCCCCGGCGTACGCCAGTGCCCGGAACCGATGGGCTTCGGCCAGGGCGGCGAAGGAGACGTGGTTCTGCCTGCTCGCCTGCGCGGCCGCATCGCCGAAGGCCGCTGCGGCATCCGCCCATCGCCCGCGGGCCGCGAGCCAACGGCCCTCGCGCAGCTGCACTGTCTCGAGCGCTTCTTCGACTCGCAGCTCGTCGGCCAGCCGCCGGGCTTCGGCGATCGCTGTCCCGGCGAACTCGTCCGCGCACGCCCGGATGTAGGCGTCGAACAGGAAAGTGCGCGTGTTGACGCGGTTTGCGGGCTCCAGGATCGCGTCCCCGCGTGAAAGACACTCCTGGAGATGGCGTAGCGCGCGGTCGATCCTGCCGAGGGCGATCTCGCTCTCGGCCTGGCGCTGCAGGTTCTGGTAACGGGCATGCCCCCAGCCGATCTCCTCCAGCAGCCGCTCGCCCTGACGGTAGATCGCGACGGCGTCGTTCCATTCCCCGCGATCCTGCATGATCGTCGCCAGGTTGAATAGCGTGCTGTACTGCATCTGGCGGTCCCCGACCGCTTCGGCCATCTCCAGTCCCAGTCGGTACTGGCGTTCCGCCCCCTCGAGATCGTCGCGGAAGTCGGCTAGCAGATTCCCTATGTTGGAGTGGCTCTTGGCCATTCCCAGCCTGTCCCCGATCCGCTCTCGCAGCTCGAGCGCGGCGCTGTGCTGCGCGAACGCATCCTCTGGGCGGCCGCGATAGTAGTACACGATGCCCAGGTCGTTGTGGAGATCGGCCTCGATCCGATGCTGGCCTGCCGGGAGCCGCGACAGCCCGCGTTCGAACAGCTCCTGTGCCGCGTCCAGCTCGCCGCGGTACCAGGCCGTTCGGCCGAGGTACTCGAGCCCGCGCGCCGACCATTCGGCGCGTCGGGCCCGCTCCCCCTCGCGCTCGAGCTGGCGGAACCGGACGTCCGCTTCTTCGAGTCGGCCGCGGTACAACAGCACGTTGCCGTACATCTCGAGGAAGCGGGCGAGTTCGTCCCCACTCAGGAGCCCCTGCCCGTCCTCCACCCCCGCCTGGTCGAGCCGATCCAGGAACTCCTCCGCCGCGGACAGCTCGTACGCCTCCGCGGCCGCCTGCCCGGCGATCCACAAATGCGGCGACGCCTCCCGGGGGAGACCCGCTTGCCAGTAGTGGTGCGCGAAGAAGGGTGCCTCTGCCGTGCGCCGCTGGGCGAACACTTCCTCCCCCAGACGGGCGGCCGACTCGTGCAGGATCTTCCGCATGGCCAGGAGCAGGCCGCCGTAGGCCACCTCCTGGGTCATGGCATGCCGGAACGCCCAATCGCCACGCTCCGGGTCCTCCGCCACGATGAAGCCGCCTTCGAGCCTGCGGAGGGCCGTCTCGAAATCCGTGCGGTGGGGCTCGAGGCCGTACATGCGACGCAGAAGAGGGGCGGAGAATCGCGTGCCGAGAACCGCCGCCATCTGGAGAAGGGCTTGGATCGGAGCGTCGAGCCGGTCGATGCGGGCCATGATCAGGCCCTGCAGGGTTCCCGGTATCGCGGTCCTGCTGCCTTCCTCCCGCAAGGAGCGGGCGAGCTGCTCCAGGTACAGGGGGTTGCCCTGGCTGCGTCGGACGAGGTCCCGACGGCTCTCCGCGTCGAGATCTTCGGACAGATCCCCCAGAAGCGCACGAGCGGCTTCTTCGTCGAGCGGCAGCAAGGTGAGACGCCGGATCGACGCGGGAATCCAGGCACCGGTCAGCTCCGGACGTCCGGTGAGAAGCACTCCAACCGGATCGTTCGCCAGTGCGGGCAGCAGAAATGTCAGAAAGTCCTGCGCGGCCTCGTCGAGCCAGTGGGCGTCCTCCACCCAGAGGACGAGCGGCCTATCCCGGGCCGCCGTTTGGATCAGCGCGGCGAGTGCGACCCAGCGGTTCTGCCGGGCCGTCGCCGGGTCGCCCTCCCCTGGAGCGCCCGCGATGGCGCCATCGCTCAGATCGGCCAGGCCTCGTACGCCAGCCCGATGGCGCTCCACTTCCGGATGCAGGAGAGCCAGCGCGCGCTCCACCGGCTCGCCGTCCTCCGGGGGAAAGAGTTGCGCGAAGATCTCGGACGGCAGGGGTCTCTGGCCGGGCAGGCGGATCGAGGTGGAGCGCAGGACGACACGCAAGAGCTCAGGCGCGCGGGCGAGCGCCTCCTCGACGAGGCGGGTCTTCCCACCCCCCGCCTCGGCCTCGATCAGCAGCATGTCCGGCCGTCCCGCGGCTACGCCCTCCAGGAAACCCGTCAGCTCCGCGAGCTCGGGTTCGCGGCCCACGAACGGCGACTCTGGGTCCCGCCCGATCCGGGAGACGGGCCGGGCGGCTTCGATGCGAAAGCCTCGGACGGACTCGCTTTTCCCCTTCAGCGCGAGCGGCGGGACCTCCGTCGCCTCGAAATGGTGCTCGACCCGGCGGTAGACCGCCTCGCTGACCAGGATGCTCCCGGGTTCGGCGCTCCCCTCCAGCCGTGACGCGACGTTGACCGTGTCGCCCAGGACCGTGTACTGCATGCGGGCCCCCGCGGCGAGATGGGCCGCCACGACTTCGCCGACGTGAATGCCGATGCGCAGAGCCAGCGGAATCTCACCGGTTCGATTGTAGCGAGACACGACCTCCTGCATGGCGAGTCCGGTCAGAACAGCCCGCTGGGGGTCGTCCTCGTGCGCCAGGGGCGCGCCGAAGAGCGCCATTACGGCGTCTCCGATGAACTTGTCGACGTATCCCTCGTGCGCGTAGACGGCGTCGGCGAGACTCTGGAGGAGGCGGTTCATCAGGATCGTCACCTCCTCCGGATCCATTTTCTCGGACATC
The DNA here is from genome assembly GCA_035249945.1 of Gemmatimonadota bacterium. Lineage (GTDB taxonomy): Bacteria > Gemmatimonadota > Gemmatimonadetes > JACCXV01 > JAHWKZ01 > JAICNR01. Next base: position 12,965 of record DATFFS010000065.1, read on the forward strand.
GCGGTGAAGCCCGACAGGTCGGCGAACAGGACGACGACCTCGCGGCGGTCTCCCTGCAGCTCCGATTTCACGCTCTCGAACTTCTCGCGGAGAGCGGGAGGGATCTCGGGTTCCGCCGGCGAGGGCGGCGCGCCGAGCGCGGGAGCGTCGAGGCCCGGGAGGCCGTGGCGACCCTGCGTCCCCTGCTCGACCCTGGTCCCGCACTGGCCGCAGAACCGCGACTCCGCGGCCAGAACCGCGCCACAAGCCGCGCAATACGTGGGACGAGGGGCGCCGCAGGTAGAGCAGAAGCGGTCGGACGCGCCGAGCTCGGCCCGACAGCTCGTACAGATCATCGCCGGGGTCATGGAATCGAATCTTAGGGTGGGCCCCCATCTGCGCCACGCGCCGGAAACGAAGAGGGGCGGCTCGCACGTGGCGAGCCGCCCCTGTCTCTGCCCCGGCCTTGGCGGGCCTGCCCTTCGCCCTTCCGTCAGCCGATGGCGAGGCCCAATGCCAGGTTCACGTCCGACGCGTCCGGGCTCTCCTCGGTGAGCGTGACGGGCTCGGAGGTGTCCGAGAAGTATCCCGGGGCCGAGGCCCGAACGGTGTAGGTCCCCAGCCCGAGATCGGGGAAGGAGTAAGCGCCTGCGTCACCCGCGGAGGTGGTCGCAATGACGCTCTCGCCCGCCAGTAGCTCCACGGTCGCACCAGGAAACGTGCTCTCGTTGGGGATGTCGAAGACAGTGCCCGAGATCGAACCGAGCGTCTCCGTATCTCCGGATTCGGGGTCCGCCGGGGCCACGGGGCTGAAGTTCGAGATGCGGCCGCCGATCGGGCTCTGACCGGCGAACGCCGGCGTCACATGAAAGAGCGGCGAGACCGGCTCGAGCACAGTCCAGGCATAGCTCCGCCACCCCGTCATCGCGACTTCCGGCTCCACGTCGGTGCAGTCGAGCCCGGCGGGTGCGTCGTCCAGGGGCAGGAATCCTTCTGGAGAAAGGAGCTCGACCTCGACCCCCTCGGGCGAGACGTTGCACTGCCCGAGCTGGAGCCCCACTGCGGGGTTCACGTTCGATACGGGCGACACGGAGTAGTCGAAGAACAGCGGATAGCAGTCGAAGGTGTTGACGACGCCCGCCGGGCAGGGGTGGCTCACGCTCGAGAGCATGACCTCGTTCTCATTCGGCGGGATCATGATGATGACCGCCGTCACCGGCCCGAAGAGTCCCCCGTCGTCGTCCATCCCCGCGTGCTTGCTGATCGTGATCAAAGGTGGTCCACCCGGGACCAGCGGGCCGACCGCGTATTCCCCACTCAACAGAGCGTCGGCCAGATCCTCGGGATCGACGTCCGGGAGATCCATACCGATGCCGGTGAGGATCAGTGTGAAGAGCTCGATGATGTCGGCCTCTCCCTCTTCGCCAGAGACGAGCAGCTGTCCGGCCTCGTTCTGCTGCAGAGTCTTCACGAAGAAGGCGAACGCCTTCTGGACCGCTTCGGTCTGCTTGCCCTTCCCGAAGTCGCTGAAAACCTGGCCGCAGTTCACCGTGGCCACGTGATGCAGGCTTTCGGGGGTCGGGAAGATCGCCGCGATGGCGTTCTCGACGTCTCCGGACGGGCAGAACTCGGCGACGCCGGTCAGCTCGAGAGAAGTGTCCACCGGCGATCCCGACTCCCGATCCGTCCCGCACGCAGCGAGGATCAAGAGGGGCACGACCAGTGCCACGACCTTCGCGTAAACGTTCCGATTGCGCATCGTTGCTCTCCTTTTCGTGTGCAGAGGTTGCCCGAGCCGCGATCCTTCCTGCGGGAGACCGGCGCTGGAGGGGCAGACGGCGAAGGCGTTTGGGACTACGTGACCAGAGAGGGAGTCAGAGGAACAACGCATTCATTCACCGTCCCGATAGCGCTTCTGGCGAGCGGTCCAGCGGGGGCTCGGATCCGATCGATGGTCGAACTTTTTATTCTACCCGAGCCGCGGAAGCGATGTCAAAGTTCGGCACGGCGCTACCACGCAATGTGTCGAGGAGTTCCAAAAAAATGTCATTGAGCGTCCTGCGTATCAGAAAAAATGCGGCGAGCGGCTTACAGCCCCAGCCAACGGGCGATGATCGACCGCTGCATCTCATTCGTTCCCGAGTAGATCGTGCTCGCGACCGCGTCCCTGAGCGTCCGCTCGACACCCTGTTCGACCAGGAAGCCGTACCCGCCCATGATCTGCAGGGCGTCGTGCGCGCTGGCCACCAGGGACTCGCTGACGTGGAGCTTGGCGATCGAGGCGTCCATCGCGGCCGCGCGCGTCTGCTCTAGCCGCCACGCCGCCTGATAGGTCAGCAGACGCGAGGCTTCGAGGCGCACTTTCATGTCCGCGATCTTGTGGCTGATCGCCTGATTCTTCCCGATCGGTTGCCCGCCGGACTTCCGGGTGCGGGCCTGCTTCACGGCGCCCTCGAGGAGCCGCTGCATCGTTCCGACGTGTGTGGCGCCGAGGCAAGCGCGCTCCCAGTCCATGGACTGCGAGAAGACCGTCGCCCCCGCGCCCTCGCCGCCCAGGACCGCGTCCTCGCCGACCCGCGTGTCCTCGAGCACCAGCTCGCCGATCGGGCAGCTTCGGAGGCCCATCTTCTCGAATTTCTGTCCGGCGCGGAACCCGTCGATCCCCTTCTCGACGACGAAGGCGGTGATCCCGCCGAAGCCCTTGTCGGGATCGGTGACCGCGTAAACGAGGGCCAGGTCCGCGACCGGCCCGTTGGACGAGAACGTCTTGGCGCCGTTGATGACCCATTCGTCGCCGTCCTTCCTCGCCCGGGTGGACATGGCAAACGCGTCCGAGCCCGATTCGGGCTCCGTCATCCCGTTGACGGCGATCAGCGACCCGTCACAGAGCCTCGGCAGCCACCTCCGCCGCTGCTCTTCGGTGCCGTGCTTCCAGATGGGCACCACGCAGGCGAGCAGGTGCGCGCAGACGGCGAACACGAGACCCCCGTCCTCGCAGCCGTAGCCGAGCGCCTCGAGCGCGATCGCGCTGCCGAGGGCGTCGAGTCCGCCCCCGCCGTACTCCTCGGGAACCGGCAGCCCCTGGAGCCGCATCTCGCCGCACTTCGTCCACAGCTCGCGCGCAAACTCCTGGTCGCGGTCGCGCTCGCGGGCGCCCGCGTTCAGCTCCGCGCGGGCGAAGCGCGTGATCTCGCCCTGGAGGAGCTTCTGCTCGGCGGTCAGATCGAAGTTCACGTGTCTCCGCGCGTCAGAGCCTGATAGTCGACCTTGTCGGTCGACGTCTTGGGAAGCGACGGGCGGAACTGGAAGCGATCGGGGATCATGTACAGCGGCAACTCCTTCGAGCAGAAGGTCTTCATCTCGATGATCGACCCCTTGCCGCCGTCCGCGCGGCACACGAATGCGTCGATCGAGATGCCGTCCTCGCCCGGGAGCGCGACGACGGCCGCCTCCACGATGTCCGGGTGGCGGTAGAGCGCGGTCTCGATCTCCCCCAGCTCGACCCGGTAGCCGCGGCGCTTGACCATCCTGTCGCGACGCCCGGCGAACAGGAGCGTCCCGTCGACGTCCTCCCGCACGAGGTCTCCGGTCCGGTACCACCGCCCGCCGTCCGCGTCGACGTAGAACGCCGTCGCCGTGCGCTCGGGAAGGTTCCAGTACCCCTGCATCACCGTCCCGCCGCGGATCAGGAGCTCGCCCTCGTCGCCGGAGGCGACCGGCCGGTCGTCCTCGTCGACCACGAGACCCTCGTCGTTGTCGCAGACGCGACCGATGGGGAATGGCTCCTCGCGATCGGCAGAAATCGGCATGGGGACCTCGAAGTACGTGCAGACGTTCGTCTCGGTCGGTCCGTACAGGTTGTAGTACCGCGGAACCGGCCATTCCTCGAGAAGCCGGCGGAGATGCTTGATCGGAAACACTTCGCCGGCGAAGAGAACCAGTCGGAGCGCCGTCCAGTCGCGCGCGTCGAGGTGGCCGAACTCGACCAGGAGGCGGAGGACCGAGGGAGTCGAGTACCAGACCGAGATCTTCCGCTCGGCGATCGCGTCCGCCATGGCGGCCGGCTGCTTGGAGACCTCCTCGCCGAACAGGACGACCTCTCCACCGTGATAGAGGGAAACGTAGAGATCGAAGATCGACAGGTCGAAATGGAACGGCGCGTGCGAGCTGAACCGATCCTTCTCGGAGAGATCGAAGGTCCGCGCGCACCACTCCACGAAGCTCATCGCGCTGCCGTGCGTGTGGACGACTCCCTTTGGCCTGCCCGTCGATCCGGAAGTGTAGAGGATGTAGGCGATCGGATCGGAGGCGTCACCGGCGCGCTCGCCGCCGGGGCCGCGGGCGATCTCGACCTCGCGATCTCCTGAGCCATCCGCCCAGCGCTCCAGCGAGCGCAGCTCGGAGCTCCCCGCATCGCGCAGTGCGGGCAGCAGCTCCGCGGCGGCCACGACGGCCGCCACGCCGCAGTTGTCGACCACGTACGCCGCGCGTGCGGGTGGCGCAGAGGCGTCGACCGGGACGTACGCGGCACCGCTCTGGAGGATCCCGAGGATGGCGGAGAGCGAGGCCGGGGATTTCGGGGCGTAGACCGCGACGCGGTCGCCGGGCCCCACGCCATGGCGCTCCAGGGCTTCCCGCATCGAGCCGGCGCGCTCTGCGAGCTCCCGGTACGTGAGCCTCTCGGACCCGTCGGCCGTCGCGACCGCGTACCTGTCGGGCCAGCGGTCCGCGGATCGCGCGAGGAGATCGTGGAGCCGCACGCTCATGGATCGCGGGTCAGCCCTCCTGCGAGAGGATCGAATCGATCACCGCCGCGAACGCCTCGGGCCGCTGGGCGCCTTCCATGCGCTTTCCGTTGACGTAGAATGTCGGGGTGCCGAGGATGTAGAACTTCTCCCCTTCCTTGATGTCGAGCGCGACCTCTTCGGCATGGTCGGCGTTCCGGTAGCAGGCCTCGAAGCGCCCGTCGTCCAGGCCGGCCTGCTCCGCCGCCGCCGCGTACCCGTCGCTCGACAGCTCGTGGCGGCCGCTGAACAGGGCGTCGTAGAAGGGCCAGAACCGCTCCTGCTCCGTGGCGCATTCGCCGGCCAGAGCGGCCTCGTACGCGTTCGGGTGGATCGACTGCAGTGGGTAGTTCACGAAGATCCAGCGGATCCGGTCCCCGTACTGGCGGCGCAGCGCCGGCGCCGTCGCGCGCGCGAAGCGGGAGCAGAACGGGCATTCGAAGTCGCTGAACTCGACGATCGTGATGGGCGCGTCGGCGGGGCCCAGAACGGGGTCGTGACTGACGTCGACGCCCTCCACGATATCGATCCCGGAGGCCACCGCCGGGCGATCTCCCGGGGAGGCATCGCTTTGCCGGAACGCCAGCCATCCGGCTGCCAGCCCGGCGAGAGCGCCGGCGCCGACCAGGGCCAGGGTCCGTCCCCTCCGCTGCGGGGGCTGGTTCAGGGACGGATCGTCCACTCGTAATCTCCCTTCTCGGCGATCGTGAGCTCCGGCAGGCCGTAGTGCTTCTGGGAGATGCGGCCCACGCCGTAGATGTCGACCCGGCGCGTGGGAAGGTTGCGGAACGTCGACGAGCTACCGGGCTGGATCGCATACAGCTCGTCGCCGTCGAGGAAGATGGCCACCGGTTCGGTCGTCTGGTTCAGCACCTTCAGCGTACCCAGGTCCGGATCGACCTCGACGTCCTCCCCGCCTCCCGCGGCCTCTCCCGGCCCGCGATCGCATCCGGCGGGCAGCGGCGCGGCGATCAGCGCAACGACCAGCCATGCCATGCGTGCATCCATCGCTCACCCCCTGCGTGTGTTCGGCCCCGCCAGCGACAGGCGACGGAAGATAGCATCGCTTGACCCTCGGCACCCGAGCGAGCACTTTCCAGGACTCCCATGCGCCATCCGGCGGACGAGCCCCTCCACGCGCCCTACGATCCACATGTCGCCCGACGGCTGCTCGAATTCGTGCGCCCCTACAGGCGCTACGTGGCGGTCGCAGTGGCGCTGCTCTTGCTGCTCGGCGCCGCCGAAGCTGCTCGCCCCTGGCTGATCAAGCTCGCCATCGATGACCACATCGCCGTCGGCGACGTGGCCGGTTTATGGGTGCCGGTTACGGCGTTCTTCGCGCTCTTGATATTCGACTTCGTCGCTGGCGCCTTCCGGACCTACCTCACGACCTGGATCGGGCAACGGGCGATGCACGACCTGCGGGAGCGGCTCTTCGATCGGCTGCAGCGCCTGCCGGTCTCGTTCTTCGATCGGAACGCGATCGGGCGCCTCATGACGCGGGTGACGAGCGACGTCGAGGTCCTGAACGACCTCTTCTCCTCGGGAGTCGTGGCGATCATCGGGGACCTCGTGCTCATGGTCGCGATCGCGATCATGATGTTCACCATGAGCTGGCAGCTGGCGCTCGTCACGCTGCTGCTGCTGCCCGCCATCGCCGCGATTTCGTTCTACTTCCGCCGGCGGATGCGGGACGCGCACCGCGAGATCCGGCGCTGGGTGGCTCGGCTGAACGCCTACCTCCAGGAACATGTGACCGGCCTGACCGTCCTCCAGCTGTTCCGGCGCGAGGAGGACAGCAAGCGCGAGTTCCGCGGTATCAACCAGGACCATCTCCGCGCGCAGGTCCGCTCAGTGCATTACTACTCGCTGTTCTATCCGCTGGTGGAAGTCGGCGGCGCGGTCGCCATAGCGCTGATCCTGTGGTACGGCGGCGGCCGCATCCTGCAGGGCGCGATGACGTTCGGGACGCTGGTGGCCTTCCTTCAGTACCTGCACAAGTTCTACTCGCCAATCCGCGACCTCGCGGAGAAGTACAATCTGCTCCAGTCCGCGATGGCCTCGGGCGAGCGGCTCGTCGCCCTGCTCGACGAGCAAGTCGACGCGGATTCCGATAGCGCGGCCGCGCTTCCCGAACCACGGGGAGAGATCGAGTTCGACGACGTCTGGTTCCGCTACAGCGAGGAGTCGTGGACGCTGCGGGGCGTCTCCTTTCGCGTGGCTCCGGGCGAGCGCGTGGCGCTGGTCGGTCCCACCGGCTCCGGCAAGACGACGTGCGCGAGCCTGCTGTCGCGTTTCTACGAAGTCGAGCGCGGGCGGATCCTGCTGGACGGGCTGGACATCCGGGAGTACCCGCGCGACGAGCTCCGGCGGCGCGTGGGACTGGTCGTCCAGGACGTGTTCCTGTTCTCCGACACGGTGCTCGAGAACGTGCGCCTGCACGAAGAGGCGATAGGAGACGAGCGCGTGCGCCGGGCGATCGAGGCGATCGGCGCGGAGCGGTTCGTCGACGGCCTGCCGATGGGGTTGGAAACTCCGGTCGGAGAGCGCGGCCGCGCGCTGTCGACGGGGCAGAAGCAGCTCCTGGCGTTCGCTCGGGCGCTCGCCTTCGACCCTCCTGTCCTGGTGCTCGACGAGGCCACGTCGAGCGTCGACAGCGAGAGCGAGCGGCTAATCGAGTCCGCGGTGGCGCGGCTGCTGGCGGGCCGGACGTCGATCGTGATCGCCCATCGTCTCGCCACGATCCGCACCGTCGACCGGATCGTGGTGATCCATCATGGCGAGGTGCGCGAGACCGGCACGCACGTCGAGCTCCTCGCCGCCGACGGCCTCTACGCGCGGCTGTACCAGCTGCAGTTCGCCGACCAGACCGCGTCCGACGCGGCGCCCGGCGGAGGCGCGGTGACGGCCGCGGCGCGGACGCGGTGACCGTCGGCGAGCTGGCGACGCGGCTGGAGGATCTGCGGCTCCGCCACGTGCCGGACCCCCGACTGGGGGTCTGGGACGTGACGCTGGACGAGGAGGGCGACGCGCCCGGGATCACGGGCGCGGTCACCGAGCCGGCCGCGATCGAGGATCTCCGGGCGCTGGCCGGGGAGGCCGGAGTCCGGGCGGCGCTCGAGGTGCTCCCCGCGGTGGGCGTCGAGCTCCAGGCGATCGCCCATCGGAGCCTGGCCCATCTTCGCGGCGAGCCGCGTCATTCGGCGGAGCTCGTATCGCAGATGATCCTCGGGGAGGAGGCGCTCGTTCTGCGGTCGCGCGGGGACTGGCTCCAGGTCCAGACCGGGGACCGCTACGTGGCCTGGGTCCACCGCGCGTCGGTCGTACGCCGGCACCCGGACGACCTCGACTCCTTCCGCGCCCGGCTCTACGAGCGGCGCCCGCCGTCCGGGCGGTTCGTGGTCACCGCGCGGGGGGCGCGCGCGGTGGCGCAGCCCGCCCCGTATGCGGCCCCCGTGGCGGACCTCGTCCAGGGCGCGATCGTCGAGGCCGGCGAGGCGCGCGGCCGCTTCCTCGAAATCGTGCTGCCCGACGGGGCGTCGGGCTGGGTCGCGCGCGGCGAAGCGGTGCCCGCGGACCGGCTCCCCCAGCGCTTCACGCCGAGCGGGCGAGCGATCGTCGAGCACGCCGCGCAGTTCGTGGGACTTCCGTATCTCTGGGGAGGGACCTCCGAGAAGGGATTCGACTGCTCGGGGTTCGTGCAGCGCATCTTCGGGCTGCACGGGGCGTGGCTGCCGCGCGACTCCGATCAGCAGGCGGGCCGCGGCGAGTCGGTCGATCCCGCGAGCGACTGGAGCGGCATCGACGACGGCGACCTGGCGTTCTTCGCCGAGCCCGGAGTCGGCCGCGCCACCCACGTCGGCATTCTCGCCCAGGGAGGGCGGCTGCTGCACGCCTCGACGAGCAGGAACGGGATCGCGTGGAACGCACTCGATCCGGCGGCCGCGGAGCACGACGAGTACGCCGCCCGGCTGGCGTCGATGCTCACCGGCGTTCGGCGGGTCTCTCTCTCTCCCGACCCTGACCTCCGATGAGCGGCCTGCCGCGCAGCTCGTAGACGTACCCGCATCGTCCCGGTCCCGAGCCCGCCGACAACGCATTCAAGTCCGGGGCCCGGATCGAGTAGCGGCCCGTCAGTCCGTCCTCGGAGAACTCGGCCTGCAGCACGTACCCGATCGTATCGAGGCTGTCCTCCGGCGCCGCACGCCCCGCGAGCGATTCCGGCAGCGAGATCGGCTGGTTGATCGACCCGGCGGCCTCGAGGCGGTCGCCGTCGAAACGCCCTCCCATCTCCACCAGCGGCGGGATCCGGGCGACGGCGGCGTTGTCCGTCGACTGCTGCACGTCGAGCACCGCATCGGTCAGTGGCGGCGGCGCCTCGGCCCCCGCGCAGTCCGTCGAAGACTCGACGGCCGTCAATGCGTAGGGACCCGACCAGTCGCGCGATGGGAACCCCGCCTCGTCCGCGCCATCGTCGGGCGCGCCGCAAGCCGCCGCGACAAGAAAGACGAACACAAATAGAAGGGGACGGGCGCAATCGATCGGCAGCGAGCGGGCGATCAAAATGGTCGAGATGCAAGGCGCATGGCGAGTGGATTCCGAGGCGTAGCACAAGCTACGCCGCAGGAAGACACGAGGTGTGCAACGCAGCAGATCGGCCATTTTCATCGCCCGCCCCCCTAATGATTGAGATCGAAGACCAGGATCCTGGGCTCGGTCATCGCTTCCATGGCGTATCGGACGCCCTCCCGCCCGAGCCCGGACTCCTTCACGCCGCCGTACGGAAAGTTGTCGACCCGGAAAGTGGGATAGTCGTTCACGATCACGCCGCCGACCGTGAGGTTGCGGAACGCGTGGTCGATCCTCCGTATGTCGTGGGTGAAGATCCCCGCGTGGATGCCGAACCGCGAGTCGTCGATCCGCGCCACGGCGTCCCCGAAGTCCCGGTAGCGACCGACCACCGCCACGGGCCCGAACACCTCTTCCTCCCAGACCTTGAGCTCCGGACTCACGTCGGTGAGCACGGCGGGCCGGATGAAGCGCCCTTCGCGCCTGCCCCCGGTCAGGAGGCGGGCGCCGCCGTCGACCGCTTCCTGGATCCAGGCCTCCACCCGGTCCGCCTGCGCATCGTCGATCAGCGGCCCCACGACGGTCTCGGGATCGCGAGGATCGCCCATCCGGAGATCGTCCACGCGGTCCACGAACGCAGGGATCCAGTCGTCGGCGATCGCCGCGTCCACCAGCAGCCGCTGCACCTTGATGCACACCTGACCAGCGTGCGCGAAGGCGCCGACCGCGGCCCGCTCGCGGGCCCAGTCGAGATCGGCGTCCCGGTGGACGATCATGCCCGCGTTCCCGCCGAGCTCGAGCAGCACCGGCTTGCGCCCCGCCTTCGACTTCAGCATCCAACCGACCTTCGCGCTGCCCGTGAACGTCAGCAGCGTGAAGCGCTCGTCGGTCGCGAGGCGCTCCGCCACGGCCGGGACCATGTGCAGGAAGTTGACGGCGCCATGCGGCACCCCAGCCGCCGCCAGGATCTCGGCCAGCAGGAGGCTCGTCAGGGGCGCCTGCATGGGCGGCTTGACGACGATCGTGCTCCCGGTGGCGAGCGCCGGGGCGACCTTGTGGGCGATGAGGTTGAGCGGAAAGTTGAACGGGGAGATGCCCGCTACGGGCCCGCGCGGGAAGCGGCGCGTCAGCGCGAAGTACCCCTCCGACGCTTCCGCGATGTCGATCGGCACGACCTCGCCGCCGAAACGCTTGGCCTCCTCCGCCGCCAGCGTGAACGTCGAGATCGCCCGGGTCACCTCGCCCTCGGCGAACTTCCGGGGTTTCCCGCTCTCGGCGATCATGCGCTCGACGATCTCCCGCCGCCGCTTCGCGATCCCCGCGGCCACGCCGCGGAGCATCGTCTCGCGCTCCCAGGCCGAGTGGCCGCGCGTGATCTCGAAGGCGTCCTCGGCGGCGCCGATCGCGCGCTCCAGATCCGCCTCCGACGCCAGCGCCATCTCGCCCACGACCCCGCCCAGGAACGGATCCGTGACCGGATCCCGCTCCCCCGATCCCACCCACTCACCGCCGATCCAGTTATCGAACCGCTCCGCCATCGATCGATCTCCGCCCAGGGTTGCCGTTTTCCAGAGGGCGTTCAAAATGGCCCAGATGCAAGGCACGCGACGAGTGGATTCCGATGCGTACTGTTCGTACGCCGCAGGAAGACACGAGGAGCGTAACGCCGCAGATGGGCCATTTTCAACGCCCGAAAACGAAGGGGCGCCCTAAGGCGCCCCTCGTTCGCCGGTCGACGGAAGAGGGTCGTCAGACCGACGCGAGATCCTTACCGCTCTACGGAGAGATCTTCGCCGGCACGAGGAGCGCGATGATCGAGCGGTTGCCCTCGGTCAGCGGATAGGCCAGGACGAGCGACTCGTCGAAGCGGGAGACGACCTCCTTGACGAACGCCTCTCGTCCGCCGTCGACCTCCACGCGCAGGAACATCGCGTCGCGGCGCGGCTCCTTGTAGACGCCCGTCACGCGCACGGTGACGTTGCCGATCTTGAGCGCGGGCGTGTCCCGGCCAGGGACGATCGTCACGTCCTCCAGCTGCCGGACCGAGCTCGCCTCGAGGAGCTGACGGATGCGGTCGGCGCCCGCTCCCTCGCCCACCACTTCGTCCAGGCGCTGGAAGGTGACGTCGTTGGGGGCGCCGTCCTCGGCCAGGTAGAGGATGACCCGATAGGTCGTGTCGGGTTGTCCGGTCTGCGCAAGGGCGGGAACGGACCAGAGCGTCGCCGCGATCGCCACGGCGGTCAGCGCCGCCGCGGCCGTGAATCTGGACTGTCGCATGGAGATACCTCCCGCATGGTATACCGGCGCCGGACGGGCATGTTCCCCCCAACGCGAGGGCCCGGGAGGTGGCTGCTTCGCCATCCCCACCGGGCCTCGCGACGTCCCCTCTGCCGTTCCCTCAGCGAATGGCGCCCTCCAGCGGCCCTTCCGCGGGCGGAGCGGGCGGAGCGTCAAACGGAGGAGCGGGCGGGACGGCCGGCGTGCCGGGTCCCGGAGCCTCGCCCCAGCCATAGCGCGTGCCGAAGCGGGTCAGGAGCAACGCGCCCAGTCCGACCGTCCAGGCGGCGTACTGCAGCACGAAGCCGAGAATGCCGAGAATCACGGCGAACACTCCGAGCGGCCCGCCGGCCACGCCGAGCGCGCTGGCGAAGAAGCTTACCAGCATGATCAGTCCCACCCCGATCAGCACGGAGACGAACGGGTTGTCGTGCTGCCAGCCGAAGCGGCTCTCCGCCGCGCTGCCGAGCACCCGCGCCACCGCGGTGAACCCGATCAGCATACCGATCGCGAGCGCGACCAGCGCGAACGGCACCGCGAGCAGGAGCGGGATCCCGATGATCGAGATCGCCAGGAGCACGATGCTCAGGACCAGCACCGGGAAGAACAGGATCTGGGCCACGAGCCCGACCAGCGCCGCCTTCCACGGCGACTCCGTGATCCGGTACGCCATCCGTTCCACCGGCCGGCGCGCGAGCAGGTACATGAGAGCGGCCAGGGCGCCGAGCACGATCACCCAAATGACCGTCATGACCAGCCCGCCGACACCCTCGAGGAACGGCGCGTGGAACTCCGGTCCGCCGAAGTGGACATCCGGGCCGCCCCAGGCGACCTCCTCGACTCCGCCCTCGATCCGGGCGCCCGGCGCGCTCTCCAGCGTCCCGCCGACGACCACGACCTCTCCTTCGACGACCGCCTCCGGGCCGAGCTCCACCGAGCCGCCCACGGACACGACGTCGCCTGTCACCCGCCCGTCCACGTCCACCGAGCCCAACACCGCCACGACGTCGCCGTTTACGACCTCGTCCTCCCGGACGTGGACGCTGGCCCCCACGCGGACGCGGTCGTCCGAGGACTCGACCGTCACCATCCCGCCCGTTTCGTCCTCGTCCTCGTCCTCGGCGGTCGTGTCCTCGATCGCCACCGCGGTCGTGTCGGCAGGCACCGGGGCGCCCCCGATCCCGAACAGGATCCGGCGATCGTCGGCGTCGAGATACGTCAGGCGCACGATCGCGTCCGCGTCCTCGGCGACCATCGCCTGCAGCTCGGGCCCGGTCACAGCTCGGCCGTTGACCGCGATCGCGTCGTCGGTGATGGTGATGTTCTGGACCTGGACATTGCCGTACTTCGGGAGCAGCAGGATCCCGCCGGGGACCTCCTGCACCTGGTACCGGTTCTCGATCTGGGCCCTCAGGGCAGCCAGCGTGGCGTCTTGCGCCTGCGCCAGCGTATCGGTTTGCGCGAGGGCCCGCACCGGGCCGCCGGGCGCCATCAAGGCCAGCCCCGCGGCCACGGTCAGGGCGCGTCCAAGCGCACGCAGTGACCCGTTCATTCTCAGACTCTCCTCTCGTAGACGAGCAGGTGATGCAGCGTATACAGGGCCAGGGCGCTGATCAACGCGCTGCCCATCATCGCGGTCGCGATCTCCGGGGTGGCCGCGGCCTTGCCGATCGCGTCACCCACCCGTGCGAGCATGCCCCAGACGTCGAGGCCGGCCCGCAGCCATTCGCCGATCCACGCGATCCCGCGGGCGGCGGCGGTCACCACGTCGCCCAGGCTCGGGATCGTGATCGGAGCCAGGCGAAGGAGCGGCAGAAGCCCGACGGCGATGCCGGCCAACCCGACGGCGGCGGC